>CALMRE010000201.1 GCA_937871295.1 uncultured bacterium | reverse complement strand
TGGCGGCGTCGTTGATGAGGCCCGACATCTTCATGGTGAAGAAGGCGGTCCATTCGGTCGGCTGAGCCTCGAAGAAGGTGTCTTCCAGTTTGCAGGCGACCGGTTCGGCGCCGTCGGTGTCGGTGTCGGGTTCTTCTTCGGTCAGAAGATCGTCGTCGAGGACGATGATGTCGTCATCGGTCACGATGTCTTTGTCGGTTTTTGTCGTTTCTTTTTCGCAGGCGGTAAAGAGAAGGAACAGGAAAGAAAGACTCAAAAGAAACAGCGCTCTGTTTGACCACATGGTCAACCTCCTAAAAAAATGGTTCAATCCACCTATGCACATACGATCCTCTAATTTCAAAACCCTTCCCTCTAACTCCCTTCCCTTGACAGGGCAGGGGAAGGATGTTCCACCCGTCGCAGGGCGAACACACCGGTTCGCCCCTACAATTCGGTATTTCCGTTCACTGTTCACCGTTCACTCCATCTCTGGTTGTCGGTCCCCCGGACTATGTCGCGGGCTATGCGATCACGGTGTTGGGTCAGTTCGACGATATCCACCTTTTTGATCCATTTAATACTTTCGCACTGCGCCATATCAAAGGATGCAAGGTGTTCGGAAACGGCAAGTTCATCGACCCACATATCCTTTTTCTTTGCATCGGCGATCATTTCTTGCCATGAAAAAGAATAGGTGCGCGCCATAAAAATGATATCGACGATGTCTTTGGCCGACCTGCGGGAAAGCGCCGATATTTTATTCGAAAGAATGTTTTGCCACCCATCGATCTTGCTGAAAAGAGGGCTTTTCAGGAATTCGCCCGCATGGTACGGCACATCATTGACGAACTCGACTTTCAGGATCGTATCGCCGTTCCGCACAAAGGCGCGGAGAAACGAGTCGGCGGTCACCCCCACCGTGCATTCCCACGATGTTTCGCGACCAATTAGATCAATGATCCGGGCAACCTGTGTTTTGAAGTCTTCGGCGTTATTGAGAAAGAAATCGAGATCGTCGGAAAAACGATGGTGGAGGTACTGTCTGCCGAGGGCCGTTCCGCCGGTCAGGTAAAAAGAGGTATCGCCTTTTTCCATCAGCCGCAGGAACTCATCCTGTAGCGGGTAGAGGTTATGCAGATAAAAGGATCGTTCTGACATAGGCATACCGTTTTTTCATGCTTTCAGGGAAAAGCCGTTCTATGACCGGGTCGCGGAGGACATAGTGTTGCAGATATTCCATGCCCAACACCTCCACGAGACGATACCAGTTGTAGGACATCAGCAGTTTGCGGTAGAGATCATCGGCGGTGACGCCGCGTATCTCTTTTTCCTTTTGCTCAATAAGCGCGATCGCATCGGTAATGTCCAACCCGGCATCCCAGAGCACCGGTTTGAGCAGTACGGCAAGTTCACGATGATTCATTCAGGAAAACCTCACGCATCCACATTCATTCCGAACATCGTCATCATACCCGCGAGAAGAGCGCTTGTCAAAGGACAGCAGGGCGAACACATCGGTTCGCCCCTACGAATCACATTCACCATCAACCCTCAACAGGGCGTCTTCGCCCGCTCAACTCCCGCTCAACAGGGCGAACACACCGGTTCGCCCCTACAATTCGGTATTCCCGTTCACTCTTCACCGTTCACCACTATCGTTATTCCCAATTCGGCGCAATAATCGACGAGAGAACGCCACCGGTCACCGGCGATATTCCGCAGGACCGACAGATCCATTTCCTGATATTCATGGACGGCGATGTTGCGGAACGCGATCATCGCGGTCATGGCGCGGAGCGTTCCCTGCGATATGACCCCGGCCGCGGCGAGCAGGCGGAACGCGTCGCCGCTCGTCTGCGGCGCGCCCAATCGGTCGCGCGAAACGAGGTGCATGGCCAGATCGATGGCCGCCTGCGCCGCGCGCTCGATGTTGAGCGTCATGGCGTCGATGTGGGTGAAACTCTTCAGTTCCGGGTCGAAGGCATACTCTTGCCGCATGCGACGAAGCGCCCGTTCGATGACGGCGGCCTTGTTGAGTATCACATCATCGGGCAAGATAGCCATGGAGGATCCCCCGTCGTTCATAGTGGAATTGCGCGTACAGTCCCAGCAGGGTCGCCGCATACAGATCGGCGATGCCGTCGTTGCGCGAAAAAATGCGCCGTCCGGTAAGAATGGCCTCGCGGGCATAGACCAGATTGCCGGAGGAAATGATGCCCAGATCGACCTCGCGCCGCAGAAGAAGCGAAAGTTCGGCGGCAAGTTCACCCCGTTCGATACCCGTCATGCCTTTCCCCGGCAGGAACATCAGGGCGATGTCGATGTCGCTGTCGGGGCGCAGGGTACCGTTCACGGCACTCCCCAGAAGATAGGCGGCCAGTATCCGTCGCTCTTTTTTCAACAACGGCATGATCAGCGCGACATCGATCATTGGGAACTCCATTTAAACAAAACCCTTCCCATTATCCCTTCCCTTGACAGGGCAGGGGAAGGATGTCAACCTCTCAACAGGGCGTCTTCGCCCGCTCAACTCCTGCTCAACAGGGCGAACACATCGGTTCGCCCCTACAATTCGGTATTCCCGTTCACTGTTCATACGCACCCATATCCACGGTGGTGTTCTGGATGCGGGCATCGCCGAGGATGTCGGTCGTGATTTCCGCCGGCACCAGCGCGTTACTGCCGGTATCAACGCACGGCGAGGTCGCCTGCAGGTCGAACGGATCGTCGCCCGATCCGATGAACAGCGGATCGGTGTCTATGTTGTTGCCGCCGTCGGTACCGAGCGCGCCTACCCATGCGCCGCTACCACCGCAACCTTGTATGTCATTGTAGGCATAGGTGGGGTTGCTGGCCGCGAAATAGGGGCCGAACGCGTTGCCTTCGGGTGCGTTAAAGATGTTGGGGCCGGCCGCTCCCGCCGTATTGCCCCACACGATGGAATTCCTTAACACGGTGTCGGCTTCACCGTTCCCGATACCACCGCCGTAGCCGCCGGCGTGGTTGCCGCTGATGGTGCAGTTGGTAATGATCGGGTCGGAATAGATGCTGAGGATCGCCCCGCCGAATTGAGCGGTGGTATTGTTGAGGAATAGAGAATTGACGATCGTCGCCGTCGCCGTATTGTTCACGAGGGCGCCGGCCATTCTGGAAGAGGTATTATCAAGGAATTCGCAGGAAATGATGACGAGATCACCTTCTCGGTGGTTTATCGCACCTGCATCCTGAGCAGTATTGTCATAAAAAAGAGAGTTTTGGATAAGCGCCTGAGATGCACTCTTGTTCGCTATGGCTCCGCCGCCGGTCCCCTGATTTGCGATAAAAGAACAACTGTCGATAATCAGCGTGGAGGCGGAGTTGTTCATAGCGCCGCCGCTGGAGGCGATATTGCCCTCAAAAACACAATCGGTAATGACGGGCTGGTTGTTGTTGTTCGCCATGCCACCTCCCGATCCGTCGGCGGACAAGAGCATTCCGTTGTCGGTGAAAAGGGTTCCGGTCACGACAGGGTCACTGTTATCGCTGTTGTTCATGCCGGCGCCAAACAAAGAGACATTGCGTTCAAAAGTGCAGTCGGTCACTGTGGGGCTGGAATTCTCCTGATTGAGCATGCCGCCGCCGCTGGCAGTGGCGCTGTTGCCGTAGAAGACGGTATTCACTATGACGGGGGAATTGTTATACCAGTTGATCATGCCGCCGCCCTGTTGGTGCATCCATTCGGTCGAATCGGCATTGCCGCCGGTGATGATCACGCCATCCAAGATCGCCGTTTCGTCCAGATGCGGGGCGATGGTCCAGTCGTGGTAGAACACATGGGTGGCGTTCTCGGAGATATTCTCCCATGTGCGTGTCCCGGCATTCCACGAATCGTCGCCGTTGAAATCGCCCGAGAGGATGGTTTGGTTGGTCTCCCAGTCGCGTTCCGCCCGCGCCGTTTCGGCGCCATCGAAGCCGCCGTAGATGGGGATGCCGCGCCGTACGGTGAAATGCCGTTCTCTATCGGTGCAGGTTTCCAGATTCGGACAGAGCGAGGGCAGATAGGTCCCCGCCGCGATCCATATCTCCTGTCCCCAGACGGCGTAGTTTATCGCCTCCGACAGATCGGTAAAGGCATCGGTCCACGAGTAGCCGGTGTTCAATCCCTCCGTTGCGTCTATATCGACATAGACGACCGGACGCAATTCGCAGGCGCTACCGACCTCTTCATAGTGTCCGTCACATTCCCATATACAGACATCGGTGGTGGTCGGTTCCCAATCCCCGCCGTTCCATGTCTGTTCGAACTTGCCGTCGGCATTCGGGTCGATTCCCTAGGCGTTATCCGGGATGTTGGTACAGTCGACTCGCCGCGTATCGGCGACGCAGGTGCTGTTTTCGTCATCGTCGTTATAGTTCGTGTCGCATTCCCAGACACAGACATCGGTGGTGGTCGCCTCCCAACTGTCACCGTCCCATGTCTGCTCGAATTTGTCGTCGGCATTCGGGTCGATGCCGTGAGCATTCAAGGGGATGTTGGTACAGTCGACCCGTTGCGTATCGGCGACGCAGGTGCCGTTCTGGTCATCGTCGTTATAGTTCGTATCGCATTCCCAAACACAGATATCGGTGGTGGTCGCCTCCCAGCTGTCGCCGTCCCATGTCTGTTCGAATTTGCCGTCGGCGTTCGGAGCGATCCAATGTGCATTTTCGGGCAGGGAGGGGACAACACAGTCGATCCGCCGCGTATCGGCGACGCAGGTGCCGTTCTCGTCATCGTCGTTATAGTTCGTGTCGCAGAGCCATGTGCAGATGTCGGTGGCCGGTTCCCAAGAATCACCGTCCCATGTCTGCTCGAACTTGCCATCGGCATTGTCACCGGTGCCATGCGCATTCGCGGGAATGTTCGTACAGTTGGTACGCTGCGTATTGGCGACACAGGTGCCGTTCTCATCGTTGTCGTTGTAGTTCGTGTCGCATTCCCATGTACAGACGACGAGGGCCGGTTCCCACTCCTGCGTGGCATCGTTCCAGGTCTGCTCGAACTTGCCATCGGCATTGTCGCCGGTGCCGTGCGCATTCGCGGGAATGTTCGTACAATTGGTACGTTGCGTGTCGAGGGTACAGGACCCCGTGGTTATCTCGGCATAGTTTTCATCGCAGGACCACATGCAGACGACCGAGCCGGGAAGCCATGCGGCGCCGTCCCATGTCTGTTCAAACTTGCCATCGGCGTTGTCGCCGCTGAAATGGGCATTGTTGGGTAGTGTGTTCTCGCAGTCGGTACGCCGCGTGTCGGCGACGCAGGCATCACCGGCGAGATTCAAGGTATAGTTGGTGTCGCAGGTCCACGCGCAGTTGGCGTTTCCCGGTACCCATGAGGAGCCGTCCCATATCTGCGGGAACTTGCCGTCGGCGTTGTCGCCGGTACCGTGCGCGTTGGCCGGGATGTTCTCACAGTCGGTGCGCCGCGTGTCGGCGATACAGCCATCCTCGTTGCCGTTGATGGTATAGTTGGTGTCGCATTCCCACGCACAGATCACCGACGCGGGGAGCCATGCGGCGCCGTCCCATGTCTGTTCGAACTTGCCGTCGCTGTTGTCGCCGGTACCGTGCGCGCTCTCCGGGATGTTGACGCAATCGGTCCGTTGGGTGTCGGCGACGCAGGCGGTGTCGACCCAAGTGTAGTTCAGGTCGCATTCCCACGCGCAGGCGAAAGAGCCCGGTTCCCAACTATCGCCGTCCCAGAGTTGTTCGAATTTTCCGTCGGCATTGTCGCCGCTGAAATGGGCGTTGTCGGGGAAAGCGTTCCCACAGTCGGTACGCCGCGTATCGGCAACACAATCCTTGTTCTCGGCATCCCATGAATAATTCTCGACACAGCCGCAGATATAGGTCTCTCCGTCGTTGGTGCAGGTGCCGTCGGAGTGTGCCACCGCGGTACAGGGGAGCGCGGCGCAGGGGCCGGTGACGACGATCACATCGTCATCCGCGATTTCGTCGCCCGCGATGTCTTCATCGGTCTCATCGACATCGGCCTCATCGATATCCACTTTGTCCGTATCGACCTTGTCGGTGTCGGTCTTGGTGTCGACATCTTCGCCCTCGGGTTCCTCCTCGGGGATAAGGTCATCGGTTATGAGGTCGTCGTCGGTGACCGTTCCTTTGAAACAGACATCGGCGATACAGACGAGCCCTTCATCGCAGGTGCCATCATCATAGCAGGGACCGAGTTCAGAACCTTTTTTAGGCCCGTTGTTGTTCGTGTCGTCCTTTTCGCAGGCGGCGAAAAGAAGCGAGAAAATAACGGCGAAAAGTGGAAAGAATACTTTACGGAACAACATGTGCATTCTCCGTTTTGTTTTCATAACTATCATATTCACCATTGATAAATCGGTGTGTCGGCGGTGCATTTGGGATCTATGGTCGTGGTGCAGGAGTAAGTACCCGAAACGGTAACGCCGGTAGTGTGGGTCGGTGTCGCCAGATAGTTGAAAATGGCCGGCCCTCTATCGTAAGGCCAATACTGTACCGGATTCGCACCCGTGGGCACTACCGCCCAAATGTTAGTGAGAGTGCCACAGGAGGCGGGGGCAGGATAGGCATATCCGTAGCGGATCGTGACATTCTGGAGAACGGCGGTGGCGTCTAAAGTCGCCCCATTGCGCGGTCGTATTCCCTGATGGGAAAACACCTGATAGGTGCCGCAACCACTGCTGGCATTTCCCTGCAGATAGGTAATACCGGACTTGTCGATATCGTTCACCCCGGAATAGCCGCCATCTACCGTTACCTTGTTCCTCAACTGGAAATGACGGAAATACCCGGCGCCGTTCGAGGTCGGGGAATAGGCCGTGTCTGCACCTTTGACGCGCACATAGACCGATGCCGCGCCGAGATCCAACCACGCATCGGCCTCGTCCATGCCGCGCTGAAGGGTGGTGAAGGCATTCGTCCAACTGGTTCCGTTGGTATTATTGCCGGATGTCGCCACATACACTTTTTGCTGAGGCAACGAGGTGGGCAGGAGACTCGCCGCGGTCGGGAAGGCCCACGTGGTGACGCTCGCCTGTTTCTCGCAGACATAGCCCTGTGATGCCGTGGCACAGGAGAGATCGTTCCATGTGCCGCCGCCGGTCTGTATGACGGTACATCCCTCACTGCCTCCCGATTCATTCGGCTCGCCCGTATTCCAGTTGGCGTAACTGTAGCGTTCCAGCGATTCCCATCCCTTCTTGCCTATCGCGGTGGTACCGCTGGGGGCCATGTAATTGGCCTCTGCAGTGAAGGTACCGAACAGGGTGGTCGTGGTGCTGCGGACTACGAAGTAATAGACCTGACCGGCCGTCAACGCATAGGTGAAAGAATCGGTGCCGCCATTCACATTGGAATTATTGATCTGGGTCAAGTTTGTGCCGACCGCGTCCTTGAGATGCAGGTACGAGTTCCAAGTGCCCGCCGGCGTGGCGGAGAAGGAATAGGTGCCGGTCACAGCGGGAACTATCTTGAACCAGACCGGGTGATAGGTATTGTAGGCGGGCAAGAGGGATGTGGCGTCACCGATAGTAGTATATGGTCCGGTGACCGCATTGGTACCTGAGTAACGCCCGCCGTATTTTCCCATGGTGACGGGAGTCCAGATGTAGTGGGCGCCGCCGGTGTCGGTGACCGTTCCGGCCTGATCGGAAAGGCCGATCCAACTATTCATGGGAAGCACGCTCGCAAGAGCAGCGTTCTCGTAACCGTTGTTGATGGTGACGAGAGTCGCTCCTGCGCTACTGCACGCGGTCTTTGCCGCCGCGTAATTGGCGACGGCGGGTCCGAGTTTGTAGCACCTGTTGTTCGCATTCCCGTCGTACGCAGGATCCCAGTGTACCCAGCCGTTGCCGCAGGGGTTCTTGCGACAGGTGGCGTAACAGGCCCTGTCGCCACCCATGTTCGCCGTGCCGGTATCACATTCTTCGTTCGGAGACCCGGCATTAACATTGTCGCCGCAGTAGGGATTCCATTTACAGTTCGTGTTACACTTCCTCGCGATGTTCCACGCACCGACCACCGCATTATCGCCGTTGTCGCAGTCTTCACTTCCCGTGATCTGGCCATCGCCGCACCGCGAGCAGACCGCACCGTCAAGAGTGTAGCCCGCCGCGCACTTGTAGTCGCAGGTCCCCAATGCCGGAGAGGCGGAGTAGGTGGGCGTCGGATCGTCGACATAATCCCATCCGGCGCCGGTCCATGTCTGGGTGTAGGTGTAGGTATCGTTATTATTCGCATAGAGGGCGCCTACATCGGGTTTGCCGGAGCAGGGATAGGTCTTGGTGCACTTGTTCGGTGTGGTCACCCAGCCATTGCAGTTGCTGTTACATTGGACGGTGCCGGTAATGCCCGACAATCCAAGAGCGTTGTTGCAGGAGGTTGAACTGTTCGCCGCAATAGGATCGGTGGGATCACAGGTCTCGTCGGTAAAATCTTTGTAGCCGTCATTACAGACATTCACGGTGCAGTCGTTCTTGCAGGCATCGTAATTGTCAGTATCGGGGCTATCGTCGCACGGCTCTCCGGCCGTCCAGTAGGTGTCTCCGCATTTAGAGCAGGAACTGCCATTGTGGACATACCCGGCGTCGGCGTTGCAGGTGTACTGACAGGTGTTGATCGCCGGCGCTCCGGCGACATAGGCGTTCGCCCCGTCGGCCGGTGACCATGCCGACCCGGTCCATGTCTGGAGGTAGATGTAGGTAGGCGAGTTGTTGCTGTAGTAAAGCGTGCCCACCGGCTTGCCGGAACAGGTGTAGTTCCTCGTGCAGGCGTTCGTCTTGAAGGTACAGTCGGCGTTGCAGGAAAGTGTGTTGCCGGTACTGTTCGAACTGTTCGCGCCGATACCCATGTCCCAACAGGTCTTGCCGTCCAAGTCACTGTTGTCGCACGACTCGGTGCCTTCCTGATTGTTGTCGCCACAGATACGGCACTGGCCCAGTCCGGCATCCCAGACGGCGCTGTTGGCGACATCGCACTTGTAATGACATTCGCCGACATTGTCGTCATGAATCGTCGATTTGGTCGCCGGTTCCCAACTGTCGCCATCCCATGTCTGGACGAAGGTGCCGGCATCGGCGCCGCTCAAGCCGTCGTTCCATACCGTGTAGGGGTTCTCGCGCGGTCGCGCGGGGCAGGGAGCCCGTTTTGTGTTCTGTTTGCAGTAAGTGCCGTCGGTCCATGTGTAGTTGTCCTGGCACCGGTATTCGCAGGTGTACTGCGTCGGGTTCTCGGTAGCGCTGTGGGTCGGCGTGGTGATGGCGTGATCCCAGTTCGTGCCCTTCCATGTCTGGGTGTAATTGTAAGTGGTGACATTGCCGTAGTACCACGCGCCGGCCGGAGCCGGGCCGCAGGGGTTGACATTCTTGCATTGGTCGATGACCGTCCAACTGGTACAACCGGTGCACAGGGCGGTACCGGTGTTGCCGATGGGCCCGTAGGGAGCGGGAAGAGAGGCGCAGGCGACATTGGCGTCGCAGATCTCGTTGAGTTCCGTAAGGCCGTTGCCGCATCTCCGGCATTGATTCGCGCCGCCCAAGCCGGTGCAGTGCCAATCGGCGCTCTCGATGGCGCAGTTGACACAGCCGTCGTTCGCGTTGGCGTTGCCGTCGTCGCACTGTTCGTGCCACTGCCGTATGCTGTCGCCGCATCTCGAACACCGCGACGGCCGATAGTTGGCCGAACAGGTCCAGCCCGCCTCGATGGCGCAGGATGCGTTACAGCCGTCGCCGGGGGTCAGATTGCCGTCGTCACACCCTTCGGTGCCGGTCTGATAGCCATCGCCGCAGATCGAGGGATAGACGCCGGGGGAGAACCTATACCCCGGTTTTTCGCAGAGATACTGGTAGGGGCCGAGTCCGCCGTCGTTCCAAGTGGGGGGGGTCAGGTTGTTCGCGGTGGTCCAGCGGTAGATGTTGCTGGCGAAGGTCGGATGAGAGGGGAGCCAGTTGGTGTAGGAGAAGGCCGAGCCGTCGGTCCATTTCGCGTAGCCGTCGAGCGGCTGAGCGTTGTTCCGCAGTATCTCGAGAAGGTAGGTGTGCGCGCCCGCGGCGGTGCTGTCCACGATGAATTCGTAGGTCTGGCCCGCGACGAGCCCCGTCATATCGCCGGTCGTTTCCATGAAGGCGGGGCCGGCGCCGGCCCCAGTGGCGTTGTAGTGGGTCCATGTAAAGGTCTGATAGTTATAGACCGACAGGACCGCGTTGAAGGAGGAGTTCGGGATGAGGTTCACCCGGTAGGTGCCGTCCGTCGGAACACGCCATGTGTAGCGGACATCGGGCCCGGCGGCATTGGTGAAATTATTCGCCCGGCCGCTCATGGAACCGAAATAGACCCGGCTGGTCTCCGGATAGGCCCACACCTCTTCGACCCAAGTATCCGTCGCGGCGCGCTGGTAGGTGTCCCACACCTCGGAGCCGCCGATGACGGTGGAGCCGGTCGCCATGGTCGGGAACACGCCCCGGAGCCACGATTCCTCGGCCGCGTCGTTGAGCGAAACGAGATTGGCGCGGTTGGTCGCGTTCTCACAGACATTGAGCGCGCCGTAGAAGTCTTGGGCGCTCCCGCCGGGGGTCATCTTGTAACAGCGATCGTTGGCGATGTTGAAATACCAACCATTATTCCAGTCGCAGGGGTTGACGGTGCAGTCCTCGGCGCAGGGTTTGTCGTAACTGTTGTTCGTTACGCCGTCGTCGCATTCTTCCGTTATGCCGTGATTGGTACAGACAATGCCGTCGCCGCAGGAGTAGGCGGGGATGGTGATGCAGGCATCGGTACAGCCGTCGCAGTCATCGCCGATGCCGGCCTGCCCCTGATCGCACTGTTCGCCCGGATCCTGCGTACCGTCGCCGCAGACGGGGATCTGTATCGGCGTGTCGGTGAGCAGTTTTTCCTGCTGGCCGGCGGGCGCTTCGCCGTCGACCACCCAGACCTGCGCCCAGAAGGGAGGTCTGCGGTTTTCCGGCACCGACCAGAGGGTCGAAAGAACAGCCTGTACATCCGTCGCCGTGATGAGGAAGTTGTGGGGCTGCGTACTGCCGTTGCAGGCGGCATTGACCTGATTGGAGGATGGCTGATCGTTGGTTCGTGTCTGTTGGGAGGCGGCATGTTCCACGGCGCTGGCGAAAAGGGTGTTGCCGTTGCCGTAGAAGAACTTTATCTTCACCTGCACCGGGGCATCCCAGTTGTCGGGATCGCAGGTCCAGCCGGTGACCCCTTCGGTCGTCGAGGCGGTCACATGCCTGCCGACGGGGCGATAGCCGGTGGTACAGTCGTTGTAGCAACCGTCATCGGCTCCGGCATCGCCGGTGTTGGTGGCCCAATCCGGAATGGTCGGGTGGTTGTTGTCGCACTCTTCCGCGCCGCAGACAGAGCCGTCGCCGCAACCCAAGAGTTTGCAGGAGGTGGAACAGGCGGCGCAGGGACCGTTGGCGTTCCCGTTGTCGCAATCTTCGCCCGCATTGATGACCCCGTTCCCGCAAGTGGGAGGGGTACAGGTAGAGATGGTATAAGTTATATACACTACCCCGTTACCGGTTCCGGCCAGCGTCCAACTCTGTTGACTGGTGGCACTCCCATGAATATAGGAGCCGCCGCCGCCGCCGCCGCCGAAGTAATAACCGTAATAGTAATCACCGGAGCCGCCGCCGCCGCCCGAATAACCGCCGCCGCCGCCGGCGCCACCGTAATTGGAAGAGGAGTAGTAGCCTCCGCCTCCGCCGCCGCCGAAACCGCCGGCGCCAGAGTAAGAACCGTAGGAACTACCGCCTGCCCCGCCGGTCGTGAATGATTTTCCGGCATAGGTGACACCACCGTAGGCCGAACCGTTACCGGTCAAGCCGCCGCCGCCACCGCCCGTGTAATAGTAACTGCTGTCGTAGCCGCCGCCTAAACCGCCGGCACCGCCCAGCCCGCCGTCGTTGCAATAATCCTCATCCCAGCCGGCGATGCCCGAATTGGTCGTAACGGCATGGCGCCGATCAGTAAGAGCGACCGCGCAGGAGTGAGTATAGGCGCCGCCGCCGCCGCCGCCCGCAACGAGCAGGGCGGTGTTGTCGCTCTTGGTGACAAAACTGCCGCCGCCGCCGCCGCCGACATAGGAGCCGCTACCGCCCTGTCCGCCGACCAGTATCTTGAGTTGGCTGGCGCCCGGGGTTAGTGCAAAGGTGGCAGGGGCGAAGGTGCCCTTCATTCGGGCACCGAGTCCGCCCGTTTGACCGCCGGAGCCGCCGTTGGCGCCGTAGGCCTCGATGGTGATGCTGGTCGTATCGGCCGGAACGGTCCATGTCTGGATGGCGCCGGAGTAGGGGAAGGTGACCGTGGTAGTGCTCTGTCCCAGCGCCAGATCGAAGAAACAATCGGACGGGGAAGCGTTGTTGCAGGACCAACAGCCAGTTTCGATCTGGCAAGTGTTGTTGCAACCGTCACCGTTCAGGGTATTGCCGTCGTCGCAGGTCTCCAGTATGGCGCGGTTATCCCAGTTCGCCTTGACCTCGGTGGCGGAGAGCGCCTTGCCTTTGTGGATACGGATCTCGTCGATGGCACCGTTGTAGTAGGCGTAGCCGGGCTCCATGAAATTTCTGTTGCCGATCCACAAGGGTTGAGGCGCCGAAGTGATGGGGGTCCCGCTCGCGGCTACCGAAACGGTTTCGCCGCCGGCAGTTGCCCCACCGTCGACATGGATGGCGAAGGTGCTGCCGTTGTAGGCGCAGGCCACATAATGCCATAGGCCATCGCCGTAGGTGGTCTTAACGGTCTTGACCGCCACCCCGTTGACATCGCTTGAATTATTATCGAACTGACAGAACAGTTGCCCGGTCTCGGTCCACATGCCGTAATTCATGTTCCATGTATTGTTACTGCGATTGCCTCTTCCGAACATCAGCATCCGGGTTGCGCCGCTGAATTTGACCCATGCCTCCAGAGTCCAGATGGTGCCCAACTGCAGATCGGCATGGTTCGCCACTTCGATGTATTGGGAATTCGGCGTTGCGTTGAAAGAGAGGAATCGACCGTGACTTCCGTAATCGGCTCTGGCCGCCGATGCGGGGCCGCCGACGATGGCGCCGTGGTGGTTCTTCCCCGAAGAGTCTTTCGCCACGGTGCCGCTATTCTCGTCCAGATTGAGCCGGAGGACGAGGTTGGAGATGGAGGAGAGGGTGCTTTGTCCGTCGCCGCAGGCGAAACAGGCGGGGGTGCCGGCGAGGTTGCTGTAGGAGAGACAGCCGGCATCGCATTTCATCTTTCCGCCGTTATTGTAACAGGAGGTCGCCGGCGCGTCGGGATCGTTCGCGCACCAGACCTGACAGGTGATCTCGCTGCCGCCGTAGGTGTCGACGAGGTTGGAGGGATCGCATTTCTCGAGCGGGATATGGTCGTAGTTGGGGGCGGGGTAGGTGGGGGTATAGTCGCCGTCGCCGCAGTAGGGGCAGTCGCCCTCCGCGTCGGCGAGCAGGCAGGAGGAGGTACAGCCGGCCGAGAAGAGAGGATAATACTTGTCATCGACCGCTTTGCAGTAGGCGTCCTGATTGCCGTCGCACTGTTCGCAGGCGATATCGTTGTTCGGATCGCTGTCACTGCAGGTAGCGTCGCGCTGGGTTATATTGTCGCCGCAGTAGCGGCATCTGTTGGGACCGACCGGGTCGACCTGCGTGTAGCCCGACAGACAGCCCGCCTGACAGGTGACCTCGGTAGCGGGGTATTTGTAGAAAAGGGTATTGGCGGCGATGCCGTCCAGCGAGACGCCGGGGCTGTTGAGACTGCCCACGCCGTGGAAGGTACTGCACATGATGTTCTTGGAGCCGAAGGCCTTGTTGTCGATCTTGTTGTATTCGCAGGTCTCGGCGGCCGGTTCGTAGGTGGAGTCGTTGCACCGCGGGCAGTAGCCGAGCGTCTGGGCGTTGCCGTCCTCTTCGCAGACCGCCAGCGTACCGGTGTCCTGACACCATGTTTTGCAGTGAACGGCGTCGCTCACGCTGTAGATGTTGCACTGGGCGAGTATGGCGGTGCCGTTGAGCAGGGTGGCGTGATAGGGGGAGCCGGGGACGCCCGAAGCGAGCGAGGCGCAGGCGTAGGTGTCGCCCGTTTCGCACAGCTCGGGGCCGTCGGGATCGAGGTTGGTCCCCTGCAGGATGGCGTCGCCGCAGTAATCGCAGTTGCCGGCATAGACATAGTCGATGCAGTTGCTGGCGCAACCGGAGATGTTGTAATAGGGATCGTTGCTGTGCCAGTAGTTGTATCTGCCGTGCGGGGCGAGTTGGTCGCCGCATTCGGCGCCGCCGTCGAATCCGCTACCGGTGGTATCGCAGTTCTCGAAACCGGTCATTTTTCCGTCGCCGCACCAGTTGCAGTGGACATCGGGCGTCAGAAGGCTCCCCGAGAGGCCGTCGCCGGAGTATTCGGTGCAGTTCGCGGGGCAGGTCAGCAGGGTGCCGTCATTGTAGTACGGTTTGCTGTTCTTGGCGGCATAGGCGTAGCAGGAGACCACATCGCCGCCGTAGATGTTCGGATCGCCGGTGACATAGGTCGGATCGCACTTTTCGGGCGATATATCGGTATAGCGGGCGTCGCCGCACCAGCGGCAGTTGGGCTGGTAGTCGGCATACGGGGGTGCGCAGGTCGTGCAGGCGACCGAGCCGCCGGTGTTGAGGAAGGAGATCGTGGGATGGATCACATTGTGGCAGAGCCGGCTGGTCGCGTCGGAGGGATCGCATTGTTCGTAGACCGGCGTGCCGAACAGGGTCTTGCCGGGCATCGTCGGATCGGCCGGATTGTACCGGTCGACATCGCCGTCGCCGCAATAGTCGCAGAGAATGGACAGCGGAATGGCGGTGGAGGACATTCTGCAATCGGCGTCACAACTGGTGGAGACCTCCTTGTCGTAATAGCCGGGAACGGTGTTGCACTGCTGGACCGCCCCGCCGCCGCCGGCGCCGTCGCACTCTTCGGGGCGCAATTCCCCGAGTTTCGTACAACTTTTATATTCGGAGTAACAGGTGCCGCTTTGGTCGGGGGGGGTACAGTACGAGTCCTTATCGGCGGGGACCAACGGGGGAAGAAGATGCATGGTGCATACCTTTCTCCCTTTGGGGATGAGGCAGCGCGCCGTGCAGGTACTCGTGAGGGTTTTTTTGCAGGCAAGATCGGTGCCTACATTACAACTCGCGGTGGTATCGGTATCGTAGTAAACGACGCCGTCCTTTGTGCACTTAAGTGAGGTGGTGCAAGACCTGACCCCGATGTCGCAGGGGTTGCTTCGCTCCTTTGCATCGGTGGCGGTGCAGGCGACGGCACATCCCAGCGCTTCGTCGCACTCGGTGGCCATCGTGCCGGTGCTCAGATCGCAGAGTTGCGCACTGTAGGTCGCGCTGACGGGATTCGAACAGCGCACGCTTGCGGAACTGCACTGGGTCTGGCAGGCGTATACAGTGGTATCGCCGCAGCAATCCCATGTGCAGAGCGATTCTGTGCTACAGTCGGAGGAACAGGAGCGGTGGACATTCGTGTCGGCGCAATCGAATTTGTAGCCGGGATAATTGGCGTTGTGATAGGCGCAGGTCCAGTCGGCTTTCGGTCTGTTGTAATCGCATGCTTCATGCCCCGCCCAAGGAAAACCGTCGCCGCACTCGGCCGCATAACAGAAGCCGTCGGCGCGGGTGACGCATTCGTCGGTATCATCGCTGTCGGCGTCGTCGCACGGCTCGCCTACCTGCGTGTAGCCGTCGCCGCAGAGTGGCTTGTCCCCGAAGAAATAGAGGTCCCGATCGGTCTGCCAGAGTCGTTGACCGTTGGTGTGACCGGCATCGCTGTTCTGGGGCACGCCGTTGGCGTCGAGCGGCACGGCGTAGACCTTGACGATGAGCGGCCAGACGGCGCGGCGGCCGTTCGCCACAAGATCGGCTTTCAATGCGTTGTAGATGACGGTGATGTTGTCCTTGAGATCGTATCTGATGCCGTAACTTTTGGTGGAAGAGGCTGCGGGGCCGCAGTTGTCGACGGCGGCGGAGTCGAAAGCGTCGAGCGGCAGTTTGTCTACCGTGAAATCGGCCGAAGTCCAGAGTTTCCGGGAGCCTTTCGTGTCGGTGGTGCTGGTCCATACCTCCGCGTAGCCGTAGAGATGGGGAAGCGGCAGTCCTGCGTTGGCGGGTTCCTGCCAGTAGGCTTTGTCGCAGGCCCAGCCGGTGATGAGCGTTGCATCGGCCTGCAGGAAAGGATTGCCCAGAGAGCCTTTGGGAGAGAAATCGTTATGGATGCCGATGACCGAGGTGTCGCGGACGCAGAGCGTCAGCGGGGTGTTGACCGCGGTGATCGGGGTGCCTTCGAAGTCGTAGGGGGCCTTCACATCGGCATAGGTGCGGCCGTCCTGCAGATTGGCCGTCCACGCGAAGTGATAGGTGGCGTCAATGCCGTTGTCGATCTCGCCGAAGATGTAGGTGGTCGAGGACCAGAACCAGTGGGTCAGGGGCGCGCCCGCGTCGTAGGTGATGCCGGGCATGGAGGTGGCGGGGTTCTGCAGGTTGAAGTCGACCACGGAGAGCAGTTCGTTGATGGAGGGAAGGCGCCAGTTCTTGTAGCCGGCGTAGCCGACGCCGTTGTTGGGTTCTCCGGCCGCGTCTCCCGCGCAGTATTCGAGCGCTTCCTGCCAGTTCTGACCCGTTTTGATGACCGGATGCCAGAACAGCCCGGTGGTGCTGTCGTTGACGACGGTGTTGCCGTCGTTCAGCGGATCGAGATCGTCGGTGAAGCGCCGCTGTCTGACCTTGGTGATGCGGACGGGCATGGTGTTGCCGTTGGAGGCGCAGTTGAATTCGTCCAGCGCGAGATTGACCGTATCGTTCGAGAAGTTGGCGGGGGCGGTCCAGGTTATCTTCGACTTTGCGCCGCAGAGGACGAAGAAGCCGACCTCCGTTCCGGGACTCGAGATGGGAGCGACCGATCCGCCGGGCTCCATGGAAACCTGAAAAGTATCGGCGGTTCGGTTGATCACATAATAGTCGGTGTCGGCCACGAGGCCGCCGGGAAGGGTGGCGGCGACGAACCGGCCCTTCGTGCCGTTCGGCCAGACATGGCCGGGCGCCGTGAGGGTATCGGTCGTTTCGTTCACGGTCACCGCGGTGGTGGAGCCGCCTTCGCCGTTGTCGTTGTAGGCCAGAAGCGATTCGGTGCAATCGGGGTTGGCCACGCCTTGCGCGCCGCGCAGGGTCAACTGGGTGTCGAAGTAGACGCCGCCGGTGCCGCAGGTGGTGAATTCGTAGGTGGCGCCGCCCTGTATGCCGGTGATGTGGGCGAACTGGCCGCCGTTCATGTTGATGCTGGCGGAGCCGCCGATGGTGGTGGGCGCCGCTCTGTCGCCCGCATCGCCGGAGCAGTTGCTGCATTCGCTCGACGCGGCGGAACGACGCCATTTGAGCATGGCGGCGTTGGTGGCGGCGGAATTGCCGCTGCAGTAGTATTCGCTGAGAAGAAGAGCGACGGTGCCGGTGAAGGGAGCGTACCACGAGATGGTGGAAAGGGTGCCGTCGGGACATTCGGGATCGTCCGAATTGTTGTTGTAGGCGAGCAGTTCGCCGCCGGAACACTGATTGCCGCGGCGCAGGGTGAGTTGGGTGTTGAAACGACCGCCCGCCGGGGTGTCGCAGGTGGACCATTCGTACAGGTAACTTTCTTCGACGGAGAACAGGACATAATCGCCGCCGGCGAGGTTGCCTATCTCCGTACCGGAAGCGTTCTTTACCGGCGCCCATATCGGTTTGGTGCCGGGCTGTGTCTGGATATTGGAAGGATAGTTACGGAAACAGTTCTCGCAATGCTCCGGCGGGATGGTCTCGCGCCAGTTGAGGGTGACCGCCGAGGGATAGATATCGTTTGTCTCGCAAATGGACTGGTTGACGAGAACCGCCACCCGGCCTTCGTATATCGGGGTGTTGTTCTCGAGAAGCGTGTAGGGTGTCCACCAGCCCATGGTGGACATGCCGTTGGCGCAGTTAAGTTCTGCGGGGGAGGCCTCGTATTCGCCGTCGTTGTTGAAGGCGAGCGGGGTGCCGTTGAGCAGGCCGCTGACCGCGTTACAGGTGTAGATGCCCGAATCGTTGTAGAGCATCGTCAGCACGGTGCCGTATTCGGGGTTGGCGCTGGCGCAGGTGGTCCACTGGTAATATTTGCCCGATCTTACCGGGAAGGTGACGAATTCTCCGCCCTTGATATCGGCCGCGACCTCCACGAAAGAGGTGGTGGCAAGGTCGGTGACCGCCGAATTGAGGGCGGTGCAGAGGGTACAGGGGGTGGCGACGAGGGGAAGGGTGCGCCATTCGAGGAAAACGCCCGAAGCGGTGTTTTCGGTGCCGCAGTAGCGTTCGGTCACGAGCACCGCGACGGTGCCGGTGAAGTCGGCGAGCCAACTGACCCGCGACCGGCCGTCGGTCTGCGAAGTGTCGTCATCGTTGTAGCCGACTATCGCGCCGCCGATGGCGCCGCCCGCACAAGTGTAGGCGCCGGTGTTCTTTATCACCGTCAGTTCGGTGTTGAAAGAAACCCACGGGCTGTTGGTGTTGGTGCGCCATTCGTAGAGGGTGCCGGCGACCACATTGAACAGAACCGGTTGAACGCCGCCGGTGATATCGTTTTCCACCGCGGCCCAAGCCGGGGTGGGATTTGCATTGATGTCGGCCGGATCGGGGGTCGTCGTGCAGGTACGACAACCTTCGGCGCGCCACCGGAGAGCGACGTTCGAGTCGGCGGTGGCGGGGGTGAGACAGGAATCATCCACGGTGTTCCCGTTCACGAGTATCGCGACGGTGCCGGTGACATCCGCGGTCCACGAAAGGGAGGACATGCCGCCCGTGCAGGCGGGGTCGTCGTCGTTGTAGGAAAGGATGGTATCGTTCAGGAGACCGCCCGAACAGGCGGCGGTATATCTGAAAAGCGTCAGTTCGGTCTCGAACTTAGGGGCGATACTGCCGCAGGTGGACCAGGTGTAGGGGGTGCCGGCGACCACTTGGAACTGTATGTACTGGCCGCCCGTCAGATCGTCGGCCACCGTGGTCCACGCCGTGGAGGGGTTGCTCTGAATGGCTGCCGGTTCCGGAAGGGTGCAGGCGCGGCATACGGAACGCCAGCGCAGGTCGACTTTCGAGAAGGGGGTGTTGTTGGTCGCGCAGGTATCTTCGGTCACGAGTATGGCCACGACGCCGTCGAAATCGGCGGTCCATTCGACGGAGGACATGCCGTCGGCGCATTCGGCGCCGTCGTCGTTGAAGGCGACCTGCGTGCCGTTGAGGGTCATCGGCGTGCCGGTGCAGGTATAGACGCCGGATGCATCTTTGGCCACCGTCAGGTAGGAATCGAAGAGCGGTTCGGTACTGCCGCAGGTGGACCATTGATAGGTGACGCCGCTTTCGACTTCAAACCGGACATACTGGCCGGCCCGCAGATCGGTGACGACGGTGGACCAGTCGCCGGAGGCTCCCGATGCGTTGGCGATCTGCGTGGTGCAGTTCGCGCACTGGCCGTATATATCGGCCGTTACCAGAAGGAGCATCGCTATGATGGCGAGGTTGATGTTTCTCATAGTATCCTCCCTCAGTTGCTTGCGACACAACGGACGCTGTACAGATTGTCCCGGGCCGTGTATTCGAGATAGCCGTCGTAAAAATAGACCACCCAGGCGGTGAGCGGGTCGTGCGTTCGGGCCGAGGCCCAGAACCAGTCGTTCGGCGTGTCGATGGTGCAACCGGCGGGGATAATGGCGCCGCCTCCATCGAGGTTGCAGGGGAAGGTGGTGGCGGGGTGGGCCGGCTTACCGTCCAGTATCAAGCCGTAGTTGATGAGACTTTTCAGTTCGTGGGGGGTCGGCAACCGCCACGCTTTATCGGAAAGCACAAGGCCGTTACAGTAACTTTGGGCCTGCTGCCAAGTGACACTGCTTGCGAAGGACTTCTGCCAGAAAAGGCGAGTGACCTCGTCGAAGGCCACGCCGGTGACCGGTTGTGTGTAGGAGCGGGTCTTCCAGTCGTTGAACTGCGCATCCTGCCCGAAGAAGTGTTCGCCCGGTTCGGGGCAGACGATCTCTTTCTCGAGGTCGTAGCACTTTTTCTGGCCGGTCGGCAGGACGCCGTACCACTGCTGTTCGCCGTTGACGTTGGCCGGTACCGAGATGTCGGTATCGCCCGTTACCGGGATGTCGGCATCGTCCGCCGGTTCTTCGTCGATCATCGTGTCGGCGTCTCCGCCGGACTCGGTTTCTTTGACCGCCTCGTGCTTGTTGTCGCAGGAAACGGCAACAAGGGCGACCGCAAGGAAACAAACGAACCATAACGCTTTCATGGCGTTCCCCCTACCAAACATATTTTCAAAAGTTCTCATCCTTTTTATCCCGAAGCCGTCGATATTCTCATGCATTCTTTTTGTCATAATTTCCACCCCGGTTCAGGTTCGGACGCTCCTTGAGGCAGGGAGGTCTTTGTGCCGCTCTGGTCGATGGTGAAGCGATAGTCGAAGTTTGCCGTGCAGTTCGCGTCAGCCCCGCCGAAGCAGAGATAGGCCGAAGCGATCCACGGGCCGCCGGTACCGGCGGTTATCTGTATCACGAAGTATTTGCCGGTGAATTTCGCCCCGTAGGCGGGCAGTTTGGTGCCGTTGGTATCGTACTGCCGCGTATCGGTGAAAAGTTGATCCTCAAGCGTGGCGATGTGTTCGAGTTCGGTCCACGCCTCGGCCGCCTTCGCTTTTTTGGTATAATTCTGATAGAGCGGTATCGCGACCGACGCCAGAAGCGTGACTATGACAAGAGTGACCATCATCTCGATCATCGTAAAGCCCTGTCGGAAGGATTTACTCATAATGCCCACCCCGGTGCTGTGGCGCCGTTCTTCGGCGTCGTGGTTTTAAAGCCGGCCTGATTCACGGTGAAGGCGTAGTCGTGTTTCGAGGGGCCGCAGTCCGTTTCGCCGGCGAAGCAGAGATAGGCGGTGGCGGTCCAGATAGCGTCGTTGCCGATGAGGATATAAAAGTATTTCGCGGCGTTCGGCGTCCCGATGACATAGCCGACCTTGGCGCCGTAAGACTGCAGTCTGGAGGCGGTGACGGCGTAGGAACGGTAGTCGTTGTAGATCTGTTCCTGCAGTACGGAGATATGTTCGAGTTCTTCCCACGTATCGGCCGCCTTGGTTTTCTTCGAGTAGTCGGCGAACAGCGGTATGGAAATGGATGCGAGCACGGTGACGATGAGAATGACCACCAGCAGTTCTATGAGGGTGAAACCGGCCGCGTGTTTCATGGTTTGCATACCGTGTTGTTGTCTATCCCGTTCGCCGTTCGTACGTTTTGATCGTTTATATCGTCGTGCAGCCACAGTAAGCCTTCCGAGGTGCCATCGGGCTGTGCGACATTGCGGCTGAAGAAAAGCCAGCAGTCTTCGAGCCCGTCGGCGTTACGGTCGACATCGGTGTTCCCCGCCACCCAGAAGGCATGTCCGGTGCGGTCATTGATGATCGTGCCGGTGTACAGGGTCGTGTTCTCGTACAGCCAGCCGTTCGCGCCGGGTTTTCCTTTGATGCCGAAGGGGAGGAGTTCGGTCATCAGGGGGGCGTAGCGGCCTTTGGCGGTGAAGTGACGTTCCTGCGAGGCGGCGATCTCGAGGATGCGCGCCTTGAGGTTCTCCTGCCGGCTTTTCCGGGTGTATTGTTCGTAAGAGGGGATCGCCACGGCGGCGATGGTGGAGATCACCGCGAGAACGACCAGCAGTTCTATCAGGGAGAAGCCTGCAAGTTTCAAGGTGTCTGTCGATTTCCGGTACATCGCGGTCTTCCTGCCCTCCTATTTGCTGGTCGTGCCGGCCGGCGCAAGGTAATGCTTGTTCCCCTTGCCGCCCTTTTTGCCGTCGCGATATTTTTTATGCACATCTTCCGCCTTTATGCGCGTCGATTCGTTCCCGTGCACCACCGCCACGGAGATGGTCGTGGTGAGGCCGCGTTCGACGATGTCGCGGATCTGCTGTTCCTTCGCGTAGGCGTCCGCTTCCAATTCTTCGTAGGTCTCGTAGAAGCGGGAATGCTGGTACACGATCTTTTTCGTTTCGGGGTGGATGCGGAACACCGCGGCGAACCACGCATTGGACATGAGTTTCTTCACGAAGGGGATGGTGAGGAAGTAATCCGCTTTCATCTGGGAGAACTTTTCGAAAAGATCCTTCGATTGCCCCTGCAGTTCCTTGAGGTTGCTTTTGAAAAGGTAGAAGAGGGGAAGGAACTGCTGGTAGGTATTGATGTCGTCGTGAAACAACTGGGTCATGGTGTCGAAATAGAATTCCATCCGCATATGGTTGTCGGGGGTGATCGAAACGGTGCGGATCGCCTTGTAAAAAGCGCTGTCGGCGTCGTCTTTGGCGTTCTGCAGACGGGCGCGCAGCCGGTCAAGCCGTTCGGGGGTCAGCGTCGTGGGGACGCGGGTGTTCTGTATGGTCACGGAGAAGGGATTCACGGTGACCACCTGTCCGACGATGATGATGTTCGGGAACAGGGCGAGCGAATCGGGGACCGACGAGCCGGCGGCGGCGTCTCCGGCGTTCAGGGCGGAGGCGAACGCCAGCGGGAGGAGCGCCGCGAAGAGGTGTCGAAGGGACCGTATCATGACATGCTCCTTAATATAATTCATACCACTTCAGTATCTTGATGGTCTTGGGGGGCGGCGGCGGGTCGTTCGATTCGGTCTTCAGGTTGGCGCCGACCGCGACCACCACGACCTCGTCGTTGGGCTGGCGGATGCCTTTGAGCGGTTGCGGCGTCTGGGCGAGTCCTTCGCCGAGTCCGATGACATCGCAGGCCATACATTTGGCGTACCGTTCGTCGAGTTGCAGCGTGTCGCCCGTCGGCAGGTTGCGGCAGTACAGGAACGATTCTCCGCTGTTGGAGCATTCGTTCAAGCCGGTCTCGGTAGCGTAGGTGGTGGCGAACAGCGCGTAGGAGCCGTAATCCCAGTTGTAGTAGACCAGCGGCGTGGCCAGCCCCTTTTCTCCCGAAAGCGAGGTGCCGGAAAGGGAGGTGAAGGCGTTCGGTCGCAAGTTGATGCGGTAGCCGCGGTAGAGATTCGCGAGCGCCGAGGCGCCGTTGAAGAAGGAATGGACGGTCGCGCGCGCGGTCATGTCTATGAAGGGGGCGGTCGCGTAGCGGGCCGGCAGGGTGATACTGCCCGGCAGGGCATGCGGCGGGTTGGGCAACGGATCGTACAGTACCACGATCTCGTACTGCATGCCGGTTTCCCGCGGCAATACGAGGTTGCCGGTCACCAGCGGCACCGGTACGAGGAACACATCGTCCGCGCCGCTGAGATTCCCGTCTGCGCCCGCATCCACCTGCACCTTGACGAACTGTTCGTATTTGGGGGCGGGGAGGAAGGAGTAGTAGGACCGGACGCCTTCGCTGAAACTGAGGGTATTGGCAGCGTCGCGCATGGTCATCACCGGCTGTATGGCCCAGCCGCTGTTGTTGGTCACCCGGAAGATGGTGCCGGTCACATCGACGAAATAGAGCATCTCGGTGTTGCCGGTGTAGACGCCGCCGCTTTTGGTGAATACCGGGCCGTTGGTATTGACCGCGATGGGTTCGGCCGCCACCGGAGCGACGAGCCAGTCGTTGAAGACGGTGCAGGCGGCATCGGCGTCGCCGGTGGGGCAGAAACGGGCCACTTCGGTGAAGTCGGGGGCGGCGTCGTTGTTGTTGTATGCGTAGACATGTATCCGTTTGCCCTTGATGACGGGGCAGGTGCTGCCGACGACGCAGGAAGGATTGTCTTCGTCGAAGTAGGGATCGTAGCCGCCGCCGAAGGCCAGATAATAATTGGCGCCCATCCGGAACACCGCCGGAGCGGACCACGATTGACCCGTTATGTTGTAATGGTCGATGAGCACCGGCGCGTCCTTGACCGATATATCCAGAACGGTGTAGGCCGAATTGGTGCTGACGCCGCGGCGGTAGGCGATTATCAGGAAGGCCTTTTCGCCGTTGTTGATGAAGCCGTCCACATTGGTGTCTTTGTGGAAAAGGGTCAGCGGACCGTCGATGGTCGAATTGAAGGAAACGGCGTCCAGCCCCGAAAGAATGAACTGCATTTCGGGCCTCACCTTGGAGGGCATATAGGCCCACCGTTCGCTGGCGTGCGTGCTCCCCGCCTCGCCTTCGATGCCGTCGAAGCAGTGGAGAAGTCCGTCGTTGGCGCCGTAATATATCCGCAGATTCGCTTCGGTCGAATCGTCGCCGTAGTAGACCGCGAGCGGTTTACTGTGGACCGCCGCGCCCAGAATGCTGTAGGGGAGATCGATCTTCTGACCGGAGGTGAAAGGATCGTTCACACCCTCCAGCGTGAGCAGGCCGCGGTTCTCGCCGCGATCTCCGTCACCGTCGTGGTCGACCGAATCGTGGCCGTATATGTAGTCGAGAATGGTCGCCGCGTCGTCGCTGGTGATGCCGGAACCGAAGTTCAGTTCGGCCTTCGTCTTGTCGGCGAAGTTCTCGAGCGCGGTCCCGTTATCGGTGTAGATGATGCGGCATTGTCCGGAAGAGGACCAAGAGCACGACTGGTATGACTGATAACAGGGGGGCGCGGCGCAGGTCTTCACCTGTCCCGCAAGGTTCTTCGCGATGCCCCCGGAAAGGACCTTGTTGTATTCCGTCATGGCCGGTTCGGTGCCGCCGGTCACATCGGCCGTTGAAGGATTGAAGCAGTCCAGTTTCAGTTCTTCGTTATCGAAGGAAAGCCATTCGCAGTTTGCGGCGTCGGGGTTGCCGGCCAGTTCGGCTCTGCCGAGGATGCATTCTATGTCGGAACTGCCGATGGATCCGCCGGTCCCGGACGATTTGCGGCTCCATGCGTAGTATTTCTTGAGGTTCCCGAGCCAGAAACGGCTCAGCCGCTGGGATACCGGCACCACCGACGGCAGCAGGGCGACGCTGTTGGCCGCTTCCTGATATTTGCCGAGCGGCTGTACCGGAGAGGAGGTCCAGTGCGGTTTGCCGACCGAGAAGGTACCGGGGTATTCTTCCGACAGAGAGTTGAATATCTGCGAAAGGTTCACGAAGGTCTCCTGCTGGTCGTTCGATACGGTGGCGCTGGCGGTGAGTCCGTAGAACTTTCCTTCGCCCTGCGCCGCGGTAACCATGATGTCGTCGGCGTCGAGATAGCCGGTATCGTTGCCGGCGATGGCGTAGATCGGCGCAAGCGCCCAACTGCCGATACCGACGGTGTCGATCCGTTCGATGACATTGTCGCCCGAGGTGTCGTTCGCCGGCAGGCAGGGGGCGGCATTGAGATAGTCGAAGCCGAACCGGTAATTGGCGGGATCCCCTTCGCGGCAGTCTTTTCCGCCGGTGGCGTCGTCGTAATAGTAGGCGTCGGTATTATGGACGAAGGCGGCGACTTCCGGCAGGGAGGTCTTGTACCAGTTCTCGACATAGTAAGGTCTGGTCTCGGAGGGGGTGCCGGTCGAGAGCGGTTCTCCGTCCAAGGTTGATTCCTCCACATAGGGAGGATAGGTGGGGACGGGGCTGGGCATGGCGCCGCCGAAATTGGCGGTGGAGCCGTCCATGGCCGTATTGGAATCGAAATTGGGCTGGCCGCCCGATATGACCACGGCGTTATTGATGAAACAGTGCGGGTTGGCCTGTATGGGCGACTGATAGGTGGCGAAGCCCAGATCCCTGTCGGTATAGGCCGGCTTCAGGCCGCCCAGATAGCGCCATGCGTCATAGAGCGTTTCGCCTACGGTCGCGCCGCCGACGCCCCGCAGATTGACGATGCGGTCCTTGAACCGGGTGAGCGCGGCGCCGACGAGCGGGGAGGGAGCCTCGGCCTCCGTGCTTGAGTTGTCCGGGTGTCCCGCCGGAAGCGGAAGAACGATGTTCCCGCCTTTCGTTTTGGCGACCTTTATCCAGAAACTGGGGAAGGAGCAGTAGTCGATATCGCCCATATCCACCATGCAGCAGCCCATGCCGCAGGTGTCGCAATCCTCGCCGTAGAGATCCTGCACGATGTTGTATATGCAGGCGGTGTCGCGGGTGCCGTTCTCGCCGGTCTTGAACACCGATATATTGGAAGAGGAAATGGCCGAAGAGCCCAGATTGGGCAGGGTGTAGGGGCTGTACCAGCCGGTGCCGGCGCCGCCGGGGGCGTACGGGGTCGGCTTGGTGAGGCCGTAGAAGGCGTTGGTCAGAGGCGTCAAAAGATAGGCGCCGCCTTCAGGCTGTTCGTTGATATGGCCTTTCGTTATCTGGACGCTGATGCCTCCGGTCTTCCGCCGTTCATTGTTGGCGATCCCTTCCTGATAGTGCGCCATGCCGCACTTGTAATTGCCGAATTTCGTGGCATCCGAAAGATTTTCATAGTAATTGGTATCGAAGGTCTCGAGTATCTGGTAGTTGGCGGCGAATTCACTCAGGCCGCGGCAACATTCGAAAACGGTGTTCTCTCCGGGACGGCAGGGGACCCGGTCGAGATAGAGCGGCGGCGGAGTCTGCGACAGGTAGGCGCCTTCATCGTCGCCGCGCGGGCCGGTGCCGCCGTTGGGGTAGGGAAGGGAATCGTTGGCTTCGAAATAGCCCATGCATTTCCAGACATCGTCGTATTCCGGCGCGTCGGGACAGAGCCATGTGCAGAGACTCTTGGTGACGCTGCCCCACTGGTCCTTACCGATGGCGATGATATCTTTGTGGGTGCAGCCCGCGTAGGGTAGTCTGCAGTCGCCGTAGGTCAGGCATTCGGGGTAGGGGTGATTGCACCCGCCGACCGCGTCGCAGGTCTGGGTGTCGCAACTGCCGCCGCCGCCGCTTACCACCTTGGAGCGCATACGGTAAAAGGTGGTCTCGCATTCGTATTCCTTGACTATCTGTGAAGGCCCGGAAAGGGTCTGTTCCCACGAATGGCCCTCGAAATAGTAGAAAGGAAGTCCGGTCGGATAGGGGGTATATTTGGGTCTGAATACATCCAGAACGGAGGGATTGACCCATGTGTAGGTAAGTCTCAATTGAGCGTCGATCTGGGCCGCGGCAGTTCCGTCGTCGTCGTCGTCGTGAACGACCCACAGGCGGATACGCACTTTGTAACCCTTGGTGTCGCAGCCGCTTATCGGCACCGCGGAGGAAAGAGCGCCCATCACTACATCATTGACGGCATCGGGGGTATAGGTCTCTTCGAAGAACTTGATCTGGGCCGAGCCGTCTTTGCATCCGTAGTACATTTCTACCTTGGCGCTTTCAAGACGGTCGATATTGGGAAGACCCGTGATCCGCCAGACCGAACCGGACAGGCAGACGCCGGGACTGCCGGCGGTGGTGTCGCACAGAGAGTAGTTGTCGGCATGAGCGGTGCACTCCGCGTCGGTGGTGCAGGCGACGGTGGTGGTGGCGCCGGCCTCCAGTTCGGCGAGCGAGTAGAACTGCGCCCCCGTTATCAACTGCATGGGGAACTGGGTTTCTCTGTCTATGTAGGTTTGAGTGGAAGGACCGGGCATGAAAGAGGAGCCGCCGCCGACGCCGGTGTCTTCAACACAATCGAACCCGCTGCCGACCGGGTCGCAGCAATGTTCGGGATCCTGATCCCATTCGCTGTAGAACCCCAAGGGACAGGAGGGATCCGGGGAGATGCCGCTGTAGCAGTGGGTATCGACATCGTCGCGGCATTTGGGGGTCGCACAGTGGAACACGCGACAGCCGCTTCGCAGATTCGAGACCGTGAAACTCACGGGGGCGGGATCGGAGGGCTGGTTGCTGAAGGGGAGCGTTTTTTCTTCATCGCAACTGGTGGCGGCGCCTTCCTTGTCAAAACACTGTTTGCACTGGGCGTCGGCGTGATTGCTGGGGATGGAGGTCTCCGTCAATCCGGTTATCAGGGCAAAGTCGGTGCATAGCGCCTCGCTGGTGATGCCGTTGTCGGGCGCGATTATTTTAGAGGTCCAATCCTGTTTCACCAAGGCTTGAAAGGCATCTTTCCCGGCTTCACTTAGCGCAGTATAGTCGAGATATTCCCAGCACTTATCGCCTTCGCCGGAAGGACTCCACTGGCGCGTTCGGCAGGTGCCGGTCACCGAACCGCGGAAATGAGGGGCGTAGGAGAAACGGTGGTCATCGGCGAGCAGTATCTTGATGGCGTCGAGCGAAGTGGCGAAACGCCAGTTGAGCCACAGGCCGGAGCGGGTCTTTTTAGAACCGTCATCCGAAATGCAGAGCCAGTCGCGCCGGTCGGGGCCGTCCGGAGTGTCGGGGTCATTCGGATATTGAGAGTAACTGCCGGAAACGGTGTCGGGGATGTCGGCGCCGGTATCGGAGGCCCAATCGTAGAAACAGAGATCGTGTTCGTACAATTCGTGGGGGTCCCACGGGCCGATGAAACGGCAGGCTCTGCTGTTGGGGTCGCTTGCCGGGTCGCAACCGTCTTCGGTGACCAGATCGTCCGGTCTTCCCGGTTCCCCGTAACGGTCGCCGCCCTCGACCAGCGCGCAGAAGGTGTTGAGTTTTATTTTGTTCGCTTCGAGCGTCTGGCATTTCTGCAGGGTGGAACTGCAATCGAGGCTTGCGCCGCACATGAGGTTCGCATTGGTCTCCGCGCAGTCGTTGTAGGCCTGCCAGCACATGGATATCGATTTGCTGAGTTTCGATTTGGCGTCGGCGCAGGTGTCGATGTAGCCGCTGTAGGCGAAGGCATTGGTCTGCTCCGAGGTGTCTATGACGAGGATGGTGTTCAGTATCTCGGAGGTGGCGATCATCGCGAAAACATCATCCTTGAGGCTTTCACCCTGTGACGAGGCTTGTGAGACAAGCGGCGCCAGCATAAGCAAAAGGGCGATCAGGAAGGGGAACAGCCGGGTAGTCATGTATGTTCTCCGCATCGGTTATCTCTTTCTGAAGCAGGTGGTGACGCCGACACTCTTGAGCCGTCCGAAGTGGTAGACGACGCTGTCGACAGTGTTATAAACGCCCAGATCGCTCTGGATGTTCGTGCCGGTGCCTATCCGTATCATCTCGCGCACATCGACCGCGATGTCGTAACAGCTTTGGCGGGTGGAGGCCGGGATCTCGGTGCCGGGAAGAATGGTGGTGGAACCGTCGCCGACGATCATGAGGTCGGCGCGCGCCCGGTATGCGAAAAGGGGGAGAGGATGGGCGCTGTCGCGACGATCTTCCAGCACCTTGAAGACCGATTGACCGGCGGCGGTATTGTTCTGATTCACATAGAGGGTTTGAGGAGAGCCGCCGGCGGCGATGAACTGAACGGCGATCTCCCCGAGCGCGATGCGCAGCGCCGCATCGGACATGACCGCAAGATTTTTTGCGGCGAGGGTCCTGCCGACGACCTGACTGGACTCGGACAGGCGGTTCATGGTCGAAAGGGCCAGAATGGTAATGGAA
>CALMRE010000200.1 GCA_937871295.1 uncultured bacterium | reverse complement strand
TTCAGCGCCTCGTCGAACTTGATGCCGTACTTGTCCACCCAATAGAAGGAGGTCATCTCGACCTCGTTCCCGCCCTGCACCGCGTAGACTTTCACCTGATCCAGATAGAAGTAGTTGCGGTACCGGTTCTTGACGATGAAGTTGATAAGGATGGTTTCGGGACCGACCTTGCAGATACGGTCGCTCGACAGGAACACCAGTTCCTTTTCCTCGCGGTTCTTGTATGTATTGCACATGAAATATTCCGCAAACTCCCGCGTCATCATCTCCAGTTTGCGGCGTTCCGCTATCTTCTCGACATCGGCCATTGCTTTTTTGTGTTCTTCCTGGAGCGCATTCTTCAGGACGACGAACTGATCCTGCATGTCCTTCTGTTTCGCGGTGAACTCGGGATAGGTGATGATGATGCGGTTGGAGGCCTTGTCGACCGAAGAGACCACGAAGTTGACGATAAAGGTCACCCCTACATTGGTGCGGACCTGCAGGTTGGTGTTGATGCCCCACATCTCGTTCTCGGCCACCCCTTGGAACGGCAGGCTCCACACCTTGAGCGTCAGCGGGTTGACATCGACCTCGATCTTGAGGAGCGCGTTGTCGCCCACCACCGGATTCCCGGCCAGCACCACCCCTTCGGGGAACTCGAGTACCAGCGCCTCGCCGATGCCGATATTGACGGTACGGTATATCACCGTGTCGGAGGACTTCAGTTCGATGGTCGCCACCTTATCGGTGATGGGGACGAACCGTTCGTCCTTCTTCTGGACCGTCAATCCCTCGTTCCCCGCCGCCGCCTTCGGCGCCGGATCGGCCGCAAAGAGCGACATCGCAAAAAAAGCTGTGAACAATGCCGTCAACCGCTTCATGCCTATCTCCCTACTTTCCCTTCATCATCGCCAGTTTCTTCTTCAGAAAGCCCATCTGCCACTGGAGCCCCTTGATCCGCTCAGCGACCATGACCTTATCGCCGCCGCTCGTATCCTCCTCCGCTATCTGCTCATGCAGACCGGCGATGGCGTTCCGAATATCCTCCTCCTCATACCGCACGCGAAGCCGGTACTCGGTGTCGCCCGCGACGCTCACCAGTATCTTCCCCCCGTAAGTCTCTACCATCCCCAGAAGATAGGAGAGCCCCGGCCC
>CALMRE010000199.1 GCA_937871295.1 uncultured bacterium | reverse complement strand
GTATTCCTGCCCTTCATAGCAGACCCCCTTGTCCTCGGGGGAACAGGAACAGTAACTCTTTTCCGGCACGTTCTCGGGATGGCCGACGTGCGCCGGGATGTCGTAGTTGCCTGCGCGGGTGTCGTGGCTCATGACGAGGAAGTTGGTGAGTATCCAATCCTGATTGGCGCCGAGGTTGAGGGTTATCTGCTGGCCCCCCTTGAAGAACTGCTGGGCCCAATCGCCCGCGGCGGCGTCTATGAAGAAGGTGTCCATGTCGATGGCGTATTCCATCGTGGTGGTGTCGATGGCGTTGGGGGGGATGCCGCCGATGCAGGTCTCGCCCGCGGTCGGATCGAAGGGATAGACCGACGATATCGAGTTGTATATTTCGGTGTAGAGGAACGGCTGGCCGGCGTTGTTGGCCTGCGTGAGGAAGTTGCAGGAGTTGAAGAGCTGGTTGTAGTTGATGCCGTCGCCCTTTATCTGGAGCGATTCGGGGATCGTGCTGGTCGTGGGGGCCACCAGTCCGGGGTCACCCTCGTTGACCATCAGCGACAGACGGATGGAGGGCTTGTCGGGGAATTCGAAACCGGATATCTGAATGATGGAGTTCATGTGCTGATAGCCGTAGAAACCGTCGTAGATGTAGAGTTTCTTCGGCGTCACTTCGGCCGAAACATAGACCAGCACGATGGCCCAACTGGATACCATGACCGAGATGTCGAGATAGGCGGCGTCGCTGGTGCAGTCGAGCCCCGAAACGCTGTAGAGGCCGTAGAGCGACATGCCGTCGACCGAGCCGTCCGATATCTCGAGCGTGCGGCCCGTTTCCTGTATCTGCTTGAAGAAGGAGGTGACATCGACGCGGTAGGTGTAGAAGCCGCGGTCGCCGTTGGTGTCGCTCTCCACGACCGCCTCGAATTCGAAATCCTGCTGATCGGTCAGGCGCGACTGGCGGCCGACCACATCGAGTCCGACATTCATCGCCGCTTCCGTTTCATGCGTGAAATCGAGCCGGATGGTGTTGTCGGTGAAATCGTTGAGTTTCGCCGTCGGCTGGGCGCCGGTCCAGATGATGAACGCCTTTTCTATCTGGGCGTCTATCGGGACCTTCTGCATGTCGAGTTGGTAGGCGCTCGAATCGAGACAGGCGTCGGCCTGCGGATTGTAGAGCCCGCCGCTGTAATCGTTGCCGGTGTTCAGGTTGGCCAGCAGCGATTTGAACATGACCTGATAGCTGTAGGCGCCGTCTTCCCACTTGAGTTCCTGTCCGCGGTAGGAAGCGACATTCGGTCCGATCTCCTTCGCGCCCGCCAACACCGGCAGGACGATGAGGAGAAGGCAGAAAAATTTGCGAAGAGCGTTCATTGTCCACCTCTATGAAAAACTGTAAACCTCTGCCAACACAATGACCCCATCATATACGGTTCGGGGCCGATGTCAAAGGGAAAAACATTTTTTTATACGACCGTCGTGCCACTGCGGTCCCGCCTATGACTGACGGCGGGGCCGGAGGCCGACGAGCGCCAGCAGCGCCAGCGCCAGCAGGATCGTCGCCGCGCCGGTCGGGCCGCCGTCGACCGTGACCATGGTGCATGTACACTCGTCGTCATCCTTGCCGTCGTCGTCGGGGGTCTCGCAGGGGATCTCGCTCGATTCGAGGAAGGTCTTGGACGACACCGGCAGTCCTTCGACCTTCTTGGTGGTGTTCTGTACCACCACGCCGCCGCGCTTGATCTCGAGTTTGGCCATGCCGGTCTTCGGCATCCCGGACAGATCGGCGACCACCAGAAGGAATATCTCTTCGCCCGAGTCGTAGTCGAGTACGCTTTCGAGAGCCTCTCCCTCGAACACCGCTTCGCCGTCGTCCTCAAAGGTCGATATTTTGGCGATCGGGAGCGACTCGTTGATCAACTCGACGCCGTCACCGCCCGCATCCGTGTAAAGCGCGAGGGAGCGGATCCCTTTCTTGCCGAAGCGGACATATTCATCGTCCGAGGGGATGTTGACGGTGATGCGGCGGATGCGGTTGGATGCATCGAGCGCCTTGGTGCGCAACTGGAGCATCGGGACCGGCTTGTAGAGATCGCAGGCGGCCGGCACCGACGGGTCGTGCGCCCCCTTGGTGACGATGAAAAAGTTGGTGGTCGGTTCGATGAGAAAATCGGCGAAATCTATCGGATCGCCATCGGGCTGGGCGTTGCCGGTATCTTCGAAGGCGAAACTGTTCTTGTTCTCGATAACGATCTTGAAGGAGGCGCCGCCCGGTATCGTGGCGACATTGTAGCCGACATCGCCTTGGATGATGATATGGTGCCACTCGTTGCCGGCGAAGCGGTTCTTTGTTTCGTCTATGGCGAAATAGGCGCCGGTGCTGTCGAGCGTGGTGACCGAGCCGATGACCTCATCCTCCGGATCGACCGAGCCCGAACCGTTCTTGTCGTAAACCAGTTCGAGATTCTCGACCTTGACCTGAGGATCGTCCTTTTCCAGTTTGAGCCGGAGCGAGACAAAGTTATAGAATTTGGTCTGGGCGCAGTTGGCGGCGTTCATCTTGAACTGGCCGAGGACGAGATCCTGCGTACCGGAGGGGACGATGATCTTGGTTCCTTCGCTGTCGGGGGTGTTGGTGCCGAGGTCGTAGGAGACCTTGGCGTTACTGCAGGTCTTGTTCTTGTCGGCCTTGCATTTGAAATTGTCTTCAGTGTATTGCGTGTCGGTCTTGGTATCGCAGACATAGCCTTCGGGGCAGGGATGCGTGTCGTCGCATTCGGGTTCTTCGCCGGTGCATTCGGGATCGGTCGGGTCGTTGATGCCCCCGCAGACGATCTTTTCCGGCGCCTGACAGGCGGCTAGTTCGAGACAGGTTCCCTTGTGGAGGCTCAGATCGAAGTTCTTGTTCGAACGGTACTCGTCGGAACTGCCCGCCTCCTTGATGATGGCGATGTTCGGGATGACCTCGTTCTTGGGAAGATCTTTCGGGATCACCTTGAAGCGGATGAGCCGCGTATCGGTGCAGGTCCAGTTCGCCTGATTGCAGATGTCCATCGTGTCGGCGACCTTGTATCCGTCACCCGACAGGGGGCAGGCGGCGTTGCCGGCCTCCGCTTTGTCCTCTATCTTTTCCCAGCAGATACCGTTGCCGTTCTCGTCGAATTTCCACGCCATCTCGGTCGAGCCGGGAACATAGTCGACGCGGGGATCGATATTGTCGATGACGGTGACATTGTTGGCCACATTGGTTCCCCAGTTCTGCACCTTGATGAGGTAGTACATCGGGCGGACATGGCAGTAGGAGTCGGCCTTGTCCTCATCCTTGCGGCAGGAACAGAAATGTTTTTCGCGATCTTCGGGCCATTTGGATGCCTCAGGCGGGATATCGAAAGCGGGCGACTTGGTGTCGACCGAAACGACGAGATAGTTCATCAGGATGGCGTCCTGATTGACCGACAGCGTGACATCGAGGCTGGTGCCGCCCAGTTTCAGGTGTTCCTGCAGGTTGATGTCGTCCTCCGAATCGAGCAGGAAGGTGTCGGCGTCGATGCCGTAGTACTGACCTTCGGTGCCGCCGGTGACGCACATGACCGATTCATCCTCGGGGTCCCAGCCGATGATGGAGGATTTCGAGTTGTATATCTCGTAACTCATCCCTTCGAGCGGGTTGCATTCGTTGGTCAGTTGATAGGTGCTGGTCGCTTCGGCCCCCTTGATGTAGATGAGTTCGGGCGGAAGTTCAGGCTTGACGAGCGCCGGGTCGCCCTCGGCGATCATGGTGGTGAGGCGCAGAACGGGGTTCTTGGGCAGGAAGAAGCCCGACACATTGGCGGTCGACGCCTCGCCCTGTGCGTAGGCGAACCCGGGGTAGAGATATATCTTCTTCGACCGGATCTTTCCCGATTTGTAGACGAAGAACACCGACCAGTTGGACACCATCGTGGTGCGGCACTTGTAGTTGTCGTGGTTGGTGCAGTCAAGGCCGCTCACGGTGTAGGTGCCGTAGAGCGCCTCGCCGTCCAGTAGGGGATTGTCGGCCGCGCGGTTATCGTCGAATATTTTCTGGAAAAAGGAGGTGACATCCTTGCGGTAAGTGAAGTAGGCGACATCTCCGGTACTCGCCTGACCGGGATTGGTCTCGGTACAGCCTGTGGTGATGTCGGTGTTGAACTGGACGCTCTGGAACTCGAAGGTGTTGGAGGTGTCGCCCAGATTCTTGGCGGTGTCGCCGGCGATGACATCCTCTTCGTAAAGGTAGCCGCTCTGATAGTGGGAGAACTTCAGGTGGACCGCGTTATCGGTCGGCGCGGCGAAGTTGGCCGGATCGACCGCCCCCATCCAGACGAGGTATGCCTTGGTTATCTGGGCATCGTCGGGGGTGTGGATGCTGTTGAGGGTGAAGGAACTTTCGAGAAGACAGGTATCGGCCTGACGGTTGGTCGTTTCGCTGTAGAGGGTCACCTGATCGTCGATGAGCGAGTTGAACATGACGAAAAAGTCGTTGCCGCCATCCTCAAAGCCTTCGTAGGGGGTGCCGCCGATGAGGGTTCCTTCGGCGCCCGACGCGATGGTGAAGGGAAGGGTGAACAGCATCGCCGCGATGAGCATTTTAAGACCGGTCTTCATGAAAGCCTCCGTCCATATCGGTTCTTTGGTTGATCGTTTTTCGCATACATAGGTCATGTTTTCCAAACCTTGTCATCCACCGAATGGCTATTAAAGCACCAAAAGGCCGGAAAATCAAGAGAAAAAATATATATAGGGTATAAAAGTGTGTGGGAAAAAGGAATGTTATTCGGCCGGTGGCGCCGGTTCGGGAGAGGGTTCTGCGCCGGCCGGCGTCTTATTTTCTTCGGGCGGTGTCTGCTCCTCCGGCGGCGGGGTGGCGGGTGGTTGCGGTTTTGCGGGAAGCGAGAAGGCTTCGATGTAGAGTTGTATCGGGAAAAGGGGCACCGGGACCTTCATGAGTTCGGTCATCTCTTCGCTACTGACATCGGGCGCGGGGCGCAGGGCGTCGTATTTGCGGTCCAACTGCGCCTGATCATCCAGAATGTTCTTTACGATATCGTCCGTCCAGTTGCCGTAGCCGGGATTGGGGAGGATGAACCAGCGGTCGCCCCAGTAGGCGGCGGTGCGGGCGACGACCGCTTTGCGCTGCTGTTCGTCCAGCCCGCCGATGGCGGCGAAGTCGTTGAGGTCGTCGCCGATGAGGAGCAGTATGCGATGGGTCAGGGCGACGAAGGAGCGGCGCGAGCTCTTATCGTGTTTCCAGTCGGGTGTTTCGCCCAGCATGAGCAGGGTGTCCACCTTCGGGTCGAGCGCGATGCCGCGTCGTTCGAGATTGAGCCGCGTGAACCCTTCGAGCCGCGCGTCGCGGTTGGTGATGAAGTAGACCGCTACTCCCGCCTTCTGCGCGGCGGCGATGAATTCGGCCGCGCCGGGAAGCAGTTGGGCCTCGGCCCGGACCACCCAGCGGTTCCACTGTTTGAGGTCGAAATCGGCATCCTTGCGGACCACCTGAGCGTAGTAGGGCGAATTGTCGAACACCGTTTCGTCCAGATCGATCACCACGGCGGGCGGCAGGGCGGCGGGAGTTCCCGTCTGCCCTTCCAGAGCGCTCCACTGCGGGTCCTTGAGCGCCGCGTCGAGTTTCTCGGCGGCCGCGCGGTAGACCTGCCGGCAGAGGGCGGGATATTCTGCGCTCCGCTGGAGGTAGAGCGTCGAATGGAGCCGTTCGTGGGTGTGGCGGCGGACCGGCGCGCTTTCACAGGCGGCGCTGAAAAGGGCCGCGGCGAGGCAAAGCAGGAACAGGGTGCGGGTCATGGCTCTCTCCCTATGCTGATATATTATTCATAACGGGTCCGGGTTCCCGCACCAGCCGGAGCAGGAAGGCGCCGGCGAGGAACAGGAGGGCGAGCGGTATGGTCCCCCAGCGCGAATGCCCTGCGAGACTCCCCACCAGTCCCATGAGGAACGGGCCCATGATGGCGGCGAGCCGCCCCATGATGTTGTAGAGTCCGAAGAATTCGGCCGAGCGGTCGGGCGGTATGAGCCGCGCGAAGAGCGACCGGCTGAGCGCCTGTATGCCGCCCATCGAGGTGGCGACCAGCAGCGACAGCAGCCAGAACAGTCCGGCGCGTATCCCGGTGTCGGTCACATCGGGGAGGAAAAAGGCGATGAGGGTGATGAGGAGGTAGACCCCGATCGCTGCGAAAATGAGCGGCCGGGCCGCGTGGCGCGCGGCATAGCGACCGTAGAGGAGGGCGCAGGGGAAGGCGACGATCTGGATCATCAGGATCGCCCCGGCGAGCGTCGCGGCGCCGAGTCCCGCGTCGATGCCGTAGGCGGCCGCCATGGCGATGACGGTGTCGACCCCGTCGATATAAAAGAAGTAGGCGAGCAGGAACAGGAATGCGTTGCGGTGGAGCGATGCTTCGCGGAGCGTCCGGAGGAGTTGACGCAGACTGTCGCGCAGAGGATGGGGGCCGGCGGGGCGTGCGTGCCGCTGCTCGACATGCCGGAGCATCGGTATCGTGAATAGCGCCCACCAGAGCGCCGAAAGAACGAACGATGCCTGTGCGATGGAGGCGGGGATGCCGTCGGCGCCCGAAAGGAAGACCCACGCCAGTATCGCGACGAAGGGGAGCGTCGATCCGATGTAGCCGTAGGCGTAGCCGCGCGACGAGACATCGTGCATCCGGTCGGCGGGCGAGACATCGCAGAGGAACGAGTCGTAGAAAAGCGACGAACCGCCCCAGCCGATGCGCGATATGACGAAGAGTAGCAGACAGACGATCCAGCCGCCGGGGCCGGGCAGGGCGAGCAGGGCGGTGGCGGCGACGCCGACGGCGAAGAAAATGACGAAAAGCCGTTTCTTCATCCCCGCGCGGTCGGCGAGCGTCCCGATGAGCGGCGAGATGAGGGCGAGTATGAGCGCCGCCAGCCCGTTGGCGTAGCCCCAGTAGGCGGTGGAATCGGCCGGCGCGAGGTCGGGGGCGATGGTCGCTTTGAAGTAGAGGGGAAGTATCGCGGTGACGACGATCAGCGAGTAGGCCGAGTTGCCGACATCGTAGAGGATCCAGCTTTTCTCGGCGCGGGTGAGCATCTTAGCGGCCGTAGTAGGCGCGGTACCACTTAATGAAACGGGCGATGCCGGTCGCGATATCGGTCGCCGGCGTGTAGCCGAGGTCGCGGGTCAGATCGGCGACATCGGCGCAGGTGGCCGGGACATCGCCCGGCTGGAGCGGCAGGAGGTTGCGGGTCGCCTTTTTCCCGATGGCCGCCTCTATCGCGTCGATGAAGTCGGTCAGTTTCACCGGGCTGTTGTTGCCGATGTTGTAGACATGGTAGGGGGCGCGCGAGGTTGCCGGATCGGGGTTCTTGGCATCCCACGCCGGATCGCCCGCCGGCGGATGGTCGATGACGCGCACCACACCTTCGACGATATCGTCGACATAGGTGAAGTCGCGCTGCATGTTGCCGTAGTTGAAGACAGCTATCGGGCGGCCCGCCAGTATCGCGTCGGTATAGAGGAACAGCGCCATATCGGGCCGTCCCCACGGGCCGTAGACGGTGAAGAAACGCAGGCCGGTGGTCGGGAGTTTATAGAGATGGCTGTAGGTGTGGGCCATCAGTTCGTTCGCCTTTTTCGAGGCGGCGTAGAGACTGACCGGATGGTCGACCGAATGGGAGGTGGAGAAGGGGCGGTTCTCGTTCATGCCGTAGACGCTCGAACTCGACGCGTAGGCCAGATGCCGCACCGGGTAATGGCGGCAGTTCTCGAGGATGTTCATGAAGCCGACGATGTTGGCCTCGATATAGGCGTGCGGGTTCTCCAGCGAATAGCGGACACCTGCCTGCGCCGCAAGGTGGCAGACGGCGTCGAACTTCTCGCGCTTGAAGAGTTCTGTCAGCGCGTCGCGTTCCTCCACCTTCAACAGGATGAAGCGGTAGTTCGGGAACTTCGTGCTCTGCACCGGTTGTCCGTGTTTCACCGCCTCGCGCGCGATGCCGCATTCGGCGAGGCGGCCGTATTTCAGGTTGACATCGTAGTAGTCGTTGACGCTGTCGAGTCCCACCACCGTGTCGCCGCGCGCGATGAGCCGCAGAGCGGTGTGAAAACCGATGAAGCCGGCGGTGCCGGTGACGAGTATCTTCATGTCATCCCTCCGTTACGAAGGTTTCGGGGCGTAGAGCGTGACGCGGTTGCGGCCGCTTTCTTTCGATTCGTAGAGGGCGTCGTCGGCCGTCTTGACCAGATCGCCGGCATTCTGCGCGAGGTCGGGGTAGGAGGAGACGCCGAAGGAGGAGGTGATGTTTATCTGATTGCCGTCGGCCGGGACCACCGCGCCCTCGACGATCTCGCGGATCTTTTCGGCCACCTTCAGCGCGCCGTCGTGGGTGGTGTTGTGGAGAAGTATGAAGAACTCCTCGCCGCCGTAGCGCGCCGCGATATCGACCTTGCGGATCGAGTTCTTCACCACGCGGGAGAGGAACCGTATCACATCGTCGCCCGCCTTGTGGCCGTAGCGGTCGTTGACCTTCTTGAAGTGGTCGATGTCGAGCATGATGACCGATAGCGGGATGCCGGAACGGGCCGCCTCGCCGGTCATGTGCTCGATCCGTTCCTGCAGGTAGCGGCGGTTGTAGAGGCCGGTGAGCCCGTCGATGTTGGAGAGGTTGCGCACCGTTTCGTACATCTCGATGTTGTTGAGCGCCGAAGAGAGGATGCGGGAAAGAAGCGACAGATCGCTTTTGGTCTGCATCTCGACCGCGCGGTCGGAGTCGAGGAATACAGAAAGGGTTCCCTGTGGCGCATCCTGATGCTGGAGCAGGAAGGTGAGCATCTGCGCGTGCCGGTTGAGATCGGCGAAGGGGCCTTCGGAGAATATCTGGTTGCGGTCGCGCCGTTTATTGATGTCGCGGATCTCGGTCATCTTGCCGACCTTCCCTTCGATCATCATCGCCTGTATCGAACCGGCGTCGCGGAGTTCGTCGGCCTGCACCGGCGCTATCTTCTCGAGCGAGAGCGGTTCCCCTGCTTCGTCGCGCATCCGGTAGATACTTCCCCGGTGGTCGCCGTCGCGGTATTCGGTGATGAGGACCGTCGCGGCGTCGGGGACGAAGTTGAGCACCGACCACGCCGAGGCGTTGAAGAGCCGTTCGCGCTCGAACGAATCGAGCATCTCCCGGGCGCCGCGGAACAGTTTTTCCTGCCGTTTGCGCTCGGAAAGTATCCGTTCGAAAGTGGCCGCCATACGGAGCAGTTCCATAACGTCATCCCGCAGCGGCAGGAGCATGTCGACCAGCACCTGCTTGTCGCCGTCGTAGAAGGCGTCTATGACCACCACGTAGTCGGGGGCCGAAAGCGCCGATTCGCCCTCGAAGAGGTTGACCGGGAAGTAGACGCGCTTGTTGTATTCGGGCAGGAGCGGCAGGTGTTCCTTCTCTTCAAGCAGGGAGGTGCAGGGTATCGCGCAGCGGTTCTTGACCGCCAGCAGGATGAGCCCGGTCATACGGAAGGGGGCGTCGGCGCCGACGACCAGTCCTTCCTCGTCGCGCAGTTCCACCGCTTTGACGCAGACCGGTACGGTGTTCCAGAGCCGCATCCGTTCGCAGTATTTGAGTATCGCGAGGTGCGGATCCTCCACCGCCTGCCGCGGCGCTTCCCGGTGCGGTCCGTCGGTATGGCGGGCGTTGTCGCCGAAGATGCGGCGCAACAGTTCTTCGCGGCTGGAGAAATAGATGAGTACGGCCACCAGCGCGAAAAGTATATAGAGGGAGAATTGGCGCGCGTCGTCGAAGTGCCCCGGTATGATAAGCGATGCAAGGGCGAGCGCCGCATACCACGGGTAATGGGCCGGGCGGCGGGCGAGCACCAGCGGCAGAGCGGCGAAGAGCAGCGCCACCAGCGGAGAACCGTTGCCCCATGCGATATAGTCGGCTATGTATATCGCCACCGGCAGGAGCGCCGGCAGGGCGGGAGCGATCTTCTCGACGAAGTAGAGGTAGCAGAGGAAGGCGACGAAGAGCCCCCAGATGATCACCTGCGCCGACCGCCACTGACGGAAATGGAAGGAGGCCCACAGAAAGGCGACCGGCGCCCCGTACAGGAAGGGAAGCGATCTAATCAGGCGTGTCATGGAGTATGTACTGGTCTGGCCGCAGCATGCGGTATTTGGTGAACGCCATCGTTTCGACCGTGCGGCGGCCTTCCTTGAGCCGCTCGATGCGTTGCTCGAGTTCCTTCATGCGCTGTTCGGCCGCCCGGTGTTCGGCGGTGAGGCGGTCGAGCACGGCGCGGTTGCGGACTATCTCGCTGCGGACCTGATAGATATCGGCCGCGACCAGCAGGATGAAGGCGCCGAGCAGCGCGATGACCGCCGTGAGGTACCAGCGGTTCATTTTCTGCTCCGCGTCGCGATGGCGATGTTCTTAAAGCCCATGCCCTTAACCGTGTCGAGCACCACCGTCACGCGACCGTGCGAGGCGGCGGAATCCCCTTTAATGATGACAACATAGCCCTGCCGTTCGGCGGAGTCAATTTTTCCGAGCAGTTCCTTGAGGCCGTCGGGGTCGGCGGCGACATCATTGACGCGGATCGGGCCCTCCGGGGGGATGAGTATCTCGAGCCGGCGGACATTCTCGACCGTGCCGCTCGAGGAGGCTTCGGGGAGGTTGACCTTGATGCCCGATTCGTGCAGGAAAGAACTGGTCAGAGAGAAGAAGATGAGCAGGGTGAACAGCACGTCGACCAGCGGCGCGACATCGATGACGAAATCGCCGGGAGAGACCGGCCGCCGTATCTGTATCATGCCGCGCGGCTCACTGAAGGGTCTCCTCCTTTCCGGCGGGTTGCGGCGCGTCATCCTCCTCTTCGGCGAACCACGGTTCGGCGAAGAACAGGGCGCGGTCGCGGTCGGTCGTCTCGGGGGGCAGGGGACGGGTGTAGTATTTCGGCGAATCGAGCAGTCGCACGGCGACCCGCACCGGTACGCCGAATTCCATGGCGAGGATCACCCCTTCTTTGGGGTTGAGGGTGACGGTGGCGGTGCGACGGGGGCCGCGCAGGCTGACCAGCGCGGTGAGTTCTCCCTGCTGGTTCTCGTCGAGTTCGATGAGGGCCGGACGAAGGCGGCTTTGATCAAGCAGTCCGTGCAGCAGTCCGGAATAGAGATTGCGGCGATTCAACAGGGTGTTCAGCAGAAAATTCTTCTCCCGCGTGTCGAGCGAGAGGGGGAAGACGCGACCGGTCGCATCGTTCTTGAGCATCAGCAGGGGGAATTTGAGTTCGGCGTCGACCGTCAGGCCGACCGCGCGCATCTCCACATACTTCGCCTTCATATCGCGATACCTCTCAGCGTGTTTTCGAGTATCTCGGTGACGCGCACCGGCACTATACGGCCGACCGCGGAAATATCCGCGCCGGAAACATGGACTATCTGGTTGTGTTCGCTGCGACCCATGACGGAGTCTCCCCGCGGACTGCGCGATTCGACGAGTACCCGGACCTCGCGGCCGAGGAACCGTCGCCGGGTCGTACCCATGATCGTCTTCTGTGCGGCCAGCAGCCGGTTGAGCCGTTCGAGTTTCTCCGCATCGGAAAGCGTTTCGGCGAGTTTCGCCGCCTTCGTGCCGGGGCGGGGGGAATAGACAAAGGCGAAGAGGGTGTCGTAACGGACCGTTTCTATGAGTTCGAGCGTCGCCGCGAATTCTTCGGCCGTTTCGCCGGGAAAGCCGACGATGAAGTCGCCCGACAGCGAGATGTCGGGGCACAATTCGCGCGCCATCGCCATCTTTTCGATATACTGCGCGGCGGTGTACCCGCGGTTCATGAGCGAAAGGATGCGGTCGGAACCCGCCTGCGCCGGGAGATGCAGATAGGGCATGAGAGCGGGGATGCGGGCGAACGCCTCGGCGAGCGGCCGGGTGAAGTCGCGCGGATGGCTGGTCACGAAACGGAGACGGTCGAGCGTCGTCCGTTCCGCCACCCGGTACAGCAGGCCGGTGAAGTCGAGTCCCTCATCGGGATCGCGGTAACTGTTGACGTTCTGCCCCAGAAGGGTCACCTCGCGAAGGCCGCGCGCCGAAAGGGCCGCGATCTCGCGCAGTATCTCGGCGGCGCTGCGGCTCACCTCGCCGCCGCGGACCGACGGGACGATGCAGTAACTGCAGTGGTTGTCGCAACCGTGCATGACGGTGACCGGCGCCGATAAGGAGCCCTGCCAGAGGGTGTCATAGGCGGCCGGAAAGAGTTCGCGGTCGGTCAGCGCCGCCGTGTTGTTGAGCACCACGGGAAAGGTCTCTCCTGCTGCTGCGGCCGGTATCTGCGCCTCTTGGCCGGGGCCGAAGACACCGTCGATGGCGGGCGCCCGTTCGATCACCTCCGCCCCGAGTTGCTGAGCGACACAGCCCATCACGAATATCCGCAGGGGCCTCTTTTTCTTCTCGGGAGCGAAGCGGCCCGCGTAACTGAAGACCTTTTGGAGCGGTTTTTCGCGCACCGAACAGGTGTTGATGATGAGCAGATCGGCCTCTTCGGGCGTTTCGGTACGTTCCCAGCCGTCCGCGATAAGGAGTCCCGCCACCCGTTCCGAGTCGTACTCGTTCATCTGACAGCCGAAGGTATGAATATGAAAGCGGGACATCGCTCCTCCCGTGAACGACCGAGGCAGTTATACGGAATACGACAGGGGTGTCAACAGAAAAGATGAGCGGGGGATCGAAAGGTCAGTAAAGACCGTAGGAGAAACCGCTGACGACGTAGACGTAACGGGTGCCGAACAGGAATGCCTGTCCGAAATCGTTCGTGGTGACCGGGCCGTCGGAGAACAGGCCGGGATTGTTGGGATCGGTGGTCCCGACCAGACCGGCGCGGGCCGAGGCGGTCAGGCTGAAACTCCCGGCGCTACCCGAGGCGCGGACCTCAAGGACGTATATCTGCTGTTCGTCGCGGGTGTCGTAATCGCGCTCGACCGATTTGCCGGAGCCGCAGTTGAGGGCGGCGTACTGCACCGAAAAATTCTCGGGGGAACTGATCGGGGCTGCCATCGCATAGGCGCACTTTATCGAGGAGCCGTAACTGGAAAGGGTCCAGGTAAGACCGGCGGGGTTGGTCAGGTCGCCGGTGCCGCGAATGATGTAATTGTTCGGGCTGAGAGTGATATCCTGATCGACGGCCGGCTGAAGGAAGCCGCCCGCCGCCATCGCGATGATCTCGTCGGCGGGACCCTTGTTCTGGTCGTCCCATTTCATGCGGACCGAGGCGTGACCGGCCAGCGTGAAGCCCAGTCCGGCGTTCTCGACCGTGAGTTTCGTGGAGCCGTTCTCAGTAATGACCTCGGCGAAGGTGTCGCCGGCGTCCCAGCCGATGAGACTGCGGTCGGTATTTTTGATGATATACTTCGTGGCGCCGCCGAAGACGAGGATGGCGGGCCGGAAGTTCCCTTCGCCGTCGGTGTAGGAAACATCGACCATGCCGTGCAGGCAGCGGCCCTGCGTCATGTCGCGCCACTTGGAGGCGACGCCGGTCTTGTCGACCTTGATGATATCCTTCGTCGCGCTGGTGGCGTCGCAGCCGCCGGTGATATAGACCTCGCCGTTGATGGTCAGGGCGCGGGCATGGGCCCGGCCGCCGAACGACCCTTTCGATTCCACGGTCTTCTTCGCGGGATCTATCAGGTAGACATTGGCGTTGTAGCCGTCGCGGGTCTTTCCGAAAGCGACGACCGCCTTACCGGCCGGCGCGTTGGAGGCATGAAGGGTGGCCATGGCGTGATCCTTCACGCCGTCCTTGAGGAGCGGGCCCTTTTCGACCTTCATATGAGCCGTGTCGACGATGTTGGTGGTCTTTTCGAACACCTCATCGCCGTTATTGTTGTAGACGGCGCCGCCCGCCAGCAGGATGCGGCCGTCGCGCAGCACGGTGGCGCGGGAACCGGAGGAGCCGTCATCTTCGGGGATGTAGGTCTCGAGCGAACTTTTCTCGCCCTGATCGCTGACCAGACGGACGAAATCGCCGGTGAGGCCGAGGAAGACATTCACGTCGTAGTTCTTGGTCTCCTCGTAGAAAAGTCCCTCAAGGCCGCCGGTGAGTTTCACCTTCTCGCGCTCGTTGGTGACCTTGACGAAGAATTTGTAGTAACGGTCGGTCCGCAGGGAGCGGCTGAATTCGGTCTCTCCCGATATCTGGCCGGTGACCGGGAAAACCTTCGTCTCGTCGATCACATAGCCTTCGGCCAGATCGTCGGTCGAGAAGATGGTGAGTTCTATCGTGTCGCCCTTGACGATGCAGAAATCGTCGATGAAGTCGTCGTATTTCCAGTCGGTGGCGCAGTTGCCGACGATGTTCTCGGGCAGTTTCAGGCTGATCTTGAAGTTGCCGGTGTCCCCTTTGTCGCAGGCCAACATAAGCATCGCGGCGCAGAAGAACACGAGCGCTTTGGTCATCTTCATGGTATTTCCTCCGTTCGATGCCACGTTATTTGCCTTTGGTGCTGTTCCAGACGAGCACGTTCCCTTCGGGCGGCTCGGTGCGGGTCAGGAAATAGATACCGGTGCTGGCGCCGGCGATGGCGACGACCGACACGATGGCGATGAACCAGGTGGTCTCATAGAAGGGGACCCGCTTGATCTCGGCCATGGAGGCCTCTTTCTGGTCGTCATCCTTCTGTTCGGTCTTGCCCTCGAAATAGAAGGTCTCTCCCACCTTGAGGTTCACGCCGCCGGGGGTGGCCGGTCTGTCCTGCGCGCACAGATTGGAGAAGAAGGCGAGCACCACCAGCATCGCAACGATTCTTACGCCGTAGTTCATTGTTACACCCGCTTTTTATCCAGTTAATTCACCAAACTTCGAGTCATGCATAGCACATCTCATATAATGAGTCAACAATTTTTTTTCCTCTTTCCCTCTTTTCCGGGCGTGCCCTGTAACCTGACGGGATCATTGTGTTTCGATCATCAGATCGGCGATGAGGGAGCGCAGGTTGATCGTTTTAATATCCAGCGCCGAGAAGAACTTTTTTTCCTGATACAGTTCGGTGAAATCGACTATCGTCAGGGTCGTTCCTCTCGTTGTCGCGGCGGTGTCGGCGGCGGCGAGTTGGTTGGAGATGAGTTTCTTGATCGCCTCTTTGTGCTGTTTGACGATGGCGAGCGCCGCCGTCTCGCGGTGGACCGATTCGGCCGGTTTCAGGAGGCTTTTCACCGAGTGGTAGATGCGTCCCTCCAGATAGACGAGCGTCGATACGGCGTGTTTGTCGCTGGTCGAAAGGACCTCGGTCTGGATATGGAATATCTTGTTCTTGTGGCGGATATTGGTGTTGAAGCCGGGAAATAGCGACATCAGTCCTGCGAGCCGCTGTATTTGCCGATGCGCCGGCGCCGGAAGTGGGGACGTTTCGGTTTGGCTTCGACCCGTTTAAGGACGATCTTGCCGGCGGCGATCTCGCGCAGGGCGATGATCGGTTCCTTGTTGTCCTTGGTGTTGGGCAGCTGCGCCTGCGCCTTGTCGAGCAGTTGGCGCGTCCGTTTCGCGGCGAGGATGATGAGTTCCAGCCGGTTCGGGATCTTCTCCAGACAATCTTCTACGGTCACGCGGGCCATGTTGACTCCCAAAAGAAAAGTTACGAGAGAGGATACTAGCGGGAAAAACCGAATTAGCAACAATTTTTTACAGGCGATTTAGTTGCGAAAAAACGGAGGCTCGTTACACTACCGGTGATTTTCTCGTATCCTAATGAAAGAGGAACGATGCAGTTGCCCCGGTTCAAGTCCTCGCGGATGCTCCTGAAGCAGAAATTCGCCCTGACCATCGCGGTGGTGCTCGTGGGTCTGGTCGCCATCGGGCTGACCGCCTACACCGGGTTCCGCAGTTATGAACGGGCCTCCGAGGTGCTGTTCGAGGCGCTCCGGGGCTCGAGCGATGTGTTGGGGAACAAGGCGGAACTGGCGCTTATCCACAATTCGCTGTCGCTTCAGATCATGGACGGCGTCAAACGCCGCATAGAGACCGACCCGGAGAAAACGGCGCTCAACGCATGGCTCAAGGCGGCCAGGGAGTGCGGCGGGGTGAAGAACTGCGGCTATTACGCGGATCTGTGGCGCGAGTACCTCGACGGGGCGCGGGAGATACGCGACACCTATGTCCGTTTCGATCCCTCGCTGGGGGAACAGTTGGCCGACGCCTACGGCGAACTGGATCACGAATTATCGGCCCTTCGGCAGGGGCGGACGGCGGTCGATCTGCGCAAGGGTTCGTTCTATGCGTGGGTGATGAACGGGCGGAAACAGGAGGAGTACCCCCCCGAGATACGGATCCGTCTCGATCCGGTCCGCGAGGCGGTCCGCTCGACGGCGCAGGCCGAGGAGGTCGGCGACCGGGCGGCACGGCAGGCGCGGTACAGCGAACTCATGGAAACCATAGACGATGCGCGCGAAGGACTTCAGGAGATCGGCGACCGGAATCTGAAACTGGCCGCTTTATTCAAAGGGCGTCTCGGCGATATCTACGGCGAACTGGGGGCGATGTTCTCGGAACGGGTGCTGCGCGATATCGACGCTCTGCGCGCGATAAAAGAGACGAAAGAGCGGCAGGGGAGTCTGCTGACGGCCCTGCTCATCGCGGTGTCGACGGTCAGTTTCGCCGTGGTCTTCTTCATGCTGATGTGGCTCATGCGGACATCGGTGCGGCCTATCATGGCGACCGAACGGAAACTGCGCGAACTGGCGGGCCGCGGCGGCGATCTGACGGTGTCGCTCGAGGTGCTTTCCGGCGACGAGATCGGCCAGATGACGCGGAGCCTCAACGAATTCCTCGGCAACCTGCGCACTATCGTGGCGGGGGTGAAGCTGGCGGCGGCCGATCTCGCCGGCATCTCTTCGACCATTTCCGAGGGGACCGGCGATTCCTCGGCCCGGATATCGGATATGTCGGTCTACATCGATGACATCTCGAACCGCCTGACCGATATATCGAACCGTCTTTCGGAGACCGAACGGAGCATGGATGCCTTGTCGGGGATCATCCTTACCCTTTCCGGCAAAACGGACGCATCGGCGCGCGTCCTGCAGGAAGCGCTCGATTCCATGCGCGATATCCAGACCGCTTCCGATAAGATACAGAGCGTGACCGAGGTGGTCAACGAGATCGCCTTCCAGACCAATCTGCTCGCCCTCAACGCCGCCATCGAGGCGGCCCGCGCCGGCGAGTACGGCAAGGGGTTCGGGGTGGTCGCCGAAGAGGTGCGCGCCCTGTCCCAGAAATCGGGCGAGGCGGCCAGCGAGATAAAGTCGCTCATCAACAATACCGGCCGGAAGGTGGAGACGGGCGCCGCGCTGGTGCGTCAGTCGAGCGACGTGTTCATAGAGATACTCGAGGAGTTCCGCCGCATCGTCGAACAGATGCGCGCGGTGGCGGGCGAACTCAAGAAACATACCGAGGGGGTCGCCGATGTCGACCGCGCCGTCAACGGCATCCGCGACACGATGAACACCAACGCCGCGTTCATCGAGGAGATGGCGGCGACCTCGCAGGAGATGGCGAATCACACCGATCGCCTGCGCCGCGATGTCGAGAAGTTCAAGGTCTGAAACGATATAACGATAACGGAGGCGTCCATGGGCATGCGTATCGGCGTTCTGGGGGGCGGCAGTTGGGGCAGTGTCATCGCATCGATGCTCGCCGAGAAGGGGGAAGAGGTCCTGATCTGGTGCCGCGAGAAGGAGGTGGCTGATGCCATCAATCTGAAACACGAGAATGAACTGTTCCTGCCGGGCATCGCGCTCCATCCCTCCCTGCAGGCGACCGACGACGCCGAGGCGGCGGTGGCGGGACGCGATGTGGTGGTGGTGGCGACCCCTGCCCAGCATATGCGCGGCATCCTCTCGAAGGTCTCCTACCGTTTCCTGCACGGCGGCCAATTGGTGATCGCATCGAAAGGGATCGAGAACGGGACGCTGAAACTGATGCATCAGGTGGCCGAGGAGAGCGTGCCCGAGACCATGCACCACAACATTTTCATTTTGTCGGGTCCGACCTTCGCCCGCGAACTGGCGCAGAAGATGCCGTCGGCGGCGGTCGTCGCGGGACTTCATCCCGACGGCGCGCAGTTCATCCAGCAGCTTTTCGCGCTTCCCTATTTTCGCGTCTACCGCTCTCCCGATGTGGTCGGCGTGCAGGTGGGCGGCGCGATAAAGAATGTCATCGCCATCGGTGTCGGCATCATCGAGGGGATGAAACTCGGCCGCAACTCGCAGTCGGCGCTCATGACCCGCGCCATCGCCGAGATGACGCGGCTGGCGGTCAAGATCGGCGCCAACCCGTTCACCATATCGGGGCTGTCGGGGCTCGGCGATCTCATTCTTACCTGCACCGGCGAGCTGTCGCGCAACCGGCAGGTCGGCATCCGCATCGGCCGCGGCGAAAAACTGTCGGACATCCTCGGCGGCATGATGATGGTCGCCGAAGGGGTCCCGACGAGCATCTCGGCCTACCAACTGGCGCAGAAACACGAGGTGCCGATGCCCATCGTCGAGGCGGTCTACCGGGTCCTGCACGAGGGCCTCAGCGCCAAAGAGGCGATAGCGCCGCTCATGTCGCGCAGTCTGAAAGAGGAGATATACGGCTATGGTGAATAACACTCGTGACCGCGTCGCCCTCATCGGTGCCTGCGGCCGGATGGGGCTTGCCCTCACCCGTCGCCTGACCGCCGCCGGTCTGGCCGTGGTGCCGGTCGAGGCGCCCGGACATCCGGCGCAGGGGAAGGACCACGGCATCGCCTGCGGTATGGCGCCGACCGGCGTTATGGTGACGACGGTCGACGACCCCGCCGTGGCCGCGTGCGTCGCGACGGTCGACTTCGGATCGCCCGAAAGTTTCCGGCAGGCGCTCCAACGGTCCGTTGCCGCCGGGCTGCCGTTCCTTTCCGGCACCACGGGCATCACCGACGCCGACCGCGCCCTCATGACGGCGGCGGCGAAGAAGATACCGGTATTCCACAGCGCCAACATGAGCTACGGCGTGGCGGCGCTGGCCGAGATACTGCCGCAACTTGCGCGGCTCACCGCCGGCATGGAGGTATCCATCGTCGAGACGCATCACAGCCGCAAGAAGGACGCTCCCTCGGGAACGGCTCTCAAACTGGGCGAGATAATCGCGTCGGGCCGCGGTAAGAACGATGTCGCCATCCATGCGGTGCGCGGCGGCGATGTGGTGGGCGAGCACACCGTCACCTTCTTCGGCGACGGCGAACGGCTGGAACTGACCCACCGCGCCCACAACCGCGAGATCTTCGCCGCCGGGGCGGTGCAGGCGCTCGTTTGGCTGCTGGCCCGAAAGGCCCCCGGGCTCTTTTCGATGGCCGATGTCGTGCGGGAAACCGCCCGATGACGGCGGCGGCGCCGAAGAAACGGTTCTCCCCCGCGTCGCGGGCCGAACTCAAAAAAGCCTTTAACGCGCTCGAAGAGAGCACCTTCGCGGCGAAACTCTCGAAACTCACCTTCGGCGCGACCGACCGCGGGATGCGGATGCTCCCCGGCGCGGTGGTCGGACTCATCGAGAAGGCGGTCGGCCCGGCGCTCGATACGGCGCTCGCCCTCGCGGTCCGGACGCTCGGTAAGGAGGGAAAAGGGGAGGAGGGACCGATCGCGCGCCACATCCACAAGGCGGCGGTCGCCGTGTCGGGGGCGGCGGGCGGCGTCACGGGATTGCCCGGACTCATCGCCGAGTTGCCCCTCACCACCGTCATCATGCTCCGGCGCATCGCCGAGATAGCGCGCAAGAGCGGCGAGGACCTGAACGATCCGGCCACCCGGCTCGCCTGCCTCGAGGTCTTCGCGCTGACCGGCATCGGAACCGCTCCTGAGGCGATCGGATCGACCTACTACACCGCCCGCGTCGCTCTGCACGGCGTCCTCAAGCGGGCCGCCGACGAATTGGGGAAGGGGAGCGGCCGTCTGGCCGGCGCCGCCTTCCGGGGCGTCCTTTCCAAGATATCGGCGAAGTTCGGCAAAGATCTCGCCCGCGTCGCCGCTACCCGCGTGGTCCCGGTCGCCGGGGCGACCAGCGGCGCGGTCCTCAACGCTCTGTTCATGGACCACTATCAGGAGCTGGCCGAGGCGCACTTCACCATCCGCCGTCTCGAGCGGCAGTACGGCGCCGACACGGTACGGGCGGCCTATGAGCGGTTACGGAAGAAAAAAGTCTAGCGGACGCGGCGGGTGTAGATGACCTTGTTGTCGCCGTTGTCGTAGAAGTCCTTGAGTTCGGCCTCCTTCACACAGCCGGTGGCGATATAGAATTCACGGGTCGGCAGATACTTTTCGCGTGAACTGGTCTCGATATAGACGATCTCGCCGCCACGCGCCGCTATAGCCTTGTCGGTCTCCTTCATGAGCTGTTTGCCGATACCTTTGCCGCGCGCATCGGCGTGGACACCCATCCAGTAGAGATCGTACCGCTGGCGGGTGCAGGCTATCTCGCCGTAGCAGGCGTAGCCGAGGGTGCGGCCGCTGTCGTCGTCGGCAAAGACGAAAAAGTAGCCGCTCTTCTCCTCGCCCTGCGCGAGATTCTCCTCGCACAGACTCACCGCGACCTCTATCTCATGGTCGTAGAAAAAGCCGGTCGAGGTGACGATGTCGCGGATGCGCTGCGGATCGTCGGGGCGGACATTCGTGCGTATCTTCATGAGATCAGTAGGTGCCCTTCTTGATGTCTTCCTCTATCTCTTTCTTGATGCGTTCCTGCCGGGCGTCTTCGTCCACATCGAACACGACCCCTTCCTTCGCACCCTTCTCAAGGAGGATCTTCTCCATCTCGGCGTTCTTGACCGCGCGGCTGTACATGAGCGCCGTCTTGCCGAACTTGCGTTCCTTACGGTTGACCTGCGCGCCGGCGTCGATGAGCACCTTGAAGGCCGGGAAGTGATCGTTCATGACCGCGAGGGCGAGGAAGGTCCAGCCTTCGTAATCGTACTCCTCGATATCGATCTTCTTGCGGTCCTCTTCCTTCCACTGGAGTTTCTGGATGTTCTTGTCCCACCACGACTTGTTCTTCTGCTTGGCGCGCTCTTGCATGATCTCCTGTTTGGAGAGGCGGCGCTTATGTTTGTACATCTTCTTGCCTTCCTCGATGAGGTACTTGGTGACCGCAGCGAGTTTCTCCTCTTTCTCGGGAGTTCCCTTGGGCTGGGCGACGACGAAGTGCAGCGGATTGCGGACCGTTTCGCCGTCGGTCTCCTCTATCTTGGCTCCCTTGGAGACGAGGAACTTGAGCACCTCGAGGTGGCCTCCCTCGGCGGCGTACATGAGCAGATTCTTCTGGCCGCGTTCGTAGGCGGTGCGGATGGTCTCTTCGACCACCTCTTCGGTCTTCTCGATATCTCCCTTACCGGTCTCGTAGATGATGGTCTCGACCCGTTTTTTTACATCCTTCACGAGGACCGGAGCCCCCTTCGCGACGAGCAGTTTCACCAGTTCGAGGTTGCCGTGTTCGACCGCCCAGAACAGGACCGTTTTATCGCGTTTCTCTTCGGTCTGGTTGTAGACCGCCTCTTTAATCTTCCGTTCCTTCTCGGCCTTCTTCTTGGCCTCTTCAAGCGCCTTTTTCTCCTCTTCGGTCATCGGCTTGACGATGTTGACCTGCGCCCCCTTGCCCAGCAGGAACTTGGCGGCGTCGGTCCGGTTCTCGCGGACCGCGAAGACCAGCGCGTTCTGGTTGTATTTATCCAGCGCATTGATCTCCGCACCTTTGGCGAGGAAGAACTTGACCAGTTCCACATTGCCCGACGCGGCGGCGTACATGAGCGTCGTCCGGCCGAAGTTGTCCTTTGCCAGCGGTTCGGCCCCTTTCTCGACGAGATAGTCGACCATCGTCTTGTTGCCCGCCTTGGCGGCCATCAGGAGCGGCGTTTCGCCTTCGAGCGACTTCGCGTTCGGGTCGGCCCCCTTGGCGATGAGCATGTCGAAGATCTCCTGATTGTTCTGGAAGGCGGCGAGCATCAGGATGGTGCGGCCCCGTTCGTCCTTGGTGTCGACGGCGGTGCCGGTGGAGAGCAGTTCCTTCGCCTTGCCCCAGTCCTTTTTGGCGGCCGCTTCCAAAATGGGCGGCAGCGGTTTGGCGTCCTCGTCTATGTATTTCTTCTTCTTGGCCTCTTCGGCCGCCTTGGCTTTGGTCTCTTCCATCGCCTTGGCCTCTTCGGCCTTCTTGACCGCTTCGGCCTCGATCTTCTTCTGGATCTCACTCTTGCCGTCGCCGCAGCCCCAGACGAGCGGAAGACACGCGACAAGTACGATAACGAAAAGTTTTTTCATGATGCGCTCCCCTATATGGAAAAAAACATTTTACGCACCATAACACATAAAAAGCATTTTTCAAAAAAAATTTAATGGAGCACTTCTCTCCCTCTCCTACTATTACTTGACAGTATCGCCCCGCGTAACTACAATCGCGCCTGTTTTTTTGATTTGGACGCGCACGACGGCGCAGGAGAGAACCCCATGGACTACAGTAAGACGCTCCATCTGCCGGTGACCGATTTCCCGATGAAGGCCAACCTCCCGGTGAAGGAACAGGAACTCCTCAAAAAGTGGGAAAAGATCGATATTTACCGCAAAATACTTGAAAAGAACCGCGACAAAAAGAGTTTCGTGATGCACGATGGTCCGCCCTATGCCAACGGCCACATCCATCAGGGGACGGTGCTCAATAAGATACTCAAGGATATCGTGGTCAAGTACATGAACATGGCGGGCAAGCATGCCACCTTCCTTCCCGGCTGGGACTGCCACGGTCTGCCGATAGAACTCAAGGCGGCCGAACGGCTCGGCAGTAAGAAGGAGAAGATGGCGCCGGGCGATTTCCGCCGCAGTTGCCGCGCCTATGCGCAGGAATTCATCGATATCCAGCGCACCGAATTCAAGCGGCTCGGCGTGTTCGCCGATTGGGAGCATCCCTATATCACGATGTCGCATGCGTTCGAGTCGGTCATCGCCCACGAATTCGCCAAGGTCATCGAGTCAGGCGCGCTCCTCAAGGCGAAAAAGCCGGTCTACTGGTGCATGCACTGCGAAACGGCGCTGGCCGAGGCCGAGGTGGAGTACCATGATCACGCGTCGCCGTCGATCTATGTGAAGTTCCCGGTGCCGGCGGGACTCCCCGAACTGCCGGGCGAGAAGGTCAACTTCGTGATATGGACCACGACGCCGTGGACGCTTCCGGCGAACCTCGCCATCGCGCTCAATCCGGAGTTCACCTACGCGGCGCTGAAAGTGCGCGGCGAGATACTCATCGTCGCCGACGACCTGAAAGAGAGTTTCCTCAAGGCGATAGGGGAGAGCGGGGCCGCAACGGTCAAGACCTTCCCGGCCGACCGGTTCACCGGTATGGCGGCGCGGCACCCGTTCATGGGGCGCGATTCGGTCGTCCTCTACGGCGACCATGTCACCCTTGAGGCGGGCACCGGCTGTGTCCACACCGCCCCGGGCCACGGTCAGGAGGACTACGAGCTGGGCCGCAAGCACGGACTCGATCCGTATGCGCCGGTGAAGGCCAACGGCTGTTTCACCGACGAGGTCCCGCACTGGGCCGGCATGAAGGTGACCAAGGCCAATCCGCTCATCGTGCAGTACCTGTTCGATAACGGCTTCCTGCTCAATAAGCCGGGCGAGATGATATCGCACAGTTATCCCTGCTGCTGGCGTTGCAACGCCCCCATCATATTCCGCGCGACGCCGCAGTGGTTCATCGCGATGGACGATACCGGCCTGCGGAAACAGGCGCGCGCCAACCTCGAGGCGGTCGAGTTCATACCGGCGTGGGGCAAGGCGCGGATAGCGGGGATGGTCGAGAAGCGGCCCAACTGGTGCGTGTCGCGTCAGCGGCTCTGGGGCAGTCCCATCATCGCGTTCCACTGCAACGATTGCAACGAACAGATAGTCGACGGGAAGATCGCCCATACGGTGGCCGATATGTTCCGCGAACATACCTCCGATATCTGGTACGAAAAAGAGGCGGCCCATTTCCTGCCCGCGGGTTTCAAGTGCCCCAAGTGCGGGTCGCAGAACATCGGCAAGGAGACCGACATACTCGATGTGTGGTTCGATTCGGGGGCGACCTGGGCGGCGGTGCTCGACGGCTCGAAGGGGCTTGAGTTCCCGGCCGACCTATACCTCGAAGGCTCCGACCAGCACCGCGGCTGGTTCAATTCGTCGCTGTTCGTTTGCACCGCGACGCGCGGCAAAGCGCCCTACCGGCAGGTGCTGACCCACGGGTATGTCGTGGACGGCAAGGGGGAGAAGATATCGAAGTCGAAGGGGAACTTCATCCCGCCCGAAAAGACCATATCGCAGTTCGGCGCCGAGATACTGCGCCTCTGGACGAGCGCCGAGGATTACCGCGACGATATCCGCGTGTCGGATGAGATCATCAATTCGTTCGTCACCAGCTACCGCAAGATCCGCAACACGATGCGGTTCATGTTCGGTTTCATCGGCGACTTCGACCCCGGG
>CALMRE010000198.1 GCA_937871295.1 uncultured bacterium | reverse complement strand
TCGCCTTCGATACCTTCACCGGCTTCGGCTCGTAGTAGTGCGCGGCCACCCAATGTTCAAGCCACTCGGCATACTGCTCCGTCAAGCGGCCGTCGCTTTTTGTAGCAGACCGGCCGCCCGTACCGAAAGAATCCTTTTCGTACTTTGCGCGGAGATCGTCGATTTGCTTGCGCGTCGCCATGTTTATCTCCCCTCGGCGTTTTTATTCCATGTCTTTTTGATTTCAGCCGTAGCGCCAATATAGTCTACAAGACTCTTGAGTATCTTTGCGATGTGCTTTTCATAAAACCTATCGCGCATCCTGCAATAGTCTCGCCCAATATCGCAACACGGATCGGTTCTGCCGCCATATCGTTTTGCCGCATCGAAATACTCATAGTATTTTTTCCCCGGCGTATCGTTCCAAGAAATTACCCATGCGCGGCCTTGCAGTATCGGCTTTCCGCATGAGCGGCAAATACGAACAGGTATATTGAGACGCATTCTGCCACTACCAGACGGCAAGATATCCTCTTCCCAAAGCGCCTGAGTTTCTTTGTATGCACGCTCAAATGCATCGCCAAGACTGTTTATCAGTTCGTTCGCAAACTCAAGGCTATAAACTTCCGGTATCTCAAGTTCAGCAGGATCGTTCGCTATCGGCTGAAAAATAAAGCGTCCCTTTTTCATAATCCCTCCCAAAGCCTTTCTCTCAAGTATCGGTCAACATTTGCGCGGAACTTTCCGCCTTCCTTGTTTGTTGCCTTCATGTACTCTGTGATGTAGTTATATGCCGCCTGCTTCTGTTCCAGCGTCAACTTCTTCCATTCCTCTTCGGCAAGAACCTTTGAGCCTTTCGAATCCGGTCGCTTGTAGTCAGCCCAGAGTTCTTCAAACTTGTCAAGATGATCCTCCTGTTTATCCTGTTGCGGTTTTTCTGACTGCTTATCCTCCCAAGTCCGCGCCTTGAGATACCGCTCGAAATCCTTGCGGTACTGTTTCTCCGGTGTCAGCGTCTTGTAAATGGCGATCCCGGCGGCCGCTGCGTCCCGGTCTTCTTTCGATAGCCGTTGCCATTCTTTCCACGCGGCACCTTTCGATCCCTTGCACTCGTACTCTTTCCAAGCGTACTCAAATTCGTTTGAATAAGTCACACGCTTGCCGGTGACAACCGGCGAAAGTGTTTCAGTTTCAGTTTCAGTTTCAATATCAGTTTCAGTTTCTGTTGGTACGATAGGGTATCGATAGGGTATCCCAAAATCAGAGTATTTGTCGCAGAACATCTTTATAAGTCTATGAGATTGCACTGATTTATAAAGATACAGGTCTATACCTTTCTTCTGCTTCTCGTTCATAGTCTGAAACTTCGCCATATTTGACACGAATATCTCACTGGTAGGGTATTCATAGGCTATCATATACCCTGTCGATAGGGTATCGATACCCTTTCTGACATCGCATTCGGACATCCCGGTTTCAAAACAGATCGTTGGAACCGGGATATAATAGACGCCGCTGTAGTGAGCAGACGGGCAAGTAATAAAATAGACGAACAGCAGTTTTGATTTTGGGTCAAGTGCGCGCACCTTGTCATCCCGCCAAAAGCGCTCGTCAACAGGGCGGTAAGACATCTACCCCTCCTTTTTCTGTTCGCTCGGCTTCGTCCTGTTACGCATAAATTCATCGCCTTTGTCGCCGATCCGCACAGGAGACTCGCTCTCGAGAGGTAGCCCCTCGCCCTTGATGCACTTGTAGACAAACGCCTCTGATACCTTCCAACGCTCTGCAAATTCCTTGACAGTCCAAATGTTCACGATGCCCTCCATTGGCCGTTACAAATACAAGATTATGCACTATTTACTTAAATGTCAAGAAAATCTTTAGAAATCTTTTTGCCCGATCTCGGCAAGACGGTTCGCCTTGTTTTTGAGCCAGTTGCCGACGCCGCCGAACGCTTCTCCGATACCGCTGAAGAGCATACCGACCGCGTAGAGAAACAGAAACCCTACAACCGATAAAAATCCTACAATGTGTCTCACGCTACACCTCCCCGTTGCAATAGGCCCACGCCAATAGAGCGCAGGCCATGATTATTAAAATGCCGATCACGATGTAATCGATGATGGATAGGTTCTTCAT
>CALMRE010000197.1 GCA_937871295.1 uncultured bacterium | reverse complement strand
GGATCGTGTTGTTCTTGACCTGTTGCATGACCAGCGAGTAGGCCACTCCTTTGGTTGCATCGGAGAAATCGGTGATGACATCTTCATAAACCCATTTTCCGACACCCGCCGTCATATCGACGCGGGTGATCGCTTGATTGAAGTCGCGGGAGTAATAGAAAATGTCTGGATGATCGCGGTCGAATTGGATGTTGCGCGACTGTTCGCCATCGCGATTTATCGTTATGCATTCACCGAGCGACTTTGGTGACTTGCTGAGATCGCAGATATAGCCGTTGCCGGTTCCGACAGAGAACGCGAGCAGATCACCGAACAGGTCGGGGCGTGCTCCGGCACCTTCAGCGAGAATCGTCCACTTCCATTCGCCGATCTTTGCGTACATCATCTTTGTCGGGCCGTTTGGTATCTCTTGGATGTTGGCGAAAGCCCACTTGTCGTTGAGCGCGGGAGTGGAAATGATATAGAGGGCAGGTTTGTTGTATACCACCCGATAGGTTCCGTTCGATTCGAAGTATCCGATATAATGGGCACCGCTCCCCTCATAGGTCCGAGCATCCTGAAAATAAAGTAAGGCATTACCCGCACGATATGCGAAACCATATTCGCCGGGGCTTTGAGCAATGTATTTCTTCGTTGCGATGTCGTATGTGAAATACTTCAATTTGGTGAGATATTTTACCGGATCTACCGACACCTTATACATCACGAATCCGATCTTCCCTTCGCTCAAATCCCAATGCTTGATCTGACCACGAGTAGAATCTGTGTCCCAGCCATAATTGGCAGGTGTTATATCACACTCATGCATGGCAATTAAGTTGTTGTACTGAATCTCAACTTCTTCCTTGGTCATTGGCTTCAGGTTGCTCATCTCACACGGATAAGGATAGCAATCGACCTCGGGATAATCGGTGGTCAGTTTCAAATTCGCCTCTTTCCAGAGGTTCGTCACACACTGGGGGTCTTTTGCGGTCGGTGTATCGCATTTCCGGCAGAAGTGGATGGTGCCGTCTTCCCGATAGTACGGAAACTTCGCTTCGATGAGCGGCGGGCAATCGGGATCGATGACATCAACATCGGTCGGCGCCTCGTCCGCCTCGATTTCGACCGCATCATCATCGATGACCGCGACTATATCGTCGGCTTCTGCTTCGACGGCATCGTCGACCACAACGGCATCATTTTCGTCGGGTACCACCGTGTCGGCGTCGGTTTTAGCGGTGTGTGTTGTGCAGGCGGCGAGAAGAAATAAGATGAATATGGACAGGGACCGTTTCATCTACCGGGAAGCAACGGCCGCCACCGGCCGTTCATCCGCCGCCGGTATCTGCCACACACGAACTTCGCGGCCGCGCCCCCGAAGTATCGGCGCGACCATCTTCTGCAACTGCACGACGATGGCGACCTTCTCGGGGAACGAAAGCGCCGCCAGATCCCTGCGCCGCTTCTCTTTGGCCGCGATGATGCGTTCAAGTTCCGTCGTCATCTCTTCACCTTTTTCCAGAGTTCCTCAAGACCGTGACGCTGTAAGAGGGCCGCCAGATAAGGGCGATCGAGCTCTGCTTCCTTCAGAAAAAGTTGTATACGTTCATGGTCCTTTGGCCGCCCGGTCTGCAACGCTATCGCCAACAAATGCTCAACACTCAGGACGCGTGTGGGGACCTCGGCATATGTTGTTTCCCGCGCCTCGGCGAGCGCCTCTTCAAGGAGCGGATTGTAAGCCGGAAGGAACTGGACCGGTATTCCTTCGATGATGATGCACGCACCTTCTTCTTGATATCCGCGAGAACGGAGCTTCTCGTAGATCGGCGCAAGGGACAGAAGAGCGCCCGGGCCGGTCGGAAGAACGACGAAGACATCGAGGTCGAAGGTTACCACCGGTTCGACATAAAAAGTAGCGCCCATCGCGCCGCCGCGGGCATACCGCGAAACGAATCCGGCTTTTTCAAGTTCATTTATCACCGTCAGCGTTTTTTCCATATGTCCTCAGATCGCTTAAACATTCTATTTGTATCAGATGTGTATGTCGGTGTCAAGTGATCACCGCTTCCGCGGGATAAAGATATTGCCCGTTGAGGGCTTCTTCTTCTCTTTCTTTTTATCGTCGTCATCGTCATCATCGTCGTCATTCTTCTTCTTTTTCGAGGAGGAGGAACTGCTTGAGGGAGCGTGGGTGACGCTTTTCGATGGAGCGGCGCTTTTCGACGGGGTGAAGATCGGACGTGGCATCGTGGACGGTTCACTCTTTTTATAGCTGGACGATGGCGTTTCTTTCTTGAATACCGGCTGCGATTCGTTTGACGGAGCGCGCTTGAAGAAGGTCGATTCGCTCTTCTTCGGCTCGACGCGGACCGGTTCCGGCGCACTCTTTTTCGGTTCGACGCGGAATACCGGGGAGGGAGAGGAGGGAGTCTCTTTCTCTTTTTTCGACGGGAGGGTGTATGCCGGTGCCGATTTTTCGCGCGTCGCTTTCGGATGCACTTTGACCGGTTCAGGCTGTTCGCCGAGGGTGATGCTGGAAGGTTTTTTCTTTTCGGGTGCATGGAACAGTATCGGTTTTTTGACTAGTTTGAACTGTATCGGTTTCTCGGCCTGTTTCTCGGCCTGTTTCTCCGGCGGTCGACCGCCGGAAGATGCTTCATTGCGGATGGAATCGGTGGGATTCTCGACATCGTCGATGGTGGGAAGTTCACGGCCGCGCCGCGCCGCTTCCTCCCGGCGCCGCGCTTCCCGTTCGCGTCGGCGCTCTTCGGCCGAACGGTAGTACGGATCGGGCTCACGGCCGTGGCGCGACGAGACGAGGTTGATGATGACGAAGTTCACCCCGCCGCCGTCGTGGTCGTGGTGCTCGTCGTTCGCATAGTCGGCCGCGATCTCCGAGTCGCCGTCGACCGGGATATCGGCCGGTGTCGCCTCTTGGGCCGGGGCGGTGGCGACCATGGTATCGGCGGGCTCCTTTTTGTCGGTGGTCACCGCCTGCGCGACCGCCTCTATCGCCTGCTGAAAGGTGTCGGGGAGGAACTTTTCGGTGGCCCCGGCGATGATCGCCTCTTTGGCGAGATCGACCAGTTCGGCCTTGAGTATGTAGTCTTCCTGTATCTTCAGTATCGTCGTGATGAGGGCGACATTGGCGGCGACCCGCTGGCCGAGCGGCACCCGCTGAGTTTCATCGTACTGTTCGCCGTGCGATTCTTTGCGCAGTTCGCGGATGAGCGCCTGTTTCTCTTCGTCGCTGACCACGATGAACCGTTGCGACTGCACCACGAGCACCCGCAGATAATCGGTCGCCTGCGCGAGCGATTCGGCATCGATGTCGCCGGTGGTGTCTTCCATGTCGAGCACCGCGAGCCGCTGTTTTTCGGCTTCAGGCTCGGGGGCGGGGGCTTGCCCGCCGGAGTCTTCGGTGGCGGCGGGGTTCACGGCTGTCGGCTGGTCATCCCGTGTCTCCTGCGAGGCGCATGAACAGATGAAGAGCAGCGGAAGAAGAAGGATCGCGGCGTATCTCATGATCACCCTCCCGTTATGGTCGAAGCGGCCTCTTTACCGTCGAGGATGGCGTTCTCCATCGCGTTGTAGGTCCATTTCCCGTAGCGGCCGACCGGCAAGACACCGGTGCGCCCGAAATATTCGAGAATGGTCTTCATATCGTCGAAATACTCGCGGTGGAATATCACATAGCCGTTGTCGATGCGGCGGTGGTCGATGAAGTCGATATCCTCCTCGTCGTCGGCGATGAGCCCCATCGCGCTGATGAGCCGGATGCTCTCCTCGGTGAGTTTGCCGGTGTCGGTGAAGGCTCCCTGATGGGTATATTCGACATAGAGCGATCCCGCCCCTTTCGGCGCGAGCGGCGCGTGGATGTTGCTGAAACTGCCGACGCGGTAGGGCATGAAGGTCTCTTCGGGAATGTAGAACCAGTGGCCGCGGTGGCCGACCGGTTTTTTGAGGGCGATGTTGAGGTAGCTGACCGCCGCTATCTGCATCCGCGCCGCGATCATTTTCGCCGTCCCTGCAAAAGAGCCAGTGACAAGATTGAGGAAGTCGCGCAGCGGGATGGAACTGACGAGGTGGCGGTAGTGGACCTGCTCGCCGCTGTCGAGCGTGACGATCTTCTTATCGAGGTCTATCGCGGTCGGCCGGGTGTTGAAACGGTAGTTGGCGGCGCTGGTTTTGGCGAAGAACCGTTTCGGCAGTTCACCGATGCCGCCGAGTTTCGGATAGTTGAAGGCGGCGTTGTAGCCCACCTTGCGCTCCGGCGCCGTCACCGCCCCTTCGATCACCTCGTCGAGCGTCGGCTTGGGGACATAGTAGTCGCACCAGTGGGAGGC
>CALMRE010000196.1 GCA_937871295.1 uncultured bacterium | reverse complement strand
AGATTGCCGATGAGCACCCGCCGGGCGATATTGTCTATCTGGCCGCCCGAGAACTCGAACTCGGACAGAGCGGCCAGCATCGCCGTATCCATCCCCGGCAACTTCTTTTTCCATATCTTTCTTCTGACGATCTCCGATGGTTTGGGGAATTCCAACTTATACAGGAACCGCCTGCTGAAGGCGTCGTCCATGTTCTCTATGAGATTGGTCGTCGCGAAAAGGATGCCTTGAAAGCGCTCCAACTCCTCCAACAGGATGTTCTGCATCGCGTTATTCATCATATCCACGCTGCGGCTGGTCGACATCCTGCGGTTCAGTAGAGCGTCGGCTTCATTAAGAAGCAGTATCGGTTCTACCGGCAGTTCTTCCCGTGCTCTTGCGTACTCGGAGAAGATCCTTTTAGTGTTCTTCTCCGACTCGCCGACCCACATATCGCGGATCTGACTGATACTCACCTGCACGACATCACGGTCACAGCGTTTCGCCAATTCATAAACCGACGCCGTCTTGCCGGTCCCCGACGTGCCATGGAACAATATCGTGATCCCCTGAGGCATCTTCAGTTTCTTGAGCTCTCCGCCTATCCGTTCGAACCCTGTGGGAGAGATCGCTTGGGTGATGGTATCAATTTCATCGGCAAGCCGCCCGTCGAGGAATATCTTTTCATGGAACGACTCGGCCGCTCGGAATTCGAGAATGCTGGATGAAAAATACCTCCGTTTCTCATCCATCTCTTCTTCGCTTTCCTCATTGAAAAAGAGTTTGCGGGCGACAGAGTCGGAAAGAAGGATAGAGGTAGTGCTACGGAAGGTGCTTTTGATCCTTTCGTCGAGTACGAGAACCTTTTCTTTGAGAAGTACCAGTTCCTTTTTCACGATACGCTTCATGAAACGGGCCCGATTCGCGAGTTCGTTCCCGTACAGTGCCTTCAGAACATCCTGCATGGACACCGTGTCGTTACCGTCCAGTTTGCGCTCCGCGGCAAGAAGGAAGACGATCGCTTCATGATCGCAGGCTCTCTTGATGTAGGGATAGAGCGGATTGACCGGAGATATGTGTTCGATCAGCCGTCGCATCTCTTGATGGAACAGCAAGGGCGGGTCTTCATCCGCATCGTGACCGGTATATATCTTGCGTGCGGCGGCAAGCACCTCGTAAAGGTTGTCTCCATCACTGATCCCGGCATCTTCCCGCCCGAAAAGGATGAAACTTACCACCCGGTCGTTGACCGGCAGGCAGGGATTGATGGGATCGACGCCCCTTCTCCTGTTCGGGCTCTCTATCAGTTTTCGTTCGATAAGACCCCGCGATATCTCCAGAATATGCATCTGCTCCTTGGTGGAGAGCTTTAGGTCCTTGGCCAGAGAGGAGAGCTTGATGACATCGTCGTTCTTCATGAACATGACGGCGAGAATATACAGGAGCCGCGCCTCTTCGTCGGATATCTTGTAACGGGCCACAGCCTCCCGAAGACAGCGGTTCTTGTAGAATTTGGCATAGCCCCTGACCGGAAGCCCCAAGAGGAATTCTCGGGTAACCGGCAGACTCTCAATGAAACTGTCTCTCATCCCTTGATCGACGCCCGACATGCACTTCTCCCTGTAATGAACACAGGAACAGCATACCGCAACATGCGGGACATGGACTGTCCCACCAGAAAGAAATAAAGGACGTTATTTCGAGAACAGTTTTATCGATTCCTTCAGTCGTTTGAGCCACTGATCGCGGAACTCCTTGGGGGCGACCGCTTCGGCATAGGGAGTAAAGCCGAGTACATGGTAGGTTATCTCGGTGAAACCGCTGACCGGTAATGTTAGTTCGAGACACGGCTTTCCTTTGTGGGTCGTCTCGACGAATCGTTGCCCCGGATGCCAGACGCGGTTCTTGACCAACGGGATGATGGGCCCGTGGAACCGTATCGTCACCTCCTGCGCCTCGGGCAACTTGAAAATGCCGTAGCCCTTGTGCAGGTACTTCTCCAGCAGGTCCTCGTCTATCTTTTTCTTGAACGGCTCTTCGGTGTTCTTCAGATCGGTCATACGTGACAGCATAAAGGTGCGTATCTCCTTCGCCTCCCGGCACCACGCGAGAAGATACCATTTTCCCGAATAGTTGATGAGATGCCACGGTTCGATGATGCGCTCCGAACATTCTCCCGCCGCATTACAATATTTCACCGCGAGAGCGGTGTAGGTCCTCATCGCCGAAAGGACGGCGCGCAGCAGTTTCTCGTTGACCCGCTCATGGTCGGATAACTCATAGGTTATCCTGCCGAGCAGCGGCTGGTACTCGGTGAGGAGTTGCTCCTCGATATCCTCAAGCAGTTCACGCGACACTATCGGCATGAGCGACAGGTTGTTGGCGATGCGCTCCGCGAAGACATAGAACAAGAGCATCTTCTCGTCGGCGTAGTCGAAGATGTCCCACGGTTTCTTATAATAGTAGCCGCCTTTCTCCCGCGAGTAAACGATCGGCGCCTCAAGGTAAAGCCGCATGTACTCGATGTCGCGCTTGACCTGCCGGTCGCTGACCTCCATCTCCTCGGCCACCTCGCGGACCGAACACCACCCTTTCCGGCGGATCTCACGATGGATGTGAAGGATACGATGCGTGTTGGCCATGATGTTCCTCCCGTTAAGGTGTCTGAGTATCGCAGGAAACACCCCAAAATGCAAAATTCTTCCGGGCGGGACATAGGGCGTCCCGGTAGGTAGAGAAAATGTCTTTATCTGTATTGCACGGAGGTCGCATGACGCTCGACAAAAAGGCAGAAAAGATCATCCGCTTCATCCCCTCCTTCATGGTGTCGATCCTTGCCGGCACGCCCCGAAGCGGGCGGACGACCCTCGCCCGGGAAATGGCATTCGCATGGCGTCGCAAAGGGGCCGGCGTACTCTACCTTTCGGCCGGTAAGGAGCCTCCGACCGGGAATTGCCCCGACCTCTGGTGCCGCCACAGGCCTCACATCCCTTTTGAAGACATTCCTCTCCTGTGTGAAGAATACGAGCAAAAGAAGGGTGCCCGATTGAATGTACTCATCATCGACCGACTGGAAGACATTGATCACGGACACCGCTACGGCGCTTACTTCGACCTCAAGCACACATTCCTGAAGCTCAAACTGTTCGCTTTCGAGCGCGAGATAAAGATGCTTCTTGTTGCTCATCGCCACGGAGAAGAACAGGACCCTCCTCGTCACCACAAGCTGACCATTCCCTTTATCCACCGCGAGGCGGCCGCGATAGTGCTTCTCCATAAGGAAAGGGAGGAACGGAAAGTGACCATCTTCGGTCATGTTGGCCAGACCCGGAACAAACTGACTTATTCGCTCGACAACATATAGGAGAACGACCATGCAATTGACATTATTTCCTTGCCCCGAAAAAGAGAAACGGTTGTTCCCCACGAGTTTCCGCATGAGAATATCAGGGGTAACCGAGGCCGAGGCGGCGGCCTTTACCCTGCGGATATTACCTTTGTTGAGTTCTGCCGGGGAAAGAACGGTCGTCCCGCTTCTCCTTGCCCGGGAGCCCTATGAAGGTTACGATCACTTTGAACCGGTGGGTTCATGGTCATGGCCTGATGCCCCTGTGCAGGTGGCTCGTATCGCCGCCGAGGGCTACAACACCCTCATCCTTTCCGATTTCTTCCATAACTGGCGCTCGGCGCAGGAATCGATCAACGACGAACTCTATGCCTTCGAGAAGGCGCTGAGCGAACAGCACATTACTCTACTGAACATCGAAAGCCATTCACAGGACAACCTGAGGTGTCTGACCGCGCACGGAAAGAAAAATATCCCGTGGCCTGAGGTGTCGCTCGAAGAGGTTCTCTCGGTCATGCTGACCGATTACGAGGACGGTTCCCTCATCGCCCCGTGGGGAGGAGTTCCCTACATCCTGCTTTATCCACAAGGAGCCGGTCGGGTGGCCGCCGGCTTTCAGATTCAGCAGTATGACGCCGCCCTTGCCCATTGGCCCGATACGAAAGGACCTTGGTGGCATTTACAAGAGATAAGAAATGGAGTGGTATGTGGGAACAGTGGACCGATACCAATGCTTTTACCTTGATAGCCATAAAGGAAAAGCGCCTTCGGCGCGCTTGTCAGAATTTTCTTGTGTCAGACAACTGACGAAAGTATACTGAACTGTTCCGTGATCAGATAAAAATTACAGGAGGCATTTGCCATGAACGCTGAAAATGAAAAGAAAATGATCGAAGAGGCTCTGAAAAAATCCCTTTCTTCCTTAGCGGGGTCTTTCAAAAAAGACGAACTGGCTTATTTGGCATTAACCAGTAAAATCGAACTCCCCCTTAGGGACCGTTGGGCTTTTTCTCTTTACGAGAGACTCTTCCCCCTTGACTATATCGTTGCGAGGGAGTGGGAACCTCAGATAAAAACACTCCCAGGCAAGAAGAGGCCCCGGATTGATATGGCGATTCTCAATAGGAAACAACAACCGATAGCTCTCGTAGAAATAAAAGCGATGTACTCGTTCGATGCTTTTGGAGGCTTGCAAAAATACTTGGAAAGGATAAAAAACGATAAAAAGAAATTGATTAATGTGAACGGTGAAACGAAAGCAGCGTCTTCTCTTTACGTTGTTCTTTTTGCCACTCATCCTCAATGCGAGATTCCTGAAGAATATCGCAGAGAGGAAAAGACCATAAAGTACTGGGAGAACATCAATAAAGAAATCGAACGCCAAGGGAATGTCGAGCTATTGAAGAAAAAGGTGCAGAAAAATATATCGGACGGCCTAGAAGATATTATCGTGAATGATAAATACGAACTTGAGGCCGGGTCGGCCTTTGGTGTCAAGACTAGCGTCCTTTACTGGATCATGCGGGCGAACTGACCTGTTATCGCAACTTCCAGTCTCTTGCGGAACTCTCTTGCGGTATCTTTATCTGGGAACATAGCCCTGCCATCGTAGAAGAAGCGCCACAACAGCCGTCCCATGCTCTCGCTCTGTAACGGCGACGCCCCCTCCTGAATGAACTGCAACTCGATACCCGGACCGAGCTCCTTCTCTTCGATACGGACAGGACATGAGAACGCGCTCAAGATAAGCACCCGGTCGCTTTCCTCCTCGCTGAGCGGCGTCACTTCCCGTTGCGCCCGTTCTTTCGTGTTCTCCGCGAGGGTAAGCATTTCCTTAAAGAACCGTCCCTCCTTGTCGTAGATGATCAGTTTGTCGCCGACCGGCATCCCCTCTTTGCAGGGGACTTTCTCAAGAACCGATAGGAGCCGGAAAAGATCATAAATCGCGCTGATGGTATCCTTGTTCCGCATCTGCATCTTGTAAATAAAGGGCTTTTCTCCGGGTCCCTCATACTCATACGAATTCGTCATATCGGTCAACGATATGCCGCTGCCCTTCAAAAAGTCGCGTAGCCGTGCAAGCGCTGCGGCGGGGTTCCATTCACCGCTTGGCAGGGCTCGGCCCCGGCAATGATCGAATAGCCGTCCCATATCCGCCTTTCTGTCGGGCTCTTTTGCCCCGTCAAGTACCTTCTCCCGTATCCGGTGAAGCTCCTTGGTGAAGAGGTCTTTTTCCTCCGCCGTGCCGAGATCCGGTCTCGGCGAATTGAACACACGTCGATTGAGTATCTCCATCGACTGAACGCCTGCCGGAGAATCATGGGCCGTCCCGTAGATGAGGCTGTAGATGATGCTTCCTTCCTTTAATGAGCCTTCCTCGTCGTCGGTGGCGAACGGGTCGGCGCCGCATGGCACATCGATATACTCACTAAGGGACAACTCCCCCGGCGTTCCGCCTCCGATCTCGCGTTCGATGCGGGGACGGTCTCTCCAATTGTCCGGCGCTTCCTGCTCGGTCAGTATATTTAGAAGGGAAAGGACGTTCGACCGTTCTTCCCTGTCATCGAACAACAGTACCCGCGAAACGGCCGACTCACAACGGAACGGTATGCCTAGAAGCACGGCCAAGAGTTCGATAGCCTCCAGCACATGGTCATAGGACGATGCCGACCCCGGACGAGGTGCCGGTGCCGGCCTGCCGTTGCTTTCTTCTTTCACATGGCCTGCGGCAAGCCTCGGCAGTCGGTCTCTTATCCCCTGCGGCGCGGCGACGACAGGGAAAGATAGCTCTAAGGGGAATAGGGACGGTTCATTGACCGGTTCCCGTTCCACGATCCGGAATTCCCCTTCGGCAAGGGCTCCCCTGATATAGCGGAAGATGCGGTCTTTCTCCCATTTGATCTTTGGAAGACCCCGGAACATTTTCATACCCATGTTCTCTCCACCCAAGAAGAAGGTTCGTGTACCGACGACATATTACAACTGCTCTATGGCTCTTGTCACTTTTTTCCGATCAGCGCCGCTATCACCCTACGCTGCCGCTCGGCCGGCGTTTCGAAGGGCACTGGCGACCTGACCTCCTGCGCCACACGGTCGAACTCGGCCATGAAGAAACGCGCATTCTCTTCGGTTCTGAAGATGAATTTCCCCGCTGTCGACAATTCCCTTGTCAGCGTTTTCAGCGCGCCCTGTCCGCGCCCATGTATCGCGATATCCACGAACCACCCTGCCCTGCTTTCGGACAACGAAAGGTCGTAGCCGTTGCACGCGACGGCGCATATCATCAGGTATCGCCACTCATCATCGATCACCGCGTAAGGCACGGGGTTCAGATGTCTGTGTTCGCACTGAAGCCGAAGTCTCTCTCGGCGAGAGGCGCTCATTAAACGGTCGACTGGCTTGCCTGCAATGCTTTCAAGATACCCGGCCAAAAGATCACGGGTATCCTTTTCCTCGAAATGGAGACGACTCGACAGCCCCGAAGCCATTGCAAACGGGCATCCGGCCAGATAGGCCAGCGCGCGGACCCCGTCTGTGTATCTGAACCGTAGGTAGTTCATGGGATCGATTTTGATGATGAGCATTTCTCGCCCGAAACCGGTCTCAAGGCAATGACCGGCATTTGCCGTGCGTTCGCCGAGAGGTCTTCTGGGCCTTATGGTCATGGGACTGCGGTATAGTAGATCTCGAATATACCCAAGAAATCGTTCTTCGCTCCATGTCAGCCGGGGAAAACCGTTGAATTGCCGAATGCCCATACCTTGCCTCCTTCGTCTCTTGGTCCAATTTTACTCTTCAACCGGGACACACCGCGTCCCTTTGGCCGGTTAAAATGAATTTCGTGCCGCAGGAGAGGCTCAACACCGGAAAAAATGGATTATGCATTCTCATAAGGGTATTATCCGTCAGCAACCACGAGAGGAGAGGTCTATGACCAAAGCAATCAGCTTGAACCAAAAGCTCAAGCAACTGGAGATCACTTCGTATGCCATCCAGAACGACATCATCTTCAATTACTTCGACAAGGTTCCCGAAGAGGACCGCGAAGAGCGGCTCTTCAAGGCGCTCTATATAGGGGTTCTCGCCCTGATGGAGGAGCGTATAGGCGCCTTCCTCGCCAAGACCAAGAACGAACTCGGCACGGAACTGGAATATCTGAAGATCCTTTTCGACATGAAGAAGGTCACCTACGACCGATCAGCGGGAAAGGGAAAGATCGGTGAACGGGAGATATATGACTACCTCACCGAGTTCTTGAAAAAGAAAGGGATCAGCGACGCGGTCACGCTGACCGGGGACAAGACGGGCGAACTGCCGCGCAACAAGACCGGCGACATCCTCTGTGATATCGCCGAGGGTGGCGGCAAGCGGATCGCCATCGAGTGCAAATTCGACAAGTCGGTCGATCTGGGGGATATCACCTCGGCCGACATCTCGAAGAACCGCAAGGACACCGCATGGAGCCAACTGCTGGAGGCTCAGGTTAATCGAGGAGCCGACATACCCCTTATCGTATTCGACAAAGGAACGGCAAGCGCAGGTATCCAGAAGAACTGCGACGGGGTACTCTTTCTCCCTGAAGCCGGTTTTGTAGTGCTGGTCGACAGCCAGAAGAACGACTTCGACAACCTTGCCATCGCCTATCTGCTGGCGCGAGACATCGTGCTTAATGCAAAGCCGGTCGATCTGGACCGGGATGTTCTGGCGGCGCTGGTCAACCGTCTCGTGACCGAGATGAAAGACTTCCTTTCGATCAGGACTCTGGTCGAGACCAACATCGAGAACAACCGCGAGATCCTCAAAAAGATGGAGAAGGGCCTCCTGATGGTGGAGTTCACATCCAAGTACCTCGCGCAGTTCCTTGAGAGCGGCACCTTGTCACGAAAGGACCTCCTCGCGTTCGCGCAGGCGGAGGAGATGAGGACTACCTACAAACTGATAGAAGCGGAACTAAACAAACTCTAAGGAATGCTCGACATTCCTGTTTTTCTTATATGCATTCATTGTCGAAGTCAGTAAGCCTTTGACCGTGCCGATTTATTCCGGCTTGTGGGCCCGCTAAACGGACCACAGGTACCTGTTTCAACGGGGTTCAGTACTTCTCGTAGAGCTTCTTGTCGAGGACATAGAGCGCTATCTGGCGCGCCCCTTCCTGCGTATATTTGAACTTGCCTTTGAGATTCTGGAGCAGGAACGAGACATCGCGCTTGAGCCGTTCATCGTAGGTGTTGAACCCGGCGGCGCCGAAGTCCTGTATCGCGCGGCGGAAGTTCTCGTTGGCGGCATACGGGGCCAGCGCATTCTCGCGGAGATTGCGGGTATAGCGCTCGAAAAGCGTTTTGTAGAGCGTCGTATCGGTGAGCGGTTTTCCTTCGACCTTCATCTCCTGCGAAATGGTGACGGTGATGTATTCGGCGTGCGTTTCCGCGCGGAATTCACTGCGCCGCCGCTCGGAGGTCGCGGGGCCGAGCAGGAAACTTTCCATTCCGTGGAAGTATTCCTCGGTCACGGCGATGGTGTCGCCGGTGTCGCCGTTCTTCTCGACCGCGCCGATATCGAAATTTATCGCGAAGAGGTAGTTCCGGATGTCGCGCGCTATCTGCTTTTCGTTAAAGAGATAGAGCGCCTCCTTGACCTCCTGCAGTACGCCGTAATCGTAGAGGTCCTCGAGCGATTCGATGAAGCCGTCGGGAATAGATTCAAAGAGCGGTTCCCCCTCGCGGCTGAAATACTTCACGACCATATCCATGGTGATGAGTTTGCCCGGTTCGCAGAAGTGGGTGATGAGTTGCGAGAAGATATTGAGCGACTGCCGCCCCGAGAAGCCGGAGGATCCCTCGAACTCGGACTCGGCGAGCAGGTCGGCGCGCATCGTCCGGTCGAATCTGCGGACATCCTCTTCCGACAGCCAGTCGGGTATGCGGCCGGTGTAGAGGTCCATCTTGAGGAGGAGCGAATGTTTATCCATGTATTTGCGGTAGCGGTCGGCGTCGGGGATCCATGCGCGGATCGCCGGCGAATCCTTCTCCAGCCGGGACGAGACGACGATCTTGGCGACATTGGTCAGAACGCCGGGGAGGAAGAGGCGGTCGATCGCCTTGCCGAACTTGTTGCGGTAGATGGCGACCTCGGTGTTGTAGTCGAGTATGTAGGGGATCTTCACGGTGATGATGCGGTCCTGGAACGATTTTACATTCTCGTAGTGGGTCTTGTCCTCGGGATTCACGAGCCCGACGAAGAGCGATTTGATGCGTTCCTCGGTCAGGTCGACCTTGTGGACGCCGTCGCTGATGATGCCGTGGAGATCGCGCAGCCGCTCGATGTTGTTCTCCTTGATGTCCATGAGGGCGTAGACGCCGTTATTGGTCTTGGCGAGGACCGACGAGATGAACTCGACGCCGTCGTTCTTCAGCAGGTCGCTGATCATCCGTTGCAGGAACGGATTGGTCACCGGTTTGCGGTAGAGCGGGTCGCCGGGGTTGAAGATGGTCACGCCGCTCCCGAACTGGCGGTTGAAGTGCATTCGCCGCGCGTGGACCATGTTGTAGACCTCGAGCGGATCGCGCAGGATGTCGAGGAGGATGTCGTAGAGCGACCGGCAGATGGCGCACGGTTCCCCCTTCAGCACCCATTCATATTCCTTGCGCTGAAAGAGTTTGGTCTTGAAGGAATTTTTCGGCAGGAGTTCGTCGAGCAGTTCGCGCCGCTGTGCTTTGGGTATCTGCAGTATCGGGTGATCGCCGCTCGGGCAGGAGAAACTGAGGTGCTCCTTGGGGAAACGCGGATCGCTTTCCTTCCAGCCGTCGAGCCGTTCATGGAGTTCCTCGCTCCCGGCCTTGTCGGCGGCGCGGCGCAGCGGTTTTTCGGCGTTCTGGAAGCCGCCGAGCCGCTTGATGTCGAGCCGCCAGTAGGTCTTGAAATAGACGCCGTCGGCGGTGCGTACATACTCCTCGAGCCGCTGCAGGATATTGTTGAGGAAGGTGCTTTTGCCGCTGCCGGGGGGGCCCTCGAAGAGGATGATGTGGTTGTTCTGTATCCCCTTCTTGAAACCGTTGACCAGCGTCATGAGGCGGTTGGCGAAGAGGCGGTCGGCGAAGAAGGGGTTGTCGAGTCCCTTGACGAACAGGTCGTGGCAGTCGTAGTTGATAAAGCCGACCGATTCGGGGTCGCCGCGGTATTCGTCGCGGCCGGTCCGGACATAGTGGTTGACCATATCGTGGAACAGCTGGAAGATGTCGCGGAAGGCGAGTTCCGGCTGCTCGGCGGAGAAGCGCAGGAACCGATCGTAGGAAAGCGGCTCGCGGCGATCTTTGTCGCGCAGGCGTTGGCCGAGGTTGATGAGCGCCGGGATGCGCTCTTTCGGTTCGTCGGCCGGCATTTCAACGATGTGCTGCGGGACCTCTTTCAGGCGCTTGCGCGTCCGCTTGTCGGTCTGGTTGGAGCCGTTCATGGCGCGCCTCAGGAGGGGCCGGTGCCGGGGGTGAAGGCCTCGTACTGCCATTCGAAATTATCGATAATGACGGCCGAATTGTAGATGTAGTCGGGAAGACCGGCCGGGCCGGTGTCCCAGATGACGAAGCGGAGTTCGATGATCTCGCCGCCCACCACATTGCCGCGGGTGGTCAGCCAGCCGGTGCCGCCGTAACTCTCGAAGCCGGTGCCGGCGAGTTCATCGGTGTTCTCGCAGGTGGAGATGACGGTGCCCGGGGTGGCTGGGTCAAAATCGGGATCGCTTTCACCGTCTGTACATTGCTTGAACAAACCTGTTGGTGCGAGGTTGACACCGACCGGGTTGCCCGCGGCGTCCATTGCGAGGTTCTTGTCCGTGGGGTTAAGTTTGTTTGGGTCGGCGTCAGGGCTATCGTTATATTCCGAATCGAGAAGCGTTAGGAAGAAGTCGTTATAGTCAGAGCAGACAAAACGAATGTATTCCTGCGAGAAGAAATAGAGGTTGAAACTGAACGACTTCGCGGCGGCCGGAGCGCGGACGCGCAAATTCAGCATCACGGCATCGTTCACCGAGCCGGTCGATCCGGCACCAAGGCAGGCGGGTGCGGCGGGAAAGACATTGCCGTTGAGCGTCAGCCAGTCGCCCGGAGCGGTGCCGGTGGTCTGTTGTTGTCCACCGAACTTGTTGCTGTCGAACGGATTGGCGGCGAACCCGGTGGTGAGCATCGCCATCGCGTCGCCTTTCTTGGGCAGGATGACGTTCCCGAAAGCGGGTAGTATCCCGTGGCTCTGGGCGTGCGGCGCGCCGGTGCCGTCGGGCATCAGGAACTGGGCGCTGATGACGCCCCATTCGGTGCCGCCCTCGGTCGCGGCGGCGCACAGGCCGATCGCCTTGGCGTAGTCCATCGCGGTGTCGCCGCTCAGCGCGTCGTCGCAGTCGTAGAGACCTTCGTCTATCTGGTCGTTGCAGTTGTCATCGAGGCCGTTGGGTATCTCGGGGGCGCCGGGATAGACCTTCTCCGGTTCGGGACAGCCATCTTCTCCCTCGGTGGTGTGACAGCAGTCTACCCCGCCGCATTCGGTCACGCCGTCGCCGTCCATATCGAGGTTGTCGGCGGTGCCGTCGCAGTTCTGGTCGATGCCGTCACCGCAGAGATCGTAGAGCGGCACCACTTCGCCCGAACAGTTGGTCCAGCCCGAGCCGTCGGTCTTGCAGACACGCTTGCCCGCCTTGCAGGGGCCGATATTCTCGGTGCCGGTCGGACCGGTGTAGGTGCAGGGCTCCTCGGCGCTGGGCGTGCATTCCATCCCTTCGGTATCGATGTCGGGCGTCTCGGCGTCGTCCATGATCTCTTCGTCGCCCTCCGGGAGCGGCGCTTCGCTGTCGGAAGCGTCGACGATGTCGGTCCCTTCGGGGAGCACCTTATCGATATCGCCCGCGTCGGTGTCGGTATCGTCGTCGTTGGCGCCGAGCTCCTCGCATACACCCTGCTCTTCGTTACAGGTCCAGCCGTCGGGACAGCCGCCGATACAGTTGGTGCTTTCCTTTTTCTCGTCGCAGGCACCCAGCAGAAGCAGAAGGGCGACCGCCATCGTTACGCGCGCGAACATCATGAAGATACCTCCGACCTGAAAATCATTGAACTGCGATATGGTAGCACACCTGCCGTAAAAATGCAAACAGATTTGAGTGTTAGGGGGAGGGGGTCGTCCCGTGCGTCGCAAGGAATCGGTGAAGCGTCTCTTCGGCGCCGGCGGGGTCGATCACCAGATGACGCGTTTCCCAGACCAGACGGCGGACGGCGGCGGGGTCGAGCGGAGCGTGGTCGGATCCGCGCATACCGGCAAGCAGTATACGGCGCGGGGCGAGTGCGGCGATGAGATCGCCGATATCGCCCGACCGCAGAAGCCGGGGAGCGGCGAGCGCGGCCCGTTCGATATCGTCCGATATGCCCGTTCCCGGGACGAGGGTGAGTGCGGCGTCGCGCAGGGCGATCCAGCCGATCGCGTCGGTGCGGTGGGCGGCGAGGAGCGCCGCGAGCGCGTCATCGGTCCCTTCGGCGTAGAGACCGACGGCGGCATATCCTTTCCGTAAAAGATCCTCCGCGACGGTGATGATGTCGTCGGCGCGCAGAAAGGCGAGCGGTATGCCGGTGATCAGTGCGTCTGCCGCGGTCGCGGAGGAGGTGTCGCCGGTAGTGAGTTCGCAGATCGTCATGCGCGCTTCAGAAAGCGTTTTGGTTATCGGGCCCGAGCGCGGGCCTTTCAGGACGATCACCGCGGCGGCGGCGCGATCGGGCGCAGTGCAGTCGAGAAGCGTGTCGGGTAGCGGCAGGTCGGTGAGCCGGGGATAGAAGAGTCCCGCCCCCGACAGGTCGCGCAGCGACTCGGCCAGTTCGACGGCGTACAGGGCGGGACCTCTATCGTCGCGCCGTTCGCGGAGTTCCTCGCGCAGAAGCAGCGCTTCGCGCCGTGCGAATTCGGCGAGCGTCATCTCCTGCGCCGGGGCGAAGGGAAGCGCAAAGGGGGCGTGTTCGGGTTCCTGCTCCTCCTCGCGGATCGCCCGGGTGCCGAGATGCCGCGTCAGGAAATCGTACAGCAGTGCGCGGTGAGGCGGTTGGTAGCGGCGCGCGCCGGGTGCGACGGCGAACTCGAGCCGTTCATCGCCGCCCAGAAAGCGGTATGTCTCACGGGCGCGGCGCGCCGTTTCGGTCGCGGCGGCGGTCCGTTCGGCATCTTTCTTCCCGGCGACGATCAGGAAGGGACGCGGGGCGACCAGCGCGAGGATATGATGCTGTTCGAGATCGCGCCGGGGGAAGAGGAGCAGTTCCGACAGTGCCGGCGAACCGGCGCCCGCGCCGAAGCGCCCGATCGACAGGAGCGTCGCGCCCGCCGCGACCCTATCGTCGAGCGCCGCGGTGTAGAGCGCGGTCATACCGCCGTCGCCCGCGCCGGCGACCGCGATGCGCCGGGGATCGATATCGGGGCGTCGTCGCAGCATATCGAGGAGCCGTTGCGTTTCCCATACCGCCAGCCCGGCCGGGGTCAGTCCCGACAGAAAGAGCGCCGTGTCGCCGTGGCCCGTCGGACGCCGGTCGCCGCGTCCCGGCAGTTCGAGTATCAGCGTCGCGGCGCCGGCGGCGGCAAGCGTCACGGCGGTCCGCAGAAGCGCCGCCTCGCCGGCCCCTTCGTCGGCGGAGGCGATGAAGAGCACTGCCGGGAAAGGAGCGGCGCCGGCGGCGGGAAGATACAGATCGGCCAGCCCGTGCATGTCGGGGAGCGAATCGAACATCAGTCGGCTGACGCGGTAGGTATCGAAGAGCTGTTCTCCGACGGTTCTCTGGTTGAGCGGCCGGTCGGGGAGCAGGTCGAGTCCAAGCGCCTCGATGAGTTTCCCGCGGTAGAAAACGCGCGCCGTTTCCCATTCGGCCCGTTCCTTGGGAGCCGGCAGTGCGCCGGGCGGTTCCTGCGCGCCGAGCAGGGCGAGATAGCGGCCGGTCCGCTCATCGCCGCGCGTTCCGTGACGGAGGAAAAGGATGGTCGCCGTCGCCGCCGTCAGAACGAGGATGAGAAGCAGCGGCAGCCGTTTCATGGCCCGCCGGTGAGTCGTTCGCGGAGCCGGAAGAAGAACAGGAGATTGACCAGCACCACCGTCGCGGGGAGTATCGCCATGAGGGCATACGAATCACGCGGCAGGAAGTTATGGATATCGAAAATGAGCGTCAGCGGAAACACGAGGACGCCCCACCGCAGCCAGACCGGCGGAAGACCGGCGCTGCACAGCGGCAGGAGGGCGATAAAGTACCACGCGTGGAACCGGAGCGCCGCGAAGCAGATGACCAGCGCCATGATCCGCACGAAAACGAGATAGGCGGCATCCTTTTTTTTCAGAAGTCGCCCTAACTGCCACAGCGCGAGCAGGGCGGTGATGGCCAACAGGGAGAGATGGAGCGCGGTCTCGAGCAGTTCCTGATGGGGCCGCAGCGCCGGTATGACGCCCGACAGGGCGTAGGGAATGAGGTAGGCGGCATTGTTCATCGGCTGTTCGCTCACCAGCGGCCCGTAAATGGCGGTCAGCGTCTCCCAGCCGGTCCAATAGGGGAAATGGAGTAGAAGGGTGAACCCGGCGGCGCAGCATATCGACAGCGCAAGGATGAGCGCCGTCCGCCGCGTGAGGCCGACCGTCTGCCACCACGCGAGGAAGAAGAGAAAAAAGAGCGGGAGCAGATAAAATTTCACCTGCAGACCGAGAGTGAGCAGCAGTATCGACAGCAGGAAGCGGCCGTGGGCCAGCGCGAGCAGCGACCCGACGAGGAACAGCGCCGCGAAGATATCGTTGTGCCCCTGTCCCGCCGCCTGCACCCAGAGGATGGGGCAGAGGAGGATGAAGGGGGCGGCGGGGCCGTCGGCGGTCCCGAACCGTTTGAGCAGCAGCGCCGTTGCGTCGCAGAACAGCAGGAACGCGGCGAACACGAGCAGTTTCCACACGAATATCCCCGCGAAGGGGTTCGATCCGCCGATGAGCACCGCGAACTGCGCGATGGAGACGGCGGCGGGTCCGTATTTGCAGTAGGGCCCTTCGGCCCATATCGGCGGGACGAACCGGTGGTAGTCGGTGCCGGGGAGCATCACCGCGTCGGTGTACGGATTGATCCCCATGAGCGGCGCCTGACCGCAGGAGAGGTAGATGAAGATGTCGTTGGACAGGAGCGGCAGGGCGACGAGCGATAGAACACCGAGCACCTTGGCGAGCCGCAGGACGCGGTCGAACGACAGCCCGAGTTCGACGCCGCGCAGGACGGCATTGTAGTAACCGTACCCGGCGAGCGCCACCGCACCGATGAAGAGGGCGCCGATCGCCTCGGCGGCGGGGAGCGGCGGAAAGTGGGTGTCGAGCCCGATCGAGCCGGTGATGAAAAAACGGATATAGGAGAGCGCCGAGATAAGGATCGCCGACACGATGAGCGGGATATGTATCTTCGCGTGGATCGGTGTGGGTCTCACGGCAGGCCCGTTACTTATTCTTCACGATGGCGCGGACGAAGTTGGGGAGTGCGAGTGCGCCGCGGTGTATGTCGGGGTTGTAGTATTTGCTGTTCGCGGCGATCTTGGCGCTGCGCGCCGCGTCGAATTTCTCCAGCCGGTGGTCGTCGGAGGCGAACGATATGGTCCAGAATCCCGACGGATAGAGCGGTATCATCGCGATGTAGGTCTGCACATTCTTGAAGACCTGCCCCATCGCGGCGGTCATCGAACCCATCGTTTCCTCGTAGAACCACGGGCTTTCGCTCTGCGACACCATGATGCCGCCGGGGCGGAGCGCCTTTTTGACCAGCCGGTAGTAGTCCTCCTTGAAGAGCGCCACGCCGGGGCCGACCGGATCGGAGGAGTCGGTGATGATGACATCGAAATAGTTCTCGTGCCTCTGCATGAAGGCGAAGCCGTCGTCGAAATGGCACTTGACGCGCGGGTCGCCCAGTTTGCCGGCGGTCGAGGGGAAGTACTCTTCGCAGACGCGGGTCACCCGTTCGTCTATCTCGCAGAGGACCGCTTCTTTTACCGTGTCGTGGCGCAGTATCTCGCGGATCGCGCCGCCGTCGCCGCCGCCGACCACCAGCACCCGCTCCGGTTTGGGGTGGGTACAGAGCGGCAGGTGGGTGATCATCTCGTGGTAGACGAATTCGTCCTTGGTCGAGAGCATCACGAGTCCGTCGAGCGTCAGCAGATTGCCGAAGAACTCGGTCTCGTAGACCTCTATCTTCTGGAATTTACTCTGTTCTTCATGGAGTTTGCGCTTTACCTTAAGCCCCAGCGAGGCCTTCTCGTCATAATTCTCGTAGAACCACATCTCTTTCTCCTTTAATAAGGATGCGACGCGGCAGTATACCGGAAAGCCCGCATTTTGCAATTTAACTCGCTGCGGTTACAATGGTGCGAACGGTCGGGGAGAATTATGATGAAACAAATGCTTTTCGGGATAGCGGCGCTGGTGGCGGCGCTGGCGCTTTTCGCCTGTAGCGAAACGAAGGATACCGACACCGATAATGACGCTATCGCCGATGATGGCGATGCGGTGACCGATGCCGACACGGCGCGGGTGCTGACCCAGCGGCGCATCCTTGGCGAAGGGGGCTTTTACGGCATCTCTTCATCGGCGGGGAACGCTCAATACTTCGCCGTCGGCGCCCACTATGCCGACCTCACCGCGACGCCGGGCGAGAATCCGTCGGGCAAAGTGTATCTTTATAAGAAAGGAACTATTCCAACCGCCTTCACCGATGCGGAGAAGGTGCTGACCCATCCCGATAAGCGGCCCGGCGCGGGGTTCGGCTACACCATCGGCGGCTACTGCGATCTCAACTGCGACGGTACGGCCGACTTCGCCGTGTCGGCCCACCTCGACTCGGTCGGGACGACCCCGAACTGCGGGACCATTGCGCTCTTCTTCGGCGGTGACGCCGACCCGGCTACGGCGGTCCTGTCGCTTCCCGACGGCGTCCGGCGGCAGTCCGATGTGATGGGACAGTCGCTCGCCTGCTTCGACACCGACGGCGACGGCTGTGACGATCTCATCGCGGGGGGCCAGAACGCTGGGCCGAACGACACGGGGCTCATCGCGGTATGGAAAGGGGCGGCGGGCGGACCGGCGGCCGAACCGGCATTCTACATGGAGGCGCAACTGGCGGAGAACAAGCAGTACCTCGGTGCGTCGCTCGCGGTCGGCGATGTCGACGGCGACGGAACGCCCGACCTCGTGGCGGGCGGCTGGGGGCTCAAGAAGGATGCGGAGTCGGCCAACACCGGCGGCGTCTACCTCTATAAAACGGGCGACGACTGGTCGCAGGGGCCGTCGGCGACGCTGTTCCCCGACGGGACCGACGCGACCGGCTTCGGCAGTAAGGTGATCCTCTTCACCGTCGCCGGGACCACCTATATCGCGGTGATGGCGCCCGACTATCACACGACCGGCGGCCTGTTCGTCTACACCTTCACGGCGGGCGCTTTTGCGCTGGTCGCGACACTCATTCCGGCCGATAATGATGCTCTCGCGGGCGATCTCGCTGATATCGCCTTCACGCCCGACTTCGGCGGGAAGGGGAAGGGGGCGCTCCTCGCGGGGCACAAATACTACGGCGCCGATTCGACCGGCGCGGTCACCGCGTTCCCGTTCCCGGAGGGGACGCCGGTGGTCGTCACGGCCGAGCCGCCGGTGCCGGGCGATACCTTCGGCGCGATGGTGAAGGACATCGGCGATATCAACGGTGACGGGCTTTCCGACATCGTCGTGGGGACGCCGGAACATATCGAGGGGGACTTTGAGACCGGGACGCAGCCGGGCGGCATCGTCCTTTTGTATTGATAGTTTGAAGTTGCTTTTATTTTTAGCGGTTGCTATGCTGTACCCGGTGTAACGAACAAGGACGAGGGCCGTTGCCATGGAACTCATCAGCCAGCATGTGAAAGGCATCATGGAGGAATGCAAACGCCGCGCCCGCGCCGCCGGCCTCTCCTTCGACAACGAATCGCTCGAATACATCGTCACCAACCGCGACCTGATCGAGCTGTCGCCGAAGGTCATGATACCGACCCTCTACGACTACTGGGCCAACGATGTCGAAGTGCTCAAGGAGCAGGGGAAATACAAACTCTACCCGTCGAACCCCTACGAGACGGTCATCAACTCGCGTCCCGCGATCTCGTTCTACAACGACAACAACCCCGACTGGCTGAATGTCATGATCTTCTATCATGTCCTCGGCCACATCGACATGTTCCAGAACAACCTCCTCTTCAAGAACACCTGGAACGACGACTTCGTCGGGCAGGCGCTCGCCGACAAACGGCTGGTCGCCAACCTGCGGAGCGAATACGGCCGCTGGGTCGACTATGTCATCGAATTCGCGCGCGGCATCGACAACATCACCGGCTACTTCTCCGAGATGGCGGAGCGCGAATACCCCTCCGAACTCGATCCCTCGGCGCGGACCGCCTTCTACTTCGGCCCCTTCTTGCAGGAGATCGTGAAACTGCCGACGGCCGACTACTACCGCGAACTGGAGAAATATAACAAACTTGTGGACGAGAAGGGGCCTGCGGCCGAAGAACTGTTCTTCAACGAGGTGCGCGGCCGTTATCCCGAATTCGTCGCGAAGTTCGAGCGGCAGGGGGCGAAAAAGGAGACGCGCTACCACGACCTCCTGCAGTTCATCCACGACCGGTCGCCGCTCCTCAAGAAAGAGGAGAACGGCTGGATGCGGTCGCTCATTCAGGTGGTCCGCAATACGGCGCTCTACTTCCAGCCGCAGATACGGTCGAAGATACTCAACGAAGGGTGGGCGAGCTACTGGCACGAGGAACTGTTCCTGCGCGACGAGCGGATCGTCGGCCACGAATCGGACTACGCCCGGGTCAACTCCGGGGTGACGAGCATCAGCCGTGTCGGGCTCAACCCCTACGCCGTGGGGCTCCGGCTCATCCGGTGGGTCGAGGAGCTGGCCGATCGTGGCAAGATGTCGCGCCGTTTCCAACTCATCGGCGATGCCAACCTGCGCGAGGCGTTCGACGAGAAGACCGGCAACGGGAAAAAGGCGATATTCGCCCTGCGCGACAACTTCAGCGACTTCATGCTCATCAATACCTTCGTCGATCAGGAATTCGTCGACCGGTTCGATCTGTTCGTCGTCGGCAAGCGGCTCGACGAGGCGCGCGGCGTCTGGCGGTACTACATCAAGAGCCGCAAGGCCGAGGACTACAAGCAGATGCTGCTCGAACATCTCTACCATCCGCCGGTCATCACGGTCGACGAGGAACACACCACCGAAAAGAGTCTCGCCCTCGTCCACCAGTTCGAGGGAAAGCAACTGGTCAAGGACTTCATCGGCGATACCCTCATCGGCATCGAATTCCTCTGGGGCGGCGAAGTGACGCTGGAGACCACCGAGATAGTCGTCAAGAAGCCCGAGACGGAGGGAGCGGAACCGCAGCGCGAATACCGCCGCGTCCGCTACCACTGCGCCGACCGCAAGATAGTCAGAGAGACGCTGTAACACCCGAACCCTTCACGCGCGCTTTTCCATTAAATTGACAAACGGCGCCGCAATCTTTAGAATGACGCCGGATCGTTTAGTTTATGGTAATGCAGATCACCCCGGCTCAAAAACGGCGCGTCGCCCTTTTCTTTTTATTCGGCGTGGGGCTGTTCCTCCTCGTCATCGGCATCATCGTCGGCGACAAGATGCTGAAGCGCGAGGACTGTTACTATTCGAGATTCCAGAATGTTTCGGTCGCCGGGCTCTCCGAAGGGTCGAGCGTCAAGTTCCAGGGGATGAACATCGGCAGCGTCCAGCAGATATCTATAGACGAGTTGGATACTTCCATCATCCGGATAGATTACTGCCTCAAGCCGGGGACCCCGATGAAGGAGGGGACCACCTCCCAGCTCGGCAATATCGGCATCACCGGACTTAAGTTCCTCGAACTCAAGGGGGGCGGCAAGTTCAAGGACATCCCGAAGAACGGTGAAGTACCTTCCATCGAATCGCAGTGGGACCAGATCACCGGTAAGGCGGAGGTCATCGCCGAGAAACTCGAGATCATCCTCAACAATGTGAACAATGTCGTCAAAGAGGTGAAGCCCGAGACGGTCAAACAGATCGCGAACAACATCGCCGGCATATCGTCGTCGCTCAATACCATACTCGCGCAGAACAAGGACAATGTCCACGCGCTGACCGGCGAATCGGCCCAGTTCATGAAGAAACTCAACCAGAGTATGACCCAGATAGACGCCGTGGTGACCGACATCCGCGGCATGACGGCGAGTGACGGGGTCATCACCGGAACGCTGACCTCGTTCAAGGGGACCGCCGACGAACTCGGCGGCGCGGTGCGCGAGGCCGATATCAAGGGGACGATGGAGAAGATATCGCTGCTGCTCGATTCCCTGCAGAAGACCACCGAGACGGTCAACCTGACGCTCATGCGCAGTCAGGAGGACATCAACCAGTCGCTCGCGAACCTTTCGGAGAGCATGCACAACTTCAACGAGTTCACCCGCATCATCATGGAGAATCCGGCCGCCATCCTGTCGGGCACCGGTTCGGGAGACGGAAAATGAGAAAGGGATGGATCGCGGCGCTGTGCGCCGTCGCGGCGGCGTTCCTCCTCGGCGGCTGTTTCGGGTCGCAGGGGCAGAAACACTACTATCGCGTCTACTACCGGCCCAACCCGGCGCCGGTCGCCCAGATAGAGGCGACGGCCCGCGTCAAGACGCTCGAGATCGACAAGGTCTACCGGCGTTATAACCTCGTCTACCGCACCTCCCCTTACGAGATATTCTACTTCACCAACCACTACTGGGCGTCGCGGCCCGAGGATATGCTGACCGATGTCCTCTACAACCACCTCAAGACGGCCCAGATCTTCTCCGATCTCATCATCAAGCTCGACAAGACGCCCGACTACGAGATATCGGGCGAGGTGCTCGAGATAGATCAGTTCGACAGCGGCGACCGCTGGTTCGCTCACCTCAACATGGTGCTGACGCTCAAGGAGTTCAAGACGGGGAAGGTGCTCGTTTCGCTGCCGGTCGAGGAGCGGCGCGAGGTCTTCGGCCCGGAGGCGGTGCAGACGGTCCGGGCGCTCGGCGAGATGATGGACAAAGAGATCGAGAAATTCATACAAAAGATCGCCGCCGAACTTGAGAGAAAATAGGACGCTTTACGCCACCATCCTGTGCGTTCTGATACTGTGGGGCGGCGCGCTCTATGGTCTTACGCTCGATTCCCAGCAGGTGACCGACCCCGAGATACGCGAACAGCTCGCCCGCGATACGACGCTGGTGCCGATGGAGAAGGGGGCGCTGTTCGTCCCGTTCCTCGTCGACAGTCAGCGCGAACCGACCTACGCCGTCTACCGCGGCGAGGAGTTCATCACCGACGCCGAACCGGGGAAACGGGTGGCGCTTGATCCGGGCACCTATGTGGTCTACATCGGATCGGGACCGCTCGACACACGGATGGTTTTTTATGTGACGCTCAAGCCCGAACGGGTGACGGTGGTGATGCCGCTGTGGAGTGCCCTGATCGTGAGGGTCATCGATGCCTACAACAATCCGCTCCGCGAAGGCTACCAGATAACCGAAGAGGAGAGCAAACTCTACCACGGGGCCGGCACCGGCACCGACGAGACGCGCGGCGAAAAGCCGGTCATCTGGCTGTTCAAGCCGGGACTGTTCCGGGTCGCCAAGCGCGGCGAGGCGCCCGATTCGTACCGCAATTTCGTGACGGTGCGGCTGGTCGAGCGGCAGGCCGCGACGGTCCTGCTTATCTTCGATGAGAAGACACGCCAACTGCTCGGCGGCGGCGAGGTAACGGGCGACGAACAGGCGACCGAGAAGGGGAACTGGGATCTCCGTCTGCTTCTGTCGGGCAACATGTCCTTCATCAACAACGGCGATTTCAAGGGTTCGACGCCCGATCAGAACTCGCTGACGCTGGGCAGCGCGCTCAACTTCGGCGCCACCTACGACGACGGCGACTGGCTCTACAACGCCCGGCTCGACCTGTTCGAGGACTTCATGCTGCAGGACAAGGAACGGATAGAGAACACCCGCGATCTGGCGAAATTCGACACCTCGGTGGTCTACCGCCTCCGGAAGTGGGTCGGCCCCTATATCTCTACGCGACTCACCACGCAGTTCTTCTTCGATTACCGCGATTATTCGGCCACCGGTCATACCTATGTCGGTGTTGAACGCGACGGCCGTCGCTGGACGATGCCGGCCGACGACATCCTGATATCGAAGACCGGATCGCCCACCACCATACAGGAGGGGGTCGGGCTCAACTTCGAATACCGCTGGGGGAACCTGTTCTTCATCACGGCCCGCACCGGGTACGGTTTCAAGCAGGATATCGCGCCGTTCTACTACGACGACTCGAGCGACGACGGCGCCACCCCGGAGAAGGAGGTGTTCCGCATAGATCCCTTCAGCTACTCGCACGGCCCCGAATTCACCGTCTACTTCACGCTGATGCCCTTCTCGTTCGTCGAACTGAAGGAGGAGTTCGTGTCGCTGGTGACCATTGAGGAGCCGAAGAACAGCTATTTCCGTTCGGAGACCACCGTCTCGTTCTGGATATCGAGTTTTGCCACGATCCAGTACTACTTCCAAGTTGAGCGCCAGCCGTTCCTTTCGGCCGAGATCGATGCGAACCATATAATCACGGTACAGTTGTTCTATCGCGTCTTTTAGGGGATACGATGCCGATAGTGAAGAACATCATCATATTCCTTTCCTTCGCCGCGCCGGTCATCCTTGCTCCCTTCCTGTTGGGCGGGGTCTATACCCATGTCCCCGGCAATATGTTCCTCATCGCGCTCACCGCGTCGCTCTACCTTATCTGGAGCGGATGGATGATCGTTGCGGGCAAGAGGCTCTTCATCCCGTACCTGCTCCTGCCGCTCGGGGTGCTCATCCTGTGGGGGCTCTTCCAGCTCCTGCCGCTGCCGCCGGCGCTCGTCGCGTTCCTATCGCCCAAGGCTCACTATTTCCATGCGATCGCCGGGCCGCACGGGTGGCGGCCGCTCACGCTGTCTCTGCCCGACACGATATATTCGCTTCTGCGGACCGGGGCGCTTGTCCTGTTCGCGGTGATGCTCCAGCGGACGCTGGAAGGAGAACACCGCGGCTGGCGGCGCGCCGTGACCGATACCATCATCCTGAGCGCGACGGCGGTCTTCGTGTTCGGCGTGTTCCTCAAGATGACCGGCGAAACGCAGTGGCTCGGTTCGACCCTGCGCGGACCGCTCCTCATCCACCCGACGCTCATCAACATGAACCACGCCGCCGCCTTTTTCGGCGTGGCGGCGCTCCTGTCGCTCGCGACGGCGACCGAGGCCGACTTCGCCCGCGCGCGAGTCTTTTACGGCGCGCTGTTCTTCGTGAATCTGCTGGGTGTCATCATGACGCTGTCGCGCGGCGGCATACTCGCGGTGCTGCTCGCCATCATCCTGTTCGGCGCCCTCAAGTATCTCAAACACCGTACCACGGCGGTCGCCCTGCCCACCCTCTTCGTCATCGTTGCGATACTCACCGCCTTCTATATCGGCTACCAATTCATCGTCGCCGAATTCGACATGACGCGTCCCGACTACTTCGACAAGTTCGCTCTCATCGCGACGGTCAGGGAATATCTCGCCGACTTCTGGATGACCGGATCGGGCTTCGGCAGTTTCAAACACGTCTATCCCTACTATCAGGGCGATCCGGGGCTCTTTTTCATCCAGTTGGAGAACGAACCGGTGCAATTCGCGCTGGAACACGGCATCCTTATCGCGCTCCTCGCGGCGGCGTTCTTTGTCTGGTTCTTCGTGAAGTATAACCGGAGGCATCATCTCCGGTGCGGTGCGGCGGCGATACTGCTGTTCCTCCTGATGCACAATACGCTCGACTTCAATCTGCACGATCTCGCCATACTGTTCCCGTCCGTCGCGGTATACCTGATGGCCTCCGGCGCCTTTGAACTCAAGGGGCTGCGGCGGCATCTTTTCCTCGGTGTCACGGCGGCGGCGGCGGCGGGACTGCTCTACGGCGCGACCACCGGCGACGAACTCGATTTCTACCGCGTCAAGGACACCCTGCCGTATGAAACGCTCATAACGCGCTACCCTGCCGATTTCAAGCCCCCCCTGCGCGAAGCGCTCCGCCATTACAACGGCCAGACCGCCGAAGCCTTTCTGAGATCGCTCCCGTATCTGTCGGAGGCGACCGCCAAGGCGCCCGATTACTATTTCGTCTATTATCTCACCTCCTCCGCGCTGCTGCGGCTCGGGTCGGCCCAAGAGGCGCTTTCGCTCTACGCCGAGAGTCTGCGGCGCGTCCCCGATCAGCGACTGGGGCTCCTGCTTGGCGATATTTTCCGGCAGTTGCGCGCCCGCGATCTGGAACGGTCCATGCGGGCGCTGCTTCCTTTCGACCGCGCGGGAGCGCGGGAGGCGATCGCGCGATTCATCGGCGCGCAGAACGAAGACCCCGGGCTGGTGGAGTACTTCATCGAAGGACGCGAGGTCGAATATTTCGAGACGGCGGGCAACGCCTATGTCGGCCGCGGCAAATACGACCGGCTTGATGCGCTGCTGGACATGGTTGCGCCGCGACTGGGCGATCTGTCGTCGCCGGAGAAGGGACGCTATTATATGTTCCGGGGCGTTTCGGCGCGGCAGAAGAAGGACCATGCCGGCGCCATCGTCCAGATGGAGCGCGGGGTGGAACTGACCGCTAATTTCAACGATCTTCTGCAACTGGCCCAGATGTATATCCGGCATGCTCCCGAAAAATGTGCGGCGATGGACGGCCGCCTGCAGGACAAGGCGCTTATCCGCAAGGATGATCTGGCCCGCTACTACCGGTGGAAGAGCGACTGGCTTCTGGCCCGCGGTGAATTGCGCGAATCGCTCAAGTACCTCCTCAAGGGGGCCGACATCGGCGGCAATCCACAGTGGCGCATTGATGCGGCGCGCCGTCTGGCCGGGGCGGGACTCTACGAGGAGGCGATCGCCGAACTGACCCACCTGCGTCTTTCGCGCAAGAAGCTCGACATCGTTGCGATCGACAAACTTATCGAAGAATATCGCGGTCGCGTGAACCGGAAGCAGGAGGGCCTGAGGAAGGAACTCCTGTTCGAAAAATAAAAAATATGTTGACAATGCCGCGGTGCATGGTAAGAATACGCCCCGCTGGTCGGGTGCTTAGCTCAGCTGGTAGAGCATCGGTTTTACACGCCGGTGGTCATAGGTTCGAGTCCTGTAGCACCCACCATTTGTTCCTTGAGGCGCGGTCGTAGTTAAGTTGGTTATAACGCCGGCCTGTCACGTCGGAGGCCACCGGTTCAAGTCCGGCCGACCGCGCCATTTTTTCTTTCCCGGAATACCCCAAAAATTGACTTGAGCAAAGCGTTCCGTTATCTTCTTGCGATATGACGGAGTATCCATGCGGTTCGTTTCATCCTGCATCACCGATATCGGCAAAAAACGCTCCAACAACGAGGACTGGATACTCGAGTGGCCCGAAAAGGGACTCTATATCGTCGCCGACGGCATGGGGGGCGGCAAGCACGGCGAGGTGGCGGCCCAACTGGCGGTCGACACGCTGGAGCGGCACATCATCGAGCATTACGCCGTCGTGCAGGCCTTCCGGTTGACCCGCAGTCCCGAGAACCGTCAGAAGGTGCTCGACCTGATCGCCGAGGGGGCGATCCGCGCCAACACCGCCGTCTGGCAGGAGGCCGACAAGAGCGGCTCCTGCGGCAGGATGGGGACGACACTCACGCTGCTGCTGGCCATCGACACGGCGGGTTTCCTGCTCCATGTCGGTGATTCGCGGCTGTATCTCATCCGCAACGCGGTGATGACCCAGTTGACCACCGACCACACCATGCGCGGCGACTATGAACGCAGGTACGGCGTCTCCCCCGACGGGCTGGACGGCTCGCTCTCCAATACGCTGACCCGCGCCGTGGGACTCGACGACACCATCGAGGTCGAGACGCGTGATTTCGAGATACGGCTGAACGACCGTTTTCTGGTATGTTCCGACGGTGTCCATCGTTACTTTGACGCGGCGCGTATCGCCGAGCTCACCCTTCAATTGTCGGTCCCCGGCATCGATGCGCTGGAGGAAAAACGGTTCCTCGACCGCGAGATAAAGGCGCTGATGGACACCGTTTACAAAGCCGGAGCCGAGGACAATTTCTCGGCGATCTTCGTCACGGCGCGCGCGGCCGACGAAGAGGCGGCGGCGGCCGAGAAACTGCTCGATGTCGCGGGAGTGGCGCGATCGCTACCGCTTTTCTCCGGGTTCGACGAGGAGCAGATAGAACGGCTGGTCGCCTCGTCGGAGGTGCGCGCCCAGAACAAGTACGACATTCTCTCCTTCCCGATACACCCCGAGGGGGAACTGCTGATCATGCTCGAAGGGCAGGTATCGGTCCTGCGCAAGTCGCGCCAGATAGAGGCGCTTACCGCCGGCAGTCTTATCGGCGAGGTCTCCTTCTTCTCGGGAAAGCCGATGAACTACACGTTGTTCGTCGACAAGCCCTCCACCTTCATCGTGGTGCGCCGTTCTATCATCAAGGAACTGCTCGAAGAGTCGCCGACGGCCGCGGCGAAATTCCTGTGGGAGATATGCCGCGTGATGGCTGAACAGATACTTACCTCGGTCTCCCACATAGAGAAAAAATGAGCGCGCTCCTTCTTGCCCTGTTCATATCGCTCGAACTCGATTTCTCGCGCGGCGCTCCGCAGGATATCTCCTTTGCGGCCGCTTTCGCCCCGTACCGCGCCTTTACCTCCGAGGACCGCGATATCTTTTGCGGCGGCGGCGACACCATTTCCTGCCTGATGGGCGCGGGGGAGCGGATATTCGATCCGCAGGTGCCGGCCGTGGACATCTACGGGGAACTGGCCGGAGTCCGTCAGGGCGATCCCGAATTCACGCCGCGTATATTGGCGAGTCCGGCGGGGACCGCGTCGCGCGCCGTCGCGGTGTATCTCTTTGTCGCCGACCGGTGGCGGAAACTCGATCCCGGGATGATCCGCGACCTCATCAACGATATCGGCGAACCTTATTTCTCGCGGCTCCATCCGCTTTACCTGCGACGGCTGGCCGAACTCGGACGGATGGCCGAGTTCATGCAGGAATACCGGCCGGTCGCCGACGAGGGGGTGATCCGCATCTATCTGCGCGAACTGATGAAAAAGGATCCGGAGGAGGCCTTCGCGTTCCTCAAGGGGCTCGGGATGAAACTTTCGGAGGGTTTCGAGGACGAGATCGACCTCCTGTTCGCCGCCGCGTGGGCAGGAAAGAAGGACCAGCGACGCGACTACCTGCTGTGGCAGATGTACGCCAGTTACCGCGCCTTCCGCTATGACCGCTGTCTTCGTATCGGCAAGAAGTTCGCCAGAAGCGACGCCGCGAAGGATATCACCGACTGGCGCGCCGGTCTCCTGCGGGCGATGGCCAACACCCGTCAGCGCGAACACCAGAACGCGATAGAGATATACCAGAACCTCGAAGGCTACCTCGACCGTTTCGAATTCACCGAGGCGGACCTGCGCGATCTCTACCGCTGGGGCGGCTACTCCTACGCGGCGCTCGGCAAGAACCCCGAATCGATAGATTACTATCTCAAGGGCTATGAGCGGCTGGCGACCGCCGAGAAGGCCGATGATTTCCTTTACTATGCCGCCGACATGGAGCGACTGACCGAGAACTGGCCCCGCGCCGAGGAACTGTACCTTCGCCTGCTTGCGGAACATCCGGAGACCGAACACCGCGAGGTGGCAGAATTTCTCGTTTTCTGGATACGCTACCTGCAAAAACGGTACGACGATGCCTTTTCCATACTGCAGAACATTACGCAGGCGAGTCTTCGCAACAGCTACGACGGCCTGCGGGCCCGCTACTGGACCGCCCGCATCGACGAAAAGCAGGGGCGCGACGCCGCCGCGGTCGCCGCCTTCCGCGATATAGCGCTCGAACAGCCGCTTTCCTACTACGGGATGCTCGCCGCCTCGCGGCTTCGCGCCAAGAATATCGGCATCGAGATGCCCGATCGGCCCGCCTCCGCCCCGCTCATCAACCCCGAACACCGGTTCCAGCCCGAACTGCAGTGGGTCGCCGCGTTGTGGCTGAACGGCCGCGCCGACAAGGCGGCGGCGCTGCTGTGGATCGTTCGCGACACGGTGATCGGATCGGGTATGACCGAGGACCGGCTTTTCGCCGCGTTCCTCGCGCGTGAGGTGGGCAGTTACGGACTTGCCGGGACCTTCATACGGTCTCTGCCGACCACCACCGGTTTCTCGGGTGAGATCGCCCGGATGCAGTACCCGGTGGGCTACGAGGAGGAGATCGTGCCGCACGCGGCGCTCTACGGCGTATCGCCGCTCTTTGTCTTTTCCATCGCGCGGCAGGAGAGCATGTTCGAGGCCAAAGCGGTGTCGCCGTCCAACGCCATCGGCATTCTGCAACTGCTTCCCGGCACCGCACAACTCCTTGCGAAAGACGAGGAGTACGGCGGGAAGGTGACGGTGGACCTGCTGAAAAAGCCCTTCACCAACGCCCGCTTCGGCGTGAAGTTCCTCGGCAACCTGCTGAAACGGTATCAGGGGAGTATGGCGCTCGCGGCGGCCGCCTACAACGCCGGTCCCGGCAAGATAGACCGCTGGCTCAAACGGATGGAGGGGATGGAGCTCGACGAACTGATAGAGAATATACCGATCTTCCAGACGCGCAACTATGTCAAGAAGGTGCTGGCGAACTACGCAAGTTACCGTTTCCTGTACGAAGGTGAACTGGAGGACCGCTTCGAGTTCATCCTTCCCGTAAAACCGGTGTCACAAAAATAAACCTCATCCACCGTCTGGAGTTGCTTATTTCCCCGTGTGGCCGAAGCCGCCCGCGCCGCGGTCGGTGCCGGAGAGCGTTTCCGCGGCGGTGAACTGCGCCGTCTCGACCTTCGCGAGGACCAGTTGCGCGATCCGGTCGCCCGCCTTCACGGTGAACTCTTTATCGGAGAGATTGGCGAGGATGACCTTTATCTCGCCGCGGTAGTCGCTGTCGACGGTGCCGGGCGAATTGAGGACGAATATCCCTTCTTTGAGCGCCAGTCCGCTGCGTGAACGGACCTGCAGTTCCCACCCCGGCGGTATCTCGCAGAAGAGCCCCGTCGGGACGGCGCCCCAGCCGTGAGCCGGGATGACGGTATCGGTGGCGGCGCGTACATCGGCTCCGGAGGAACCGATGGTCTGATAGGCGGGGAGGGTGATGCCGGGAGCGGCGGTTATCCTGACGATGACGCCGCCGGTCATATTACGAGCGGTCTTTCCGGTCGCCGTGGGGCTTACGGTCGCGGTCGCGTCCACGGTCGCGGTCGGGGCGGCGCTCGCGGCGCGGTTCTTCGCCGTCATCCTTGGTGAAATCGCGCTCGAAGTCGGAGGGCTTCATGCTGAGTTTGAACTTGCCGGCCCCTTCGAGTTCGACGACGATCACGCGTATCGTATCACCGAGTTTGAGCACGTCGCCGACATTCTCGATCCGTTTATCGGCAATGCGGCTGACATGGAGCAGGCCGGTCTGGCCCGGCATGACCTCGACGAAGGCGCCGTATTCCTCGATGCGGTTGACCACACCTTCGTAGACCTTGCCCTTCTCCGGTTCGTCGGTGAAGGACTTGACCATCGCGATGGCCGCATCGAGCACTGCGCCGTCCTTGGCGGCGATGAGTACCGAGCCGTCCTGCTGGACCTCGATCTCGGCGCCGGTCTTCTCGACGATCGATTTGATGTTCTTGCCGCCGGTCCCGATGAGGTCGCGTATCCGCTCGGGGTTGATGTGGATGGTGACCAGTTTCGGGGCGAGCGGGGAAAGTTCCGGACGGTGTTCCGGCAATGCTTTTTCCATTTCGCCGATGATGTGGAGCCGCCCTTCACGCGCCTGTGCGAGGGCCCGGCGCATGACCTCCTGCGGGAGGCCGTCGATCTTGATGTCCATCTGTATCGCGGTGATGCCGTCCTTGGTCCCGGCCACCTTGAAGTCCATATCGCCGAGGTGATCCTCGTCGCCCATGATATCGGAGAGGATCGCGTACTCGTTACCCTCTTTGATGAGGCCCATCGCGATGCCCGCGACATGCTTTTTGAAGGGGACCCCGGCGTCCATGAGGGAGAGGCAGCCGGAACAGACGCTGGCCATCGAAGAGGAACCGTTCGACTCGAGTATCTCGGAAACGACGCGGACGGTATAGGGGAACTCTTCTTTGGACGGCATCAGCGTCTTGAGCGCCCGTTCGGCGAGGTTGCCGTGGCCTATCTCGCGGCGGCCCGGCGCGCGGAGGCGTCCGACCTCGCCCACCGAGAAGGAGGGGAAGTTGTAGTGGAGCATGAAGGGTTTGCGGGTCTCTTCAAGCACCGTGTCGACCCGCTGTTCGTCGGAGGTGACCCCGAGGGTGATGGTGCCCAGCGACTGGGTCTCGCCGCGGGTGAAGATCGCCGAACCGTGGACCTGCGGCAGTACGCCGACCTCGGCCCAGATCGGACGGATATCGCGCGGGCCGCGTCCGTCGATACGGCTTTCGTCCTCGGTGATCATGCGGCGCATGGTCTTTTTAAGGACATCCTCGAACATGCCGTTGGCGCGGTTCCGGACCTTTTCGGGGTCCTCGGCGTTCAGGAACTGGGCGCCGCCCGCCAGCGATTCGGCGACCCGTTCGCCGACCGCTTTTTTGACCTCTTTTATCGCCTCGTAACGGGCCAGTTTTTCCCGGATGCCGAGCGCTTCTTTGAGCCGGTCGGCCGCGAACAGTTCGATGAAGTTGCGGAGCGCCGCGTCCTCGGGATTCTGCGGGTCCTGCCGTTTGACCGGCGCGACCTTCGCCATGAGCGCCTCCTGCATCTCGACGAGCGGCAGGATCGCCTTGTGACCGCGGGAAAGCGCCTCGGCGATCTCCTCTTCGGAGGCCTCGCGCGCCTCGCCCTCGACCATCAGTATCGAGTCGCGGTTGGCCGCCATGATGATGTTAAGCCGGGACTCCTGCTGTATCGCGGCGTTGGGATTGATGTGGTATTCGCCCTCCTTCAGAACGACACGCACACCGCCGATGGGGCCGAGAAAGGGGACCTCGGAGATCATGAGCGCCGCCGAGGCGGCGGTGATGGCGACGACGCGCGGGTCGCAGTTCTCGTCGTGCGAGAAGAGGTTCACCAGTATCTGCGTTTCGCTGCGGTACCACGAGGGGAAGAGCGGGCGGATGGGGCGGTCGATGATGCGGGCCGCCAGTTTTTCGTCGGTGTTCGGTTGACTTTCGCGCTTCAGGAAGCCGCCGGGGAAGCGGCCCGCCGCATAGAATTTCTCGATGTAGTCGACCGTCAGCGGAAAGAAATCCTGCGTGGCCGGGACATCGCCTTTGGAAGCGACGACCGTTGCGAGCAGGACCGAGTTGCCGTAGCGGCACCAGATGGCGCCGTCGGCCTGTTTGGCGTATTTGCCCGTTTCAAGGACAAGGGGCGTTCCCTCAAATACGATCGATTCGGTGAGATGTGTTCTCATAAGTACCTCTTTTGTGGGTGCGGTTCAGGATAGTGCGCGGTACACAAGGGTGTACGCTACTTTCTCAGACCGAGTTCTTTGATGAGATCGGCGTAGCGGGCGAAATTGTTGTCCTTCAGATATCTGAGGAGTTTCGTGCGCTTGCCGACCATCTTGAGCAGGCCGAGACGACCGTGGTTGTCCTTTTTGTGGATCTTGAAGTGCTCGGTGAGCTCATTGATGCGGGTCGTCAGAAGGGCGATCTGCACCTCCGGCGATCCGGAATCCTTGTCATGCACTTTGAATTTGGCGATGACGTTCTGTTTGGCTGCTTTCTCCAGCATCCGTTTCCTCCGTTGGAAACTAAAGTTCAATCAATACAACAAAGTAACGGGCGGTACTATAATGATGGGCGGCTGAATGTCAACTTATTTTTCGCTTTGCCAGCGTTCCATCCGTGTCCGGATGAACTCGATGGTCGCGAGATGTTCTTCCGAGCCGTTCCCCGTCAGGGAGATCGGTTCGCCGAACTCCATATGGACGATACGGTCGCGGTGGAGAGGGCCGAACTCCTTGAAAGCCTTGATCCCGCCGTTGCCCCAGAAGTCGGTTTTGATGGCGCCCGGCATCAGGCGCGCCCCCGCCGTTTTCGCCAGTTTCGCCCCCATCGAGTTGAAATGGGCCGGATCGAACCCGTCGGTGCGGGTCGACTGCGGGAAGACGATGACCGAGGTTCCCTTTTTCAGGTGTTCCACTCCTTCACTCATCACCTTTTTCAGATCGTCGCGCGGGTTCTTGCGTGAAACGACGATGGGATCGGTCGCCTTCATGATGTCGCGGAAAAGCGGGTTGCGCACGATGCTTTCCTTGATGACGAAGGTGATGGGACGCAGACCGGCAAAAATGCCCGGAAAGACTATAGTTTCGAGCGTCGACATGTGATTGCTGATGATGACGAGCGGTTTTTCGGGATCCTTCCGGATGTTGTCGATGCCGCTCATGCGGAAGCGACAGCCGACCGATTCGGCGCGGCGGAACGCTTCCATACTGCCGGCGGCCCACAGAGCGCGGTTGTACTTCCCGGCCCGTGCCAGCGGGGCGTGACGACGCTGAATGTCGATCAGGGAAAGATAGAAGTACCAGCGGCTCCCGAGAAGCAATTTGTCGAGAAAAGGGCGCGCGATATTTTCCGGCGTTTCGTAGCGATCGCCGGGGAAATAGACCGGTATCTCCATCTGCTCCTCCCCTCTATCGGTCATTGCGCCGGCACCAAAGCACAGAATTCGGCGAACTGGCCGGTCAGCCCGTTGCGGTAGGGCGATATATCGGTGCCGAGCGGATGATCCTTAAAGAACTGTATCAAGGAGGGCTGCGTCACCCCCGTCATGAGGTGTCCCTGATCATGGTCGCAGAGGATGACATCGTGACCGAGACCGCTTAGGTAGGGGGCGTCGAATTCGGCCATGTGTTCGAAATTCACGGAAAGACCGATCGTACTCCAGATGTCGCAGCCGTTGCGGGTGCCGCAGTTCGCGTCGCCGGCGCCGTGAACGAGCACCTGTACGAACTTGTTGGCGGTGTCGAGCGGCGGCCACTTGATAAAACCGGAGAACGCGGCGCCGAGATCGGCGGGGTTTTCGGGGTTCGAGAAATAGGCGCCCGAATAGGTGAAGATCGAGGCGATCTGTTCGCCGCGCATCACCCCGAGACTGTCGCAGGCTATCGAGCCGGCCGAGAAGCCGGTGAGATGGATGTGGGTGTAGTCGACGCCGAACTGCCGGTCGAGACATTCGATGAGCCGGTCGTACAGTTCCGCCTCGATGCTGCCGTTGTCGAGAACAAGGTTGTCCCAGTCGACCCCCTGCGGCGGCACCGTCGCCATCTGCAGGTTGTTATCTTCGGGAGTGACGAGGATGAACGGCATGATGTCGTTGTTCTGCCAGGTGTCGAGCATCGGGAGAAAGTTATCGGCCGTGACCCCGACGCCGTGCCAGTTGAAGACGACCGGCCAGCCGCGTTTCATCGCGATGCCGTCGGGAAGGGACAAAATGAAGGAACGGACGAGCGCCTTCGATTCCTCGCCGTTCACGATAAAATCGGTGTTCCATCCCGCCGTAAGTTCAGGACAGTCGCCCAGCACGATGTCGAAGTCGGGGAGCGCCTGCTCTTCCTCGACGAGGTCCTCATCGGCCATATCTTCATCGTAGCTATCTTCGTCGATGCGGTCGTCCGACAGATCAGGCACATCATCATAGAGAATATCATCGGCAACCGGATCGTCCGGCAGATCCGACGGATCGTCCTGCCCGGTCTGATCTTTGTCGAAGACGAGGTCGGCATCCTGATAGATCGGCCGTCCGGTCTGATTCTCACAGGCAAGAAACGCCGCCGCAAAACAGAACGGAAGAAAACAGGAACGGGTCATAAAAACCTCGTAAATATGATCGGTCCACCCATGAGACTATAGCGCGGAGTATCTGTTTTGCAACTGTTGGGGAAAGTTATTTGGCGCAGGAATTCCTCTGCGCTTCGTAGTCGTCCTTCATCTTGTAGAGCAGTTCCTGCCGGTCGGCCTTGTTCTTTTCGCGGGTCGCGATGAGCGAGTCCCGTTTTTCCTCCAATTGGTCGTGTATCAGTTCCTGCGTCTGCTTCTCCTCGATCTCCATGCGGTCGAATTTGTCGTTTATCTTGGCGAGAGTTTTTTTGTGTCGTTCCTCGACACGCGCCTTCTCGCTCTCTATCGCCGCCTCCTTGGTCTCGGTCTGCCGCTTGAAGTTGCCTTCCCGCGTCATCAGCGTGTTCTTTTCGTTCTCGATATCGAGCGCTATCTTATCCTGTTTCTTGATGAGGGCATCCATCTTGGCGCGATATTCCATCTGCAGGCGGCGTTGATACTGTTCGTCGCGCCGCTTCTTATCGTTGTTCCAGCGTTCCTGTGACTTTTCTTCTTCGGCTTTCTTCTTGTCGAGCTGACTGTCGCGGTACTGCTGGGCCAGTTGAATGAGGCGGTCGTTCCGTTTGCGGAATTCCTCTTTGGTCGCGAGAAAATCCTTCACCTGCTGTTCCTTCTCTTTTTTCTTTTCGAGCCGTTCCTTGCGGTATTTCTCGATCTCGGCGTTCAGCCGCTGCGACTCCTTGGCCAATTCCATGTCGAGCGCCATGTGGGCGTTCTCGAGTTCCGCCTCCTTGAACTTCGTCTCCGCTTCGGCGCGCCGTTTCTCGATCTCCTGCTGGAAAAGATCGAGTTTCTGGGCCGTCTGCATCGCGAATTCCTCTATCTGCCGGTCGAAGCCTTCGGTCTCTTTTTTCTTTTCGGCCTCTTTGACATCCCACTCGCCGAGTTTCGCATTGAGTTCGTCGAATTTCTTCTGGTACTCCTCCTCGATCTGCTTGCGGTATTTCCGATTCTCGTCCTCGGCCGCCATCTTCACTTTCTCGAACTCCGCAAGGAGCCGTTGTTCCTCCATCGAGTGCTCGTGTTCGATACGGTTGCGAAGATCTTCGATCTTCTGCATATCCTTCTGCGTGTCGGCCTTCTGTTTCTCGAGTTCGGCTATTCTGCGGCGGTGGCGGTCGGCCTCCATCTCGAAGGTGCGCTTGGCGCCGTCATCTTTCTTATTGAACTGCGCCATCGACTTTTCAAAATCCTTTTTTGCCGCTTCGATCTCCTGCTTTTTCTGCGCCTCCAGTTCGTCGGCGAACTTCCGCAGTTTGGCGGCGCCGTTCTTATCCATGTCGGTCAGCGTCCGCTCGGTCTCGTCGAGCGCCCGCTCCGGACCTTCGTCGGCCGCCTTCCATTTCGCCTTGAGGTCGCTCACCTTCCGCTTGAATTCCGCGTCGAGTTCGGAACATTTCTTCGGCCCTTTCGCCACGGCCGCCGGTTTGGTCGCCGGTTTGCTTTTCTTCTTGGCCGCGTCCAGCGGGCCGGTCAGCAGCAACACCGCGGCAAGGACCGCGCACAGATAAGCGCCTTTCATCATGCTCCGTTCTCCTTTCTGTCCTATCCACGTGCTCCAACGACGGAAGAATATACACGAACCGGCGCGATTTCCACAAAAATCTATACACTTTTATCGCCGGAGGACCATTATTCTTGAAATTACTCGCTTTTCAATTAGGATGCTCCGACCTGACAGAGGCTAGGCGAACCTATGGGAAAAACGATCTCTCTCCCCGATATCACCGGTGGGCCGGTACGCGAGACGCTGCTGAGGCTGGCGTTGCCGGTCATCGCGCTCAACATACTCAAGGCGGGCTACAATATTGTGGATATGTTCTGGATCGGCCGTCTCGGCGCCGACTATCTTGCGGGCGTCTCGGGTTCGGTGTTTCTGGTATGGGCCATACACGGTCTTTCTCACTTGGTCACCACCGGCATATCGGCCGGGGTCTCGCGGAATGCCGGGGAGGGGAGGGCTGATCTCGCGGCGGCGAACGCCGGCCGGTCGCTGCTGTATACCGTCGTGACCGGCGCGTTGCTGACGGCCTTTGTATATCCGATCGTTCCTCGCCTCATCGCCTATGTCGGCATGTCGCCGGTCGCCACCCGGGCGGGAATCCAGTATCTTGAAGTGATGACGATATTCACCGTGATCATCTTCCTTATGTTCTCGCTTCACTCCATCATGATAGCGCGCGGCGACACCCGCATGCCGGTGCGGGTCTATGGCGCCACGTTCGTGTTGAATATAGTTCTTTCTCCCGTACTCATGTTCGGGCTGGGCCCTTTTCCGCGGCTCGAGACGCGCGGCGCCGCCTACGCGACGATCATTTCCTATGCCGTCGCCTGTATCTGGTTCTGGTGGCTGATGCGCCGTCGTGGCTGGCTGTCGTTCAAAGTTGTCGTCGGAGAGGGGCTGATCCCGCTGCGGCGCTATCTTTCACTTGGCTATCCCATTGCGCTGACCGGGATGATGTTCTCCCTCATATACTTCTTTATCGCAAACATAACGGCTCGGTTCGGCGACACCGCGGTCGGCGCGATGGGGATCGGACACCGGATCGAATCGATCGCCTACTTCTTCTCCTTCGGTCTGGCGATGGGCCTCTCCACCTTCGTAGGCCAGAACCTCGGTGCGGGGCGGCCCGATCGGGCGATAGAGGGAACCCGTTACGCGCTGAGGATCGTGGCGCTCCTCTCGCTCGGCTACACGGCGTTGACGATGCTATCGGCCCCTTTTCTGGTGGCCCTTTTCAACGATGACCCCGGACTGGTCGCCTTCGGTGTCGCCTACATCTACATCGTGATGCCGGCCGAAGTGTTGCAGTCGCTGCTGATCGTCCTCGAGGACGGCGCCTTCACCGGCGCCGGCTACACCCGTCCGAGCTTCACGGTGAGTCTGCCGGTGACGCTGGCGCGGATACCGCTCGCCTGGTTCCTCGCCGTATTCTGCGGTTTCGGCGCGGGCGGTATATGGGCCACCATCGCCGTGACGATGGCGCTCAACGCTTTTCTTTTTCTTGCGCTCTATCGGCGCGACGATTGGCTGAAAGTGAAGATAGTCTCCTAGCCCTCGACCGGCAGACCGAGGAAGGTCATCACCTTTTTCATGTCCTCCCACGTCGGCCGCTTGTAGTCGGGATTGCGCAGGAGCGCCGAGGGATGATAGGTGACGAAGACGCGGATGCCGTCGAATTCGAAGGATCGCTCGCGGGCGTCGCCGATCTTGAGGTCGAGCCCGAGCAGGTGTTGCATCGCCGTTTTGCCGAGCAGTACGATCGCTTCGGGGCGCACGACCGCTATCTGGCTTTTCAGATATCCGATGCAGGCGTCGGCCTCTTCCTTGAAAGGGGCGCGGTTTTTGGGCGGGCGGCATTTGACGATGTTTGCGATGTAGACCGATTCGCGCGGTATCTTAAGCCCGTTCTCGATGATCTTGGTGAGTAGTTGCCCCGCGCGCCCGACGAACGGGATCCCCTGCAGATCCTCCTCTTCGCCCGGTCCCTCGCCGATGAACATGAGTCGTGCGCGGACATCGCCGACGCCGAAGACGAGCTTGGTCCTCGTTTCGCCGAGGGGGCATTTCATGCAACCGGCCGTTTCGCGGGCAAGGAGCGCCATGGCCGATTCGGGATCGCCGCTCTGCGTCGGTATCGTGGGGGCGGTAAAGGCGGAAGGGACGGCGGGTGCCGACCGCTTCACGAGCAGTTCTTTAGGCAGGAAGAAAGGAGAAGCGGCATTCTGCCATTTGAGGAATTCGGCAACGCGCTGACGCGGATCGGTCACTGCTTCTTTCGACCGTAACGGAGAATGAAGAGATTGTCCTCCAAGGCGTTGGCGGCCTGTTCGCGGATCTTCTTGTTCTCTTCTTCGGTGATGATCTTCTTGAGGTATACCTGCACGCTCTTGTCGGCGATCTGGGCGAGGGCGTCGACCGCTATGGATTTGGCGAGTATCGACTTCTCGCGCTTGATGAAATCGTACAGCGGCACCACGCCATCCTTTTTGTCCAGAGAACCGGTGGCGATGGCGGCGGTGGTGCGGACCTCTTCGTTCTGCGCCTCCTGCATGACCTTCACGAGGAAAGCGAGCGACTCCTCGTAACCGTACTTGCCGAGCGTCGAAAGGATGATCTTTTTCCAGAACAGATTATCATTCTTGTCGAACAGACTGATCAGTACGGCGGCCGACTCTTTCGATTTTATGCGGTCGAAGTAGTTCGCGTACTCAAGTTTCCGTTCGCTGGAATGTTCGTTCACCGAAGCGGAAAGAACCAGCTCTATGAGGTCGGCCCCCTCGTATTCGGCCAAGGTGCCGAGTATGGAGGAAAGCCACTGCACATCCTCGGTCCCCAGTTCGCGGGCGATTATTTTCTTGGTGTCGGGGGTATCGAGTTCTATGACCGCCTGCAGGAAGACCTTTTTATTGGAGGAAGGGGTCTCTTCGGGGAAACATTCGCTCGACGCCGGATTGTAGAGTTCCGTCGCCTTGAGCAGTTCGGAAAGTTCCCGGACCGACTCCTTGGCGTCGGTCGAAGCGGCCGATTTCGCGGCCGCTATCTGGGCGTCCTGCGCGAGCGCCTTAAGCTTCGACAGAACATTCTTTTTAAAGAAAAGGTCGCCCATGACCTGCGCGGAGAATTTGACCGCGAGGCAGCCGAGCATATCGGCCTGAGAGACCAGTTTGACATATTCGACCTCGTCCAATCGCAACGAAAGGTGGGCGGCGGCGGGGATGAGCGCCTTAAGCGAGTTGATCTCTTTGGCGACAACGTACTTCTTGAAAAGTCCCTGCAGTTTCTCCTCGGTAGCGGGCTGTATGCCGCCGGTGGTCTTCTCGCGCACCGCCGCAACGATCGCCTCAAACAGATCCAGATTGAACAACTGCCAGAAATTGTTGTAGTAGGGGGTGCCGAAGGAGAAGTTCACCTTATCGCCCATGACCGGCACCGATATCGAGTCGACATGGAGCGCGTAATCGCTGCCCGCCTTTTTCACGATGAAGATATACTGGGTGCGTGGCTGATAGTTGAACCGATGATTGATCCAATGTTTCTGGTTGTCTATATCGGTGACGATCATTTCGTCGGGTACCGAGCCGAAGATGTCCTTTATGCGGCGGACGCGGCCTTTGGTTTTGCCGCCCTGCAGGTATTCGCCGACGAATACGGCGTCCGATCCGGCGATCGAATCAAAGAATTGCGCCGTGTCGAAGGGATCGGTATCGGCTGCGGAAGCACCCCCGGACGGCAACAGCAACAGGGTAACGCAGACGACGAAAAACAAACGGCGGAACAACATGTCGATCCTCCTGTTAGGCCCCATATCTCAAATCAAGGCGTTTTTACATTAGTACAAAGAAATATACTTGTCAACCTTTATTGAGAAAAAATGGCACACAGGATGTGTTGGGATGGTGAAAGGGAGGTCTGCCGGAGAAGGCGGCATCGATTTTTTTGCTAAAATGCCCTGTTTGCTTTATGATGCAGCGTTACACTCATTTCTGAGGGAGATTTCATGAAGCTCAAAGTGATCGATGCGCAACGGTGCGTCGGCTGCCAGCTGTGCATGTTCGCCTGTTCGCGGCGTAGCGGTATCGGCGGGCTGTCCAATTCCTGCATCGGCGTCAAGTCGGCGGGCGGCATGTCGAAAGGGTTCACGGTCATCGTCTGCCGGTCATGCAAGAATCCGCCGTGCGCCCGGGCCTGCCCGGTCGATGCGCTGGAGGTGCGTCCGGAGGGCGGTGTCCGGTTGAAGGCGGAGAGATGTATCGGGTGCGGCGCCTGCCGGAACGCCTGCATTCTCAAGGCGGTCTTCTGGAACAATGAGACGCAGAAGCCGCTCATCTGTGTACAGTGCGGCATCTGCGCGAAATACTGCCCGCACGGGGTTCTCGAACTACGCAAGGATACCGGAAAAGAGGAGGTGCGGTCATGACACACGCGTATCCGACGAAGGTCCTCTACATCGATATGACCAAAAAAAGTTATCGGTCGGTCGAACGGCCGGAACTGTTCGCGCAGTATCTCGGCGGCACCGGTGCGGCGATAAAACTGCTTGAGGAGCACTGTCCGGCGGGTATCGATCCCTACGCTCCCGAGGCGCCGCTCATATTCTCGGTCGGACCGCTGACGGGTCTGTTCCCGCTCGCCTCCAAGACGGTCGCAATGTTCAAGTCGCCGCTGACCGGCAATCTTGGTGAGAGCCACGCCGGCGGCCGCGCCGCGCAGGCGATCCGGATGGCGGGTTACGGCGCCATCGTCATCACCGGGGCGAGCGAACTGCCGGTCTATGTGGCGATACACGGCGCGACGGTCCATTTCCGCGACGCGACCTCGATCTGGGGGATGAAGAGCCTCTTCACCGCCGGGTCGATCATCCGCGGCGGCGAGCCGGGGGCGGGCGTCCGCTCCATCATACGCATCGGCCGCGGCGGCGAGAACAAGGTTGCCTTCGGGTCGGCCACCACCGAGACCTACCGCCATTTCGGCCGTCTCGGGATGGGTGCCGTGATGGGTAGCAAGAAGATAAAGGCCTTCGTCATATCGGGCGAACGGTCGATACCGGTAGAGGACAAGAAAAAATACCGCGATCTCTACGACCAGATCTTCAAGGCGGCGGTCGAATCGCCGGTCATGAAGAAATACCACGACCTCGGCACCGCCGGGAATGTGATGACGATGCAGAAACTCAAGGCAATGCCGACGCGCAACCTGCAGAGCGGGAGTTTCGAGCACGCCGAGGCGATATCGGGAGAATCGCTTGCATCGAAGTATCTCGGGCGACGGCTTGCGTGCGCCCACTGCCCGGTCGGCTGTATCCATATCGCGGCGGTCCGCGAGCCCTACGAGAATGAACCGTACTTCTACAAGACGACGATGGTCGGCTACGATTGGGAACTCATCTATGCACTCGGTTCGATGCTTGGCATCGGCGACCCCGACGGGATGTTCCTCCTCATCGACGAGGTCGAGAAGGTCGGCGTCGATTCGATGTCGGCGGGGGTCTGCCTCGCGTGGGCCACCGAGGCGCAGGAAAAGGGGGTCATTACCGAGAAGGAAACGATGGAACTCAAGCTGGCGTGGGGCGACTGGAAGACCTACATCAAGGCGATGGAGCATCTGGTCAATCAGCCGAACGATTTCTATAAAGCGCTCGCGAAAGGCTCGGCCCACGCGGCCTCGGTCTATGGCGGGGCCGACTACGCGCTCGCTTTCGGCGGCAACGAAATGCCGGGCTATCCGACCGGTCCGGCGAGTTATCTCGGCTTCCTGCTCGGGACGCGCCACAGCCACCTCGACAACGCCGGCTACAGCCTCGATCAGAACGCGATAAAGAGCGGTAAGGCGATGACGCCGCCGCAGATAGTCGATGAACTGATGAAAGAGGAGTTCTGGCGGCAGATACTCACGAGCCTTTGCGTCTGTCTCTTTGCGCGGGGCATCTATACCCCGGAGGTGGTGCGCGAATCGCTCGCGGTGGCCGGCTATACATTTACCGACGCGGAGATATTGGCGCTCGGCCGCTCCATCTACCGCGACAAGTATGCCTTCAAACTGAAACACGGGTTCAGTTTCGACACCATCGCCAAGCCGGGCCGCATCTTCGAGGCGGTCGCCCCGACCGGTCCGTTCGACCGCACCTTCATCGACGAGGGGCTTGCCCACGCGAAAAAGAAGATAGGGGAACTCATCGCCGAATGACCGCTCCCGGTCAGAGGAACAGCCGGATAACGCAGTACGACAGGGCGGCGCAGGCGCCCGATGCGGGGATGGTCAGTATCCACGCCCAGATGATCTTGCGCGCCGTCATCCAGCGGACGGTCGAGGCGTGTTCGACGGTGCCGACCCCCATGATGGAGCCGGCGATGACATGAGTGGTCGAGACGGGTATACCGAACTGGGCGGTGCCGAAAAGCACCAGCGCCGATGAGGTCTCAGCGCAGAAACCTTCCATCGCCTTGATCTTGGTGATGCGGGTCCCCATCGTTCTGACGATGCGCCAGCCACCGAACATCGTGCCGATCGATATCGCGACATAGCACGACAGGATTATCCAGTGGTCTATCTCGTAGTTCTGCTTCATCCCGGCGGCGACCAGCGCCATGGTGATGATTCCCATCGTCTTCTGTGCGTCGTTGGTGCCGTGGCTGACGCTGTAGGCGGCGGCCGAGATAAGTTGCAGCCGCTTGAAGATGCCGGCCGCTCTGACCGGATGAGTCTTACGGAAGAGATGCATGATGAGAATGGTGAATAGCACCGCCGCGACCATGCCCAGAAGCGGCGCGATGATGATGAAGGAGACGATCTTGATGACCCCGGCGCCGACGACGACCTGTGTCCCGGCGGCGGCGATGGCGCCGCCCAAAAGACCGCCGATGAGGGCGTGCGAACTGGAGGTGGGCAGTCCCCACAGCCAAGTGAGGACATCCCACAGCGCCGCGCCGATGAGTGCGGCGAGGATGACCATGAGCGAGGTCGCTGTATCGTATTCTTTGATGATCATGCCGATGTTGACCACATCCTTGCCGATGGTCTTGGCGACCGCGGTCCCCAGCGTGAAATAGCCGAAGAAGTTGGCGAACCCGGCGAGCAGTACCGCCTGCAACGGCGTCAGAGTCTTGGTTATGACGACGGTGGCGATGGCGTTGGCGGCGTCGTGGAACCCGTTGAGAAAATCAAAGATGAGCGCCAGGATGACGATGGTCACGACCAGCAGAAATATAAGATCCATGCCGTTACCCCAATTTGACGATGATGCCGCGGATCGTCTTGGCGATGTAGTCGATGCAGTCGGTCAGGTTCTCGAGATGTTCGTACACCTCCTTGAACTTGATTATCTCGACCGCATTGGTGTTGTTGTTGAACAGATCGGCCATGCTGATGTGGAAAAGATAGTCGGCCTTGTTCTCGAACTGATGTATCTTCGCGACCGTTTCGTCGACGCTGCTCTTTGCCCGGAAGAGTCCCATAAGGGTCCGCAGCTCTTTGCACATGTCGACGATGATGTCGGCGAAGTGGATCACATGGTCCGGCGTTTTCCGGATGTTGTACATGTCGATCTTGTTGGCCGAACTGTTGAGGATGTCGAGCGCCCGGTCGATGTTGACCGCCATCGCATGGATATCCTCGCGGTCGAACGGGGTGATGAAGGTCTCCGAAAGATCGTCGATGATCTTGTGTTCGACCGAATCGCCCTTGGTCTCGAGTTCTTTTATCTCGCCGAGCCGCTGCTTGATCTCGTGTTCGGGCATCTTGTCGAGGTTGGTCATCAGATCGTGGAATACCAACGCCGCTTTGATGAGGATGTCGGCCTGTTCCTCAAAATGATCGTAGAATTTCGTTTCGCGGGGAAGCAGGAGATCAAGGATGTTGAACTTCATAACGGCACTCCGTTCATTAAAAAACAAACAACTAACGATTGGCTTCTTATAAGGTTATTGTTAATTTACGGTTAGAGCAAAGGCAGTTTTTGATGAGGGTTGGGGCCGTCGTTAAAAAGACGATATGAAGAAGTGGAAACTCCAGAGATCTTCCTTGTAGTCGAGATTTTTGTCTTTCTGCGGGAAGAGGTTCACCCCCGCCTGCAGGTTGATCGAGCCGATGGGCGAGGCGATCATGAGTCCGCCGCCGGTGCCGTAGCGCAGCAATTCCCCCTGCCCGATGTTCTCCAGTTTCTCCCAGAGATTGCCGGCGTCGAAAAAGGTGACGAGGTAGAAACTGTCCCGTATTTTGAAGCGGATCTCGTTGCGCAGGAACAGGTAGTAACTTCCCTGCCTTTCGCCGTCATCGTTGTCGGCGGGTATCATGGAGTTCTGGGCGAACCCGCGCACCGAGGTCGAACCGCCGAGTTTCAGCGTGTCGTCGGAGGTCAGTTCTCCCGAATGGTGAAGCAGCGCGGCGTATTTGAGGAATGAATGCCACACCAGCGTATCGCGCGGGACATAGTCGCCCGAAGCGGTCTGGCGGTACTGGAGCGGCAGGTAGACCGACGCGTAATTCTCGAACAGCGTGTATTTGGTGTCGTCGCCCGCCAGCGAGGTGGTGTTGCGGACCCGCAGACCGATCTTGAAGCCGCGGTCGGGGCTCACGGGGCTGTTGCGGTAGTCGACCCATCCCTCCAATTCGGGGCTGAAGAGGTAGCGTGTCGCCCGGTCGAGGGTGACCGCTCCGCTCTGCGCGTCCTTGAGATATTCCTCTTCATCCTGCCGCGACAGTTCGGCGTTGACCGCAAGGAAATAGTGATCGCCGAACCGTTTGTAGAACGAGAGCAGTATGCCGTTCTTGTCGATCAGGTACGGCAGGCCGCTGGCCGACCGCGAGTCGTGGATGTGGAAGACCTCCGTCTGGAACGAAAGGGAGAAAGGGAGGAAATAAAGGTCGGGGACGATGATCGAACCGGTCACCGTCCGGTCGAATCGTTCAAAGAACGAGAGGTCGTGGAGGAAATAGTCCTCGAAGGCGCTGTTCATGAACCACGGTATCTTGTGGGCGAATTTATAGGAAAGGCGCAGGGTGAAGACGCGGCCGAGGATATTTTTGTACTCGAAGGCGCCGAACAGCCGGCCTCCCTCGTCGGTGGCGAGTCCCGCGCCGATGTCGATGCGGAAGCGCCACGCCTCGGAAACGGTGACGACGATGTCCTTGATGCTGTCGGGAGATTCTTCGTCGATGAGGGCGATATCGGCGGTGTCGAAGACGCCGGTGGTCAGCAGATCGCGCCGGGCGTCGTGCAATAGTCCGGTCGACAGCGGTTCGCCGGGGCCGAAGCGGACCAGACTGCGCACCACCGGTTCGGCGGTGATGGCGTTGCCGCTCACCACCAGTTCTCCGGCAGTGACCGGGAAAAGATCCTCGGTCCGGAAGATGACGCGGATGCCGGTCCCTTTCACCGTCCGGTCGTCACGGATGCGGGCGAACAGATAGCCCCGCGCGCGAAGTTCGGCGTTCAGCAGGGCCACGGCGTCATCGATGAGCGCCGGAGTGAAGGGGGTGTTCGCTGCGAGATCCAGTTCCGAGAAAAGTTCCTCGTCAAGTTCCGTGTCGCCGGTGTCGACGCCGACCCAGGTGAGCAGCGAGCGCGGACCTTCGGTCATCTCGACGCTGAGGTAGAGCATTTCGCCGTCGCGGACGATGGCGGCCCGGTCGACCGCCGCCGACAGACAGCCGCGCGCCGTGTACAGTGATTCCAGATAGCGCGCGATGTCGTCCAGATAGGCGGTCGGGACGGCGTACCGCGTTTCCGGCAGGACGGCGCGGTCCTTATTGGTGCGGGCCATGGTGGTGGCGCGCGTGCCGTCGGTGTCGCGGTAGCCGCCGCCGATGATGGTGCGGTCGATGCTTATCGCGGGGAATTCCTCGGCCTCGAGCCGGGTCTCGACATATTCGAAGAGGCGGTCTCTGAGTTCGTCGGGGCTCTCCTCCGCGACCCCGGAGAAGACGATGCCGTCAAGAAAGCGGCGCGCCCCTTCGGCGATGGTGACGGCGATACGCACCTTCTCCCGGCCGGCGGAGCGCTCGCGGTCGACCTTGGTCGATACCGACACGTCGGGGAACCCGGCCGCCTGATAGAAAAGGGTCAACCGCGCGGCGGTAGCCTCGATGTTGTGCTGCCAGTTCTCGATGTGCCGGATGAGGGCGCGGAGCGTCGCTTCGGAAAAGGCGGCGCGGCCGCTGATCGCCAGTTCGTAGCGCGACCCCCGATTGATCGTCATGAGAACCGTTCCCTTTTCGGCCAGTTGATGCCGCACCGTCGCATCGAGATAGCCGCGGTCGCGGTAGTAGCGTTCGACGCGGTCGTCCATTTCGCGGACCCGTTCGTCGGTGAGCGGCGCGAAGGCGTTGGCGAGCGACAATTCATTCTCGAGTTCCCGTTTCTCCGACGGGAGCGCTTCCCCGACCAGTTTGACCGCCTTTATCACGCGTCGTTCGCCCTCTTGTATCGAGAAATCGAGATCGACCACGGCGGCGGAACGTTTTTTCACCTCGATGCTCACCCGTGCGTCGGCGTAGCCTTCGCTGCGATAGGCGAACAGTATCTCATCGCGTATCCGTTCGAGGCTCGCTTCGTAAAAGGGGGTGAACCGGCGGAGATTGCCCGCGAGTTTTATCCGGTTGTCCGACAGCGCGCTGTTCCCGCGCATCGTTATCTCGTCGATGAATAGAAGCGGCAGGGCCGTCACGGTGAGGATGAGCCCGTCCTCCGCGCCGCCGCGCGCCGCCGAAACGAGTATCTGTTCGAAACGGCCGGTGGCGTAGAGGAGGCGCACCGTGCGGCGCACCGTTTTCTGCGACAGCGGCGCGCCGGTCTTTATCTTCACGAGCCGCCGGTAGTCGTCGAACGGCAGATCGCTCTTCCAGTCGATCCGCTCGACCGTCGCGGCGCCGCACAGGAGCGGTGCGAGAAAGAGCAGCAGGAACAGCCACGCCGTACGCATCGCGTCACTCGAACAGATAGTTGAGGATGAAGTTCACGCCGACGCCGCCGTAGTTCGTCTCGAGTTTGTTCTTGTATTTCCAGTCGAGCGACAGGTCGAAATTCGAGCCGCGGTAGGAGAGCATGATCATCTGGTCGGCCGGATCGGCCGGATTCGATTCGACCGACATCACCAGGAACGGATATATCTCCTTGACGGCGATGATCTTGAGGACCGTCTTGTAGTCGATCTCGCTGTATTTCGGCGTCAGTTCGAAGCGGGTCAACTGAAAGTTCTTCTTGACCTCGTCGGAGATGCCCATGATGTCGGTCACCGCCACCAGCGCGAGGTTCTCGACCCCCGGCTGGGTCGGGTCGAAGAAATCGCCCCAGAGGAGCAGAGAATAGGCCTGCGTCTCCTCCAACTGCGGCATCGTGGTGAGGCGTATCGCGAGCTCCTCAGGGTAGCCGGTGACGCCGAGCACGAGTTTGTACTCGGTCTCCTTGGAACGGGCGTAGATACGGGTCGTTCCCTGTACGTCGAGATAGGGGCGGATCCGTTCCTCGGTCTCGATGGTCACGATGCCGCGGTCGAGCGCGAAACGGTTCTGCTTGAAGGTGAGTTCGGCGGCGTTCAGTTGGAGGGAGCCGTCGAGCTCGGGGCGCGACAGGGTGCCGGTCAGCCGGGTGTCGAAGGCGACGTCGGCCTTGAGCAGATTGTTCATCACCCGCAGGGCGTTGCGGCCCGTCACGCGGAGGTTGAGCCGCGGGTCGAAGGCCGTCTCTTGGCCGTTCTTCGCCGCGCGGCGCGAGCGGGGTTTGCCGAGCAGTTTCACCAGTTCGTTGTCGAGCGACAGATCGTCGCGGTAGGTGATATTCTTTATCTCGATATCGCCGCCGATAGCCGGCGTTTCCCCGGCTATCGCCATGATGTCGAGGTCGGCCGAGAAGGAAAAAGCGCCGATGTGCCGTTCGCGCGCCGCGGCGTTGATGATGGAAAGGTCGAACTGGCCGCCCCACGCCGGGTTCACGGTGCCGGAACCCTTGACATCGAGTTTGCCGCCGCCGATCAGTCCGTTGAGGGCGTCTATCTTCCACGCGTCGTTGTCGAAGGAGAACGAACCGTCGAGCGCCGACACCGTCAGGTCATACGGGACGAGGGTGAAGCCCAGACCGCGCACCGACAGATTGCCCGACAGCGCCTCATCCTCCAGCGCGATGCGGAAGGATGCGTTGCCGGAGACATCGGAGATCAGGTCGGTATCCGTAAAGGCTTTGAGCGCCGCCGGGAAGAGGGTCCCGGCCGCCTCGATATGCGGTTTGCCCTTCCGGAGTTCTCCGCGCACCGTCGCGTTCACCGTTTCCCCGTCGAACACCGTCTGTTCCAGTGTCAGGCGGTCCCAGAGTCCCTTGATGCGGAACGGCTGGGAGTTGCGGACGAACAGTCCGCGCTTCTCTATCATCAGTTTGCCGACGCGCGCGTCGAGTTCTCCTTCGGTCCATTTCGCGTCGAACGAGGTCTTGAAGAACAGGTCTCCTTTCTTGTGCACGAAATCCTTGACCTTGGCGGTCGCGGTGAGCGTCGCCGGATCGAACCCCTGCATCTCGCCGCGAAAGGAGGCCGCCTCGCCGAGGTTGCCCGACGCGGTGAAGCGGCCGCTTTCGTAATTGTAGGCGGCGGCGGCCGACAGGTTGCCCATCACCACCCCCTGATATTCCACCCGGCCGAGGAACAGTTCGGCGGAGAAGTTCGGAGAGAACAGGGTGCCGGCGGCGGTCACTGAGGCGCGCGGCGCGATGAAGGAGGACTCCTCGAGGAAGGGGAAGTCCTTCCGGAAGAAGGCGTCGAGCGTCGCCTTGACATCGAGTTCCCACGTGCGCCGGTTCATCGTGCCCGACAGGGCGAGCGAACTGTCGCCGAGCAGGATCGCCCCCTTGGTGATGCGCAGCATATCCTTCTGGTCGGTGAAGGCGACCGACACGCGGTCCGCGATCGGCGTGTCGTTGAGGCGCGGCTTGTCGGCCTGTGCGCGGCCGGTGAGCGACGCGAGATGTCCCGCGTAGCGTCCCTCGGCGGTGAAGGAGAAGCGGCCGCCGAGATCGGGCAATTTGCGCCGCAGGACCGGGCCGACATCCTTCAGGTCGCCGCTCATGTTGTTGAAGAGGAACGTTATGTCGCTCGGTGTCTTGTTGAAATCGAGCGCCACCCGCGAGCCTTCCGAACGGACCGACCGGTAGGCGATGCTGTTGCCGAGGAACGACAGGACGAAATCCTTGAGTTCCACCGTCATGTCGCAGGTTCCCGCTTCGAAGCCCTGTACGGCGCAGTTCTCTCCCTTGAAATGGCCGACGATGCGCGGATTCCGGTAAAAGGAGGTGAGCGCCATATCGATGTTGCCGCGTCCCTCCGCCGGCAGTTCGGCGATCTTGTCCACGTGGGCGAGGTCTATCCACGATCTGGGCTTTATGAGGATGTGTATCTTTCCGTCGTCGTCGAGGTCGAACCACGTGTCGTGCAGGAACAGATGGGTCGTGTCGTCGCTTACCGTCACTTCGGCCTCATTGAGCGTGATGCGTTCGGCCCGGATCTCGCCGCGGCCGACGACCTGATAGGTGTCCTTGAGATCGAGTATCGAAAGCGTCCCGTCGTCGTGGAGAGCGAAGTCGCGCACCGTCAGCCGGGGGCGGTACTGTGCGACGAGCGTTTCGAACGAGAAATCGTAGTCGATCGTTCCCGATATCCACATATTGACCCAGCACGGCGCCTGAAAGCGTTTCATCGTGTTCATGAAGTCGAGATCCCACAGCCGGATCTGTCCGCGTATCACCGACTCGCGCCAGTTCATCGCGCCGCCGAGCGAGAGGAACGGATCCTCCTTGTTGAAAAGCACCAACTGGTCGACCGTGAGTCCGCGCGGGTCGGCGGTGAGATGCGCCGCGAGGTCCCAAAGGCGGAATTCGTCGTTCCAGCCCAGCCCGGTGCCGCGGATATCGGCCTCTATCCGCGGGGCGCCGCCGAAAAGTATCCCTTCGAGCTCGGCGACGATCTCGCCCGACGCCGGTTGGTCGTCGAGCCGCTCGACGATACGGGCGATCTGCACCACGGCGCGACCCCTGAACCCTTCCGGCGTGGCGTTGCCCGAAAGTTCGAAGCCGGCGCCGGAGCCTTTGAGCGACCGCACCGCGTAGGTGCGGCCCTTTGCGCTGAAGGAGAGCGTCGCGGTGGCGCGGAGCGGTGCGCGGAGACCGTTCTGCGTATAGACCGCTTCGGGGAGATGGAAGGTGTATTCGCCGTCGCCCGTGAACGACATATCGTTGAGTTTCAGTTCGCGTCCCGGCAGAGACAGCGTCACCGAGATATGTTCGACGGTGGCCTGTTCAACCGGAAAATAGGGGAATTCGGGGCCGAAGAGCGGTTCGTCGGAATCGCCCATGAGGGCGTCGAGGTCGCTGATGGCGAGGTGCGCCTTGCCGACCGCGAACCGTGCGATGACCGGCACATAGTCGAATGGTCCCTCGCGGCGCAGAGCGGCCGACACGGTGACCTGTTCCGCCTCGAACCGGAATACCCCCGGCTGTTCGATCGAGAGGGTCGGCAGCGTCAGGCAGGCGAGCCCGCAGACAGCGGTCTTGCCGATATCGACACGGATATCGTACTGTATCTCGAGATAAGAACGGACCAGCGGATAGAAGGAAAAACGGACGATAAAGAGCGAGGCGAGCAGAAAAAGCAAAATTACTGAGAGAAACCGTACTCTTTGCACATCACCAGGCAAAAAAATTTGGAGCGGGCGACGGGACTTGAACCCGCGACTTCCAGCTTGGGAAGCTAGCACTCTACCACTGAGTTACACCCGCTCAGTGCCGCCTATATACCCTATTATTAAAGAAATGTCAACTGAACGATTGCTATTCGGCGCGCACTTCGCTATTATTTCCCGGCGCAACGGAGGGGCGATGAAGATATACCGCGTCGGCGGATCGATCCGCGACGAGATACTGGGACTCGATAAGGGCGACGACGATTTCGTCGTGGTCGGGGCGACCGAAGAGGCGTTCCTGAGCCGGTTCCCCGGCGCACAGCGGGTCGGCAAAGCGTTCCCGGTCTATATCGTTGAGGGCGCCGAGTATGCCTTTGCGCGGCGGGAATCGAAAAGCGCCCCCGGTTACCGCGGCTTCGACACCGATTCCTCGCCCGCCGTGACGCTCGTCGAGGACCTGAAACGGCGCGACCTCACCATCAACGCCATTGCGCAGGACCTTGAAACGCGCGAACTCATCGACCCGTGGGGCGGCCGGAAGGACATCGCGCAGAAACGGCTCCGCCACATCAGCGACGCCTTTGCCGAGGACCCGTTGCGGCTCTACCGCGTCGCCCGGTTCGCGGCGCTCCTGCCCGACTTCACACTCGAAGATACGACGCTCGAACTCATGCGGCGGCTCGTGCCGGAACTCGACACCCTTTCGCCCGAACGGGTCTGGATGGAGTGCGTTCGGGCGCTTGCCACCCGCGCGCCGTGGCGGTTCTTCACGGTGTTGCGCGATGTCGGCGCGCTGGCCGTTCACTTTCCCGAACTGCATGCTCTCGTCGGCCTCACGCCGGGGCCCGACTACTACCATGAGGGAGAGACCGATACCTTCGACCACGCGATGCAACTGCTCCATCGCCTGCCGACGGCCGATCCGCACCTGCGGTTCGCGGCGCTCTGCCACGATCTCGGCAAGGGGCTGACCGATCCGGCCATCCTGCCGCATCACTACGGTCACGACGCGGCGGGGGTGGAACTCGTCACGGCGCTCTGCGACCGTCTGCGGATCCCGAACAGTTTCCGGCTGGCGGGGGAACTGGCGGCGCGCTATCACATGGCGGCGGCGAAACTGCCGGTGATGCGGGCGGGGAAGGCGGTGACGCTCCTCAAAAAACTGCGGCGCTTCCCGGGTGGCGGCATCGCCGGATACTTTACGATGATCCATGCCGACTCGGCGGGGAAGGCGGTGGACCTTACGCCGCTCGCCCCCGAATTCGAACGCATACTCGATATCCCGCTACCGGAGAAATACCGTGACCTCGGCCCCAAGTCGGGCGAGATACTCCTCAACCTCCACGCCGAAGCCTTCAAAGAACTGCGGGAAAAATTGATGGGGGACAATCTATGTCCCCGTTAAAAGGTATGCTGGTAAAGAGAACATAAGGGAACGGTTCTCGGAAACAAAAAACAGGGAGGGTTATAATGGCCCCGACTTTTCAGACACAGGAAAAGGAGTATAACTGTGCATGAAA
>CALMRE010000195.1 GCA_937871295.1 uncultured bacterium | reverse complement strand
ATCGGGTCCTGATTGATGAACCGCTTCATGCCGATGTGGTAATAGCGGTTCCGCATCCAGTAGAGCCCCGTCTCGTTATCCATGTAGCTGCCGCCCCACAGGAACGGCGACATCGCTTCTGTTGCGCTACTCGGCGAGAAATCAGCCTCCATGATCGTCGGTTCACCGTACACCGTGTACCGATACCGCTCAAGGACTGTACCTGAAGCGTTGACCAATGCAACAACATTACCCCGCTCATCGGTCGAGAAGTACCTGATGTCGGCGATATTGCCGCTCGGTACCATCGCCAGATGACCGTCCATCCCCGTGTCGATGCAGTTGGTGTAGGTCGTCGTCCCCTCGGTCACATACTCGGCAACGATGTTCCAGTCGTCGTATGCGTACCAATGATCCGATGTTCCCGATTGTTTCATGATGCGGCGATTAAAAGCATCATAGAGATAGGCTGAGAGCGGGATACCGTTCACCTTCACCCCGATAAGCCGGTTGAGGTCGTCATACACATATTCCGTCGTATCGGTGCCATCCGTTTCGGCAGTCATGTTATCGCGAGCATCGTAGGAATAGGCGTTGGTGACACCTCCGCCGATCTTGTTGCGCAGTCTGTTGTATTTGTCGACGCCCCACGCGAAAGAGACACCGTCCTCGGTCGAAAGTTCGATGTTGTGGACGCCGTCGAGTGTGTAATTCTCATCAGGCACCCCATCGTTGTTGTAATCGACTTCCCTTAAACGGTAATAGGAATCGTAGGTGTAGGCTTCCGTCCGGTTGTCGAGAGTATCCGTTTTTTCGTTGAGATGCCACGCGCGGGTATAGCCGTGGAGAGGGGGGTCAGTCCTCGACATTAGACATTTCTCCGCTGTTCTGCCCGTCTCATTTCGGTTTCCTTGTCCGGCGCTTCACCGCCTGTTTCGCGGCCTGCTCTATCATCCGTATCGTCTCTTCTTCCCCCGACTCCTCGGCCGCAAGCCGCCGCCGTTCCTCGAACAGCGCGTACTGTTCACTCGCACGATGCTCCGCCTCATCACGCGACACCGTCCCGGCATCAGGGAGAACATTCCGCTCGTTGAACCGAAGAAAATCGTCCAGCCGCTCCCGCCAGTCTTTCAGGAATATCTGTTTCCGGCGACGGGCCTGATCCTCCGCATAATCGAGGAACATGACCACGACGCGGTTGAGTTCCGTGATCTCTTCTTCATTCAGATAGTTTTTGGCAACGGCGACATCTGCCTTGCGCACCACGCCGCCACGCCATGCGGTAAGTCCCATGTTCGGTTTTTTGGCGTCGGCCCGTTCGACGATAAGTTCGGGGGCCGTTTTTCCGGTGACGGCGAAATGAAGTTTGTTCTGCACCGTCTGAAAGAACACCTGCGCTTTCTCATCCTTCGGATCGTAATCGTCGGCGAGAGCGAGGATGTCGCGGACCCGCAGGTACATCCGGCGTTCGCTGGCTCTGATGTCGCGGATCCGCTCCAAAAGGTCGTCGAAATGGTCGGGAATGCCGGGGCCGGGGGGATTCTTGAGCCGCTCGTCATCCATGACGAATCCTTTGGTAAGGTATTCGCTCAGGCACGCGGTAGCCCACTGACGGAATTGGGTGCCGCGCTGACTCCGCACGCGGTAACCGACGGCAAGAATGGCCGGCAGGCTGTAATGAAGAGTCTCTCGGGATACTCGCCGCGCCCCTTCGGCACGAACCATTAAGTAAGACTTAATAGTTGCCGCCGCCGTTAATTCGCCTTCAGCATAAATGGCTTTAAGATGGATGTTGATATTAGGAACCGATGTCTGAAACAACTCGGCCAGTTGCGCTTGCGTCAACCAGATCGTGCCGTCGGAGAAACAGCACTCTATGCGCGTTCTGCCATCCTCGGTCCGATACAGGACCAGTTCTCCGCCCGGGACTTGTGCCGGAATATTGTCGTTCATCTCTTCAACAGCCTCACAGAAGACCTGTTTTCACAGTAGCAGGACAGAAAAGAATGTCAAGAATGGCACGATGCCGCACTTGCTATTTCGTTTTCCGCTTCTATAATGGCCTTACAAGGGCGACGGTCGCCCGGGGAGGTTCTTATGAAACAGTTCGTGTTGATGGTTATTCTGTTCGGCGTCACGGCCGCCTTCGCGCAGGAGGCGAACATCACGCTGGTGAGCGGCAAGACGGTCAAGGGAAAGATACTCAAGATCGAGGCGGAGAAGTACAACGGCACCGGCCGCGAACCTTCCACCGCCCTTTCGGTGGTGCAGGGCAACAGCGAGTATATGCTCGCCTTCGACAAGATCGAATCGATCAAACTGCTCGAGACCGACGACATGTCCTGCTACGAGGATTCGGCCTATGCGCCGGTCCGTGAATTCTGTTCGCGCAAACTCATCTACGAGGTCAAACTCAAGACCCCCGACAAGAAGAACAAACAGAAGATAGAGATCGTCGACGACCGCAAATTCATCTTCAATTTCGCCGACAAGGTCGAGCCGGTCGTCTCCTTTTTCTACAAGATACAGGCCAGCGACGAAGGGAAAGAGGCCGAGACCAACCTCAAACAGATAGAAGCCGTGGTCAAGGAATTTCAGCAGAACGGCATCAAATCGATAAAATTCTAGCGATCAGTCAAAAGGAGGCGCCCATGCTTGCACTGAACAAGGACAACTTCGCGGCCGAGGTCGAACAGTTCGACGGTCTGGTCATCATCGACTTCTGGGCCCCCTGGTGCGGCCCCTGCCGCATGATCGGCCCCATCATCGAGCAACTCGACGCCGACACACCGGGG
>CALMRE010000194.1 GCA_937871295.1 uncultured bacterium | reverse complement strand
CATCCTTCGACGGGTCAACATTCGCTGTCGTTTCTATCTTCGTCCCGGCAACGAATCGCGTGTAGTTCGTGCCGCCGGTGTTATCCCCGATTTCCTGCGACAATAGGCCGGACACCGGAGGATAGCCGTCTGCCCCTGCCGTCGTTGCGGTATCGTCATGCGCCGACATCGCTATGTGATTCACTTCTTTCGACCGCCACATGGAGGACAATGTATAGTTCTCGCCCGTACCATCTATGCCACCAAAAGTCAGGTCGGCAAGATACCTGTTCACCATGCCACGCGACGCTATTTCATCATCCTGCGTCAAAACACCCATGCCTAGATCATCTGAACCTGTCGTTTGAATAAGTGCTACGGCAGGCGTAAACTGTCCGGCACCATTCTTGACAAGCATTTTGCCCTGTGTCGCCGCCGTTGCACCACTGACATCGGTAAGCGCATCGAGCGCGGCATTAAGATACAGCGTTATAAGACTTGCGTCAACCGACTTTGAAAGACCGGTTCCTACCGCCAACACATCGGTAAGATACCCTTCTGAACTGCCGGATGTAGTTGACTTCACCTTATAGGTATCGCCAACACCGCCACTCGGTATGTCGGCAGACAAGACGAGCTTCGAGTTACCGGCCGTTGTGACTTTCGTTATCGTTACCGTACCGTCCGAGTCCAAGCAATCCTCAAGAAACTTGAGAACATCTCCGGTCGTTACCCGCACTTTACCGGTATTGTCAACAGCGGGATTGACACCACCTTCGTTTATCATTGCTGTAACTCCTTCATCAAGTTCTTCGTTGCATCTTTGAAATCGATGACATCTTTGTATGCCTGCGCCGGTAACGATTTATTGACCTGACTCCATGCCTGTAACCATTGCCAATCGAATGAATCATTGCTGTCAACACTTGATATGGATTCCATGTAGTCGCCCAACTTCTTGTAGCCGGACAACAGCGCCACATCGCCTATTGCCATGAATCCGCTATACATATTTCCGATAGGCCTGAACGCCATTTCGGGGATACCGGTCGCCGTGATGAGTGGCCCCTTATTCGCGGCATAAGACGCGAGATGTTGCGGGCCAAGACCTATCGCTTGCGCCAATGTCAAGTTACCACCGTCCGGGTCTTCGTGTTGCGCCAATTTCATCGCGGCAAACCACGCGACGCTGAATGCGCCGAGCTTCCATAGCATCGTAGAATCACCGGCTTTCGCCTGCCGTATCGCACCGCCAATTATCTGATTCCAATAGTGCATTGGGTATGACGCGAAGATAAAAGCCTGTGCCGCTACTGCATTCTGCGACCGCACCCACGCCAGCATTTTCGGTGCCGCGTCTTTCGAGTAGACGAAGTTCGTGGAATCTGTTGCGTACTTCGCAAACTCATACTTCGCCTTTGCCATGTCGCCGTCTTTGAGAACGGTTGTCATAAAATCTTCTGCGGCATGCTGTTGCCATGACCCAAGATTCAGGTCGTCTTTCAGCGCGTCTATGGCCTCCATGCGTTTGCCGGACGCTATACCTTTCTGGAATTTCTTGAGCGCGGCACTCGCTTGATCGTATGCCATACTAACCGTCGCACTACGGCCTATGCGGTCACTTCCTTCAAAGCCAAGTGTCAGAATATTCAGCATCCCGTTCAGCCGTAAATTGAGGTCAACCAAATCCTCGTCGAGGAACCGCCGCGTTTCGCTGTTCTCCGCAACGATCCTTTGCATGACCGCCCGCTTCTCTGGGTCACGAATACCATTCGCAAGGTCTTCCCACGCGGCTCTGACATCAAAACGGTTCTTCGGGATGTACCACCCCATCTTTATCCCGGCAACGGTAGTCGCCGCAAGAGAACGCATGAAGCCGTGGTAGGTTGCTCCATTAACGACCGGCTGAAACAGATTCAACACGGCCATTGCAGGCTTTGCAAGTGCCGCCGACACAAGCGCCTGCGTCACACCGGCAAACGCTTTGCTTGTCTTCGTGTCGGATATTGCGGAAGTCAGAGTTTCTTCATGGAACTTGTGCAAATCCTCAACCATTTTATAAAGAGGCTGTCGGTCAAACTTGCTACTGGTTGGTATCGCTATTGTCGCTACAAGTTCATTCATCAATTTGCGGCCCACGCTCGACTTCATGTAGGAACGATATTGCTTTGCATGATGCGCGAATTCTTCGCCGGGAAGCAGGCGGTTCGCATCATCAAACACTTCGGCAAGCAGGGCGTCTCGCTCTACTTCTTTTGTGTAGGCAACAACATTGCCGCTTTCATCTACCTTCTTGCCGCTTACCATTTCGCGGACTTTTACGGTGCGCGTCTTCTGCTTTAAGAAATAGTTCTGGCCGTCCCAAAAAGAATCGGAATTCTTAAATGAGTCAAGATCGGCTCTGACATCGGGATTCTTTTCGGTTATCTTGGCAAGGTGTTCTTTCGTAGGCACAAGGGGATTGTGCATGTGCCCGAAGTCGCTTGACCCAAAGTTCTTATTCCACAGGGACATATCGGCCGGGTCTATGTCAGCCAGTCGGTAGTATGGAACATCGTCGATATAGACGCGCTGGTCGCCCTGCCGTTGCTTGTTCCGTATTTCAAGACGGCCTACCGTCTTTGCGCGATTTACAAGG
>CALMRE010000193.1 GCA_937871295.1 uncultured bacterium | reverse complement strand
GGGAGTAGGAGTCGTTGCACTGGCCGGCGTCCAGCACGCGCGGGATGCCGCCGATATCGCCCAGCGGCAGTTTGTTGTACTGGTATTTCGCGCAGCCGGCGGTGAGGATGATCGCATCCTTCGGGAGCGCCTCGGCGACCTTTTTATAATAGTCGCGCTCCTTGTGACGGCCGTCGCAGCCCGCCATGACGACAAAGCGCTTGATCGCGCCCGATTTCACCGCCGCGACCACCTTATCGGCAAGCGCGATCACTTGGTTGTGGGCGAACCCGCCGACGATCTTCCCGTCCTCCAACTGTTCGGGCGCCTTGCAGGTCTTGGCAAGTGCGATGATCTGCGAGAAATCCTTCATCCTGCCCGGTTCGCGGTCGGCGATGTGGGTCATGTTCTCGAAACCGACCACCCCGGTGGTGAAGACGCGCGCTTTGTAGGAATCCTTCGGCGGAACCAGACAGTTGGTGGTCAGCAGGACCGGGCCGTTGAACTTCTCGAAATCCTCCTTCTGGTGCCACCACGAACCGCCGTAGTTGCCGACGAGGTTGTCGTACTTGCGGAAGAAGGGATAGTAGTGGGCCGGCAGCATCTCGGAGTGGGTGTAAATGTCCACGCCGGTCCCCTTGGTCTGTTCGAGGAGGTCGTGCAGGTCGCGCAGATCGTGGCCGCTCACGAGAATGCCGGGGTTGCCGCGGACGCCGGTCTTCACCTCGGTGATGATCGGGTGGCCGTAGGTGGTGGTGTTCGCCTCGTCGAGGAGCGCCATCGTCTGGACGCCCATCGCGCCGGTCTTGAGGACAAAGGCGGTCAGATCGCCCGCCGACTTGGTGTCGTCGATGATCGTCGCAAGCGCCTCGAAGACGAACTCGAAGATCTCTTTCTTATGGAAGCCGAGCACATAGGCATGTTCGCCGTAAGCGCTCATCCCCTTGAGGCCGTAGAGGATGATGGCGCGGAGCGACCGGACATCCTCGTTCTCTATCGCCATCCAGCCGCCGCGGCCCGATACCGCCGCCGCCTTTATCTCGTCGTCGTTCTTCGGAGTCCACGCCGCCTCGGGCGGAAGGGTCGCGAACTTCATGCCGAGTTTATCGCATTCGGCTTTGAAGCGGTTCTTGATCTCCTGTCCCTCCTTAATGAGGCGGATGAAGTCGAACTGATCGAAGTTGGCGTTGGTGATGGTCGCGAAAAGCCCCTTGATGACGAAGAAGGCGCTCTTCTCGTCGTAGTGGCCTTTCTTCGCCAGTTCATGGCCGTAGAAGCCGATACCCTTCATCGTGTAGATGAGAAGATCCTGCAGATTGGCGACCGTCTCGTTCTTGCCGCAGACGCCGACCTTGTTGCAGCCGGTGTTGCGCGCCGTTTCCTGACACTGATGACAGAACATGCTCATGAATTCCTCCAAAGTTATAGTTTGCGACCGTCAATGGAAATGGTGACCGTTTCAAAGGGCATCACCTCACCCGAGTTCTTTATCGCCTGCTTGACGATCTCGATCATCCCGCCGCAGCAGGGGACCTCCATCCGTACCACCTTGATGCTCTTGGGCTTCCCGGCGCGGATGATCTCGCTTATCTTGTCGACATAGGCCGCCGCGTCGTCGAGTTTCGGACAGCCGATGAGCACCACCTTGTCCTTGATGAACTCGCGGTGCGTCTCGGCGTAGGCGTAGGCCACGCAGTCGGCGATGATGACGATGTCGGCCTCCTTGAAGTAGGGGGCGTAGGGGCTCGCGAGGTGTATCTGCACCGGCCAATTCTTCAATTCCGATTCCAATTTTCCCGTAGGGGCGGATGGCGTCCGCCCTTTATCTGCGTTGCCATGCATGCCCTTCTTAATATCCACCACCTTCGATCCCGGACAGCCGCCGCCGTGGCCGTGATGATGACCGTGGTCGTGATGTTCCTTCTTGCCGTGGTCGCCGCAGCCGCAGGCATCATCTTCCGGTTTCCCGTGGACGATCTCCTTCGGGTCCATGCCGTGTTCGCGGACCACCGCGAAGGCCTCCTGCAGAAGATCCATCGCCCCGTGGTCGCGGAGGTGGAGGAGGTGGGCGCGGATGGTGTTGTGGCCCGCCGGGATGATGTTCTTTTCCATCACCAGCCGTTCGTTGTAGGGTTCCGCCTCGCGCTCTTCGACGGTGATGGCCGCTTCGGGACAGTGGCCGAGACACGCCCCCAGACCGTCGCAGAATAGGTCGCTGATGAGCCGCGCCTTGCCGTCGATGATCTGGAGCGCCCCTTCGGCGCAGTTGGGGACGCACAGGCCGCAGCCGGTGCATTTGTCGTTGTCGATCCTGATTATCTTTCGTTTTGCCATGACCGTCTCCGCCGTTGTTGAAATACCGGACTCTCAAATCCTGTATAGCACAAAAAAGGAGTTGCGTCAACATAAATCCGAAATTATTTTTAATAATGGACTTATGTATCCGAAAAAAGAAAGAAATTTTTTCTATTCGGTCATGCTCCAATGGGGCGCTCACCTTACCGTCGATGTCTACTTGAAGTATTACTGGGACTATGGTATGGTGGCTAACGACGCCAAGGGAGGCGATACAAGCCTCGGCCTGACGGCGGGCCTCGGCGTGACGCCGTATGTGTACGTCGACGGCTACATAGCGGCCGGACTCGGCATCGACTTCGAGGTGGTGAGCGTATTCGTGGGCATAGAGGGGAATGTGGTGTTCATCGATTTCAGCGCACCGTTCAGAATGCAGGCACTGATCGGTGCGGAATTCACCGACGGCGACCTCGCCGCGAAACTGTACCTGAGCGCCAGCCTCACCCCGCGCCTCACCCTGCTCGATGCAGATCTGCGTCTGAAAGTACAGGCGGAAGTCCTCGGCTTCCCCATCACCTACCGGAAGACGATAGCCGATTGGAAACCGCTCATTGACCGCGACTATGGAAACATCATACCCATTAAACCGCTCGACATCAACCTCTTCACCCTCGGCCAGATCATGAATGCGATGCAATAGGAGGATGTGACATGAAAAGCACGAAACAGACCTCACTCAATAACCTCACCCGGCTACGCCGCCCTCTCCTTGAAAAAGGCGAGGGCGATACCTTTTCCTCCTTCTCCTTTTGCAAGGAGAAGGTTGGGATGAGGTCATTGTTTCTGGTTCTCATCCTCCTTACCGCCTGCATCGGGTGTGACGACAAGCTCAAGCCGGGCGAATTTGAGGACCCGGCCCTAAAAGCATGCGTGCAGGCAAAAATAGACTACGATGCGAACCTAGGGTTATTGGATAAGAAAGACCCTAACTTATATGATAAAATAAAAACATTGCCTTGCGAGGGGGGGGGGGGTTTCGAATCGGAAAGGGATAGAACACAGGCC
>CALMRE010000192.1 GCA_937871295.1 uncultured bacterium | reverse complement strand
CTTGATCGTGGGCAATACAATCCGGCATCCAACTTCCCGAATATGCCTGTGGCGACTTTCTGGTCATCGTCATCGCACGCATACTACAAGAACACTGCATGGTATGGTGCTTTTGACTATGGCTCCGTGAGTTACAGTGCCAAAACATACGGCGCTTACAATGCCCGGTGTGTCCGCTGAGGCACAGCGACAAAATTTGCCTTTCATTAGCCCGTTGTTATGATGCCCCCGACACGGAGGTGGCATGAAGAATGCGTGGCTGAAACTCAAAGGGTGGGCGCTGAAACTCGCGACGCAGAATTCCACCCCGCACGAGATCGCCTTCGGACTCGCGGCGGGCATTTTCGTCGGCTGGCTTCCCATCATGGGTATTCAGATGGCCGTGGTTATCGTGCTGACGCTCCCGTTCCGCAACATCAACCGGTTCGCCGCCGCGTCGGGTGTCTGGATCACCAACCCGCTGACCTTCATACCGATGTACGCCTTCACCTACTGGGTGGGCGCCTTTTTCTGGCGGGTCGACAATGTCCTTTCCTACGCCGATTTCACCGCCGCCTTCACGGGCCGCGACACCTTGACCGGCTTTTTCGCGCTCCTCAGCGAGGGGAAGGAGTTCCTTATCGACATTTTCATCTGTACGTGGATAGGGGGGGCGATCGTCGGGATCATCGCGGCGATACCGACCTACTACATCACCAAGCGGGCGGTCGAGAAGTACCGTGAAAGCCGACTGGCGTAAGCCTCAAACCTTGCCGATCAGCGAGAAAGAAACGATAAGGGCGTAGATGACCAGCGACTCGATGAGAGCGAGCGCGAGGATCAGCAGGACGAATATCCGTTTGTTGGCTTCGGGATTGCGCGCCGTCCCTTCCATGGCCGCCGCCGCCGCGCGGCCCTGACCGAGCGCGCCGCCGAACGCGGCAAGGCCGATGGCGATGCCGGCGCTGAGCGCGATCATCCCTTTGTCGATACCTTCACCCAGACCGATGAGTCCTTCGTCGATGCCGCTGTCGTTGCCGACGGCCATCACATCGGCGGCGAACAGGGCGGCGGTCCAGAAGGCGCCGGAAAGCAGTACCATGAGTTTTTTCATCGGGGTCCTCCGTAGTTCAGTGTTCTATCTCTATCGATAACAGTATGTAAATGGTCGAGAGGGTCATGAAGACGAAGGCCTGCAATACGGCGGTCAGCAGGCCGAGGAAGAGAAATATCGCCGTCGGTCCGATGGGGAGCATCGCCGCGAACATTCCCATGACGGCGTGTTCGCCGGTCATGTTGCCGGTCAGACGCATCGAGAGCGACAGGATGCGGGCGAAGTGCGACACGACCTCGATGGGGAGCATCAGGAAGGCGAGCCACCAGACCGGGCCGAGGAAGACCTTCAGGTAGTGGAGGCCGTGGTGCCGTATGCCGACATAATGGTAGTAGATGAACACGGTGACCGCCATCGCGAGGTTTATCGCGAAGTCGGTGGTGGGGGCGAGCAGGCCGGGGATGAGGCCGAGCAGATTGGAAAGGAGGATGAAGAAGAATATCCCGATGAGGAACCGTTCAAAGTCGGCGGTGTGTTTGCCGAGTATCGAATGGATGAAGCCGCTCAGAGACTCGAGAAGGTATTCGAGTGCGGCGATGAGCGAGAGCCCGCCGCGAGGCAGTACGCCGTCGTGCCGCCGGTAGGCGAGCCGGACCAGCAGGGCGAGGAGCGCCGCGAGGATCAGGACGAGCCCCGTGGCGGCCAGCGGCGCGAAGGGTAGCGGTATGCCGGCGAGTTCGAAGAGGGAGGGATTATGGATCATTCCCGGTCTTCCTCGCGGTCGGTGCCGGGATCGTCGACGAATAGCTGTATCTTCCGGAAGGTGAGCCAGCAGAGATAGAGTCCGGTGACGATGCCGACGCCGGCGATGATGTTGGTGCCGGGCAGACCCAGCGCCGCATCCAGTTGAGCGCCGACGAAATAGCCCAGCACCGTCAGCAGGGGTATCTCGAAGGCGAGCCCGAGGTACGCAAGCCCTTTCCAGTTGCCTCTCATCGGTTCCTCCCGATGTCGTCCTAAACCGCGGTCATGATACTCCCGGGCCGTGGAAAGTAAAGAAATGGAGCGGTTTGCGACCCGTCGAAAAAACTTTGTGGCGGGACGGTTCTGTGGTAGACTGCGCCGTTATTTTTGGAGGGAGAATAGTATGCTCGATCTCATGTCGGGGCCGCTGACGCGCTTCATACAGGAACGATCCGACGACATCGTCCGGCGCTGGGTCGAAAAGGTGTCGGCCCATCCGTCGACCGCCACCTTCACCCGGGTCGACATGGCGGCGGTCGAACGGGACGCCCGCGAGGTGCTCCGGGAATTCGAACGCTGGCTGAGTTCTCAGGCGTCGCGCACCGATATCGGCCGGTGGTACGCGCGGCAGGGGCGGTCGTTCTTCGCGATGGGGGTGCCGCTGTGCGAGGTGTACCGCGCCAAGATACTGCTCAAGAACATCCTGCAGAAGTTCGCCGAACAGGAGACGGTCCAGTTCGAGTCGGCCGTGCAGATAAACATGCTCCGCGAGTTCCAGCAGCGGCTCGATTTCTTCTTCGAACAGGCTTTCTATTATCTCATTCGCGGCTACAGCGAGGCGATGAACGAAAAGATGAAGGAACTCTGGAACCTGTCGGACGCCGACACCGACCGGATCTTCTTCGGCCGGTCGTTCCGGGCCCCCGACGGCATATAGCGGGGCTTCAGGCCCCCGGCCCCTCTTTTTCCGGGAACAGGACCGACAGCGCCACGGTGGCGGCGAGCACCAACGCGACCGCGCCCAGCGCGATGCCGATGGGCATCACCCATATGTCCTCCAGCAGTATCTTGACACCGATGAACACCAGAATGATCGCCAGCCCGTAGTTCAGGAAGCGGAACAGCCCCATTACCCCCGACAGCGCGAAGTAGAGCGATCGCAGGCCGAGTATCGCGAAGAGGTTCGAGGTGAAGATGATGAACGGATCGCGCGAGATGGTCAGTATCGCCGGGACCGAATCGAAGGCGAAGAGAATGTCGATGATCTCGATGGCCAGCAGGCACATCAGAAGCGGGGTGGCGTAGAGTTTTCCGCCGTCGCGCACCGTGAAGCATTCGTCGCAGATGTCTTTTTTCAGAGGGATGACGCGGTTGAGCCAGCGGAAGAAGCGGTTCTCCATGATGTTGGCCTCCTCCTCTTTCCGGAAGAAGAGTTTGACGCCGGTGTAGACCAGAAAGAGGCCGAGCAGGTAGACGGTCCAGTGGAACCGGGTGACCAGCGCCACCCCGCCGAAGATGAACAGCCCGCGGGCGAAGATGGCGAAAAGGATGCCCCAGAACAGGACGCGGTGACGGTAGCGGTCGGGCACCTTGAATACGGTGAAAAGAACGAGGAAAACGAAGAGATTGTCGACCGACAGAGAGTATTCGATGAGATAGCCGGTGAAGAACTGGAGCATCGGTTCGCGCCCTTTGAGAAGGAATACATAGCCGCCGAAGAGCGCGGCGACCAGATTGATCGCGGCGGTGGTCAGTATCGATTCGCGGATGCGTACCTCATGGGCGTTCCGGTTGAGCACGAAGAAATCGACGATGAAGATGGCGGTCACCACGGCGCCGAATACAAGCCACGGAATATAGTTTTGCACGTTGTCCTCCGAACGGTTACACGGCGATTCTAGTGAAGCGGTGTTGAAAAGCAAGCGAGGGTTGAGTCGTCAGGGGGATCGGCGCTCCTGTTGTTGGTCCTTCTCCTCCGTTCCCCCGTCGCGGTTCTGGTAGAGGAAATAGATACCGGGAAGGAAAAAAGAAAAAAAGCCGATGAGCGCCCCCGGCAGTTCGCCGAACAATCCCGCGAGCCCGTATCCGCCGATGGCCGCCGACCCCAGCGAGATACAGAATACGATGATTCCCATTATGAGCATGTCAGGTCTCCTCCGTTCACTGTTCGTCGTCCTGCCGCAGGGCCTTTTTGCGCGCCTGCTGCTGCGGCCATTCGACGTAGACATAATAAAAACCGGGTGCCGCGACGAGGATGAAGCCCATGACGGCGCCGTTCAGTCCTCCTTCGGTCCATTGCCAGCCGAGATAGGACAGAGCGAGCGCGCCGATGAAGACCACGGTCGCCATGATATTCTGGAACATCTTTCTGCTCCGCTTAAAAGTTGTTAACGCCGTAGGGGAAAAGTTCAGGCGTGGCGGGGCGGAGAGTGTTTTGGCGAGATGTGGAGTATGTCGTGACCGTGATGGGGGAACCCGGTCGCGGTCGCAAAACGTCCGGCCGGAAGCCCGACGGAACGGGGAAGGATGATCGCCGGGTTTCGCGGCGTTGTCGATGCGTCGGCGCCGCTCTGTTCGGTGCGCAAGACCGTTCCGTCGGCGGCCGCTTCCCGACCGTATATCGCGGCGGAGCCCTTTGCGGCGGTGGGCAGCAGACGGTCCGCGCCGGAGGAGAAGGCGAGTTTGTCACTGAACAGTTCGAAGGCCGGCGCCGCCTGCAGCGTCAGCAGGAGCAGCAGTTCGAGCACCGCGATCCGGCGGAGCGCCGTGGGGGAAAGGATCGTGTCGTTTGGTCCGTTCATGCGGTCTCAGGCCTTCCGGCCGCCGCCCCGTTTCTGGGCGAGTTTGAGCCGGTTCTCGGCGCGACGCAGGTGGTCGCGGGCGAGTCGGTGGAGGAGCGGGTCCCTGCCGCGGTGTTCCTCGATGTCGGCCAGCGCCTTCTTCTGCGCGGCGCGGGCCCGGTCAAGGTCTATCTGCTCGGCGCTTTCGGAGGCGTCGGAAAAGACGGTCAGTTCATCGTTGATGAGGAACGCGATGCCCGACGAGACGGTGAATTCGCGCGCCGCGCCGTCGCGCTTGACGACGATCAGCCCGGTGTCGATGACGGTGATGAAGGGGATGTGGCGGGGGAGCACCTCCATTGCGCCGCTCTTGGCGGGCAATACCGCCGAGTCGGCGTTGCCGCTGTAGACCTCGCCGGTCCGTGTCAGGATGCGCACACTCAGCATCGCGTCACTCTTTCATCAACTGTTCGCCCTTTTCGATCGCCTCTTCTATGGTGCCCACCATCAGGAAGGCCGCTTCGGGGTATTTGTCGAGTTCGCCGTTGACGAGCATGCGGAAGCCGCGGATCGTATCCTGCAGTTTGACATATTTTCCCTGCATGCCGGTGAAGGCCTCGGCCACCGTGAAGGGCTGGGAGAGGAACCGCTGTATCTTGCGGGCGCGGTAGACGACGATCTTGTCCTCTTCGGACAGTTCGTCCATGCCGAGTATCGCGATGATGTCCTGCAGGTCCTTGTAGCGCTGGAGTATCGACTGGACCTGCCGCGCGACCCCGTAGTGTTCGTCGCCCACCGCGGCGGGGGTGAGCACCCGCGAGGTCGAATCGAGCGGATCGACCGCCTGGTAGATGCCCATCGCGGCGATGTCGCGGTTGAGGACGGTGGTCGCGTCGAGGTGGGCGAACGCGGTGGCGGGCGCCGGGTCGGTCAGGTCGTCGGCCGGGACGTAGATCGCCTGCACCGAGGTGATGGAACCTGCGCGCGTCGAGGTGATGCGCTCCTGCAGTTCGCCCATCTCGGTGGCGAGCGTCGGCTGGTAGCCGACCGCCGAGGGCATGCGGCCCAGTAGGGCCGAGACCTCCGCCCCCGCCTGCGTGAAGCGGAAGATATTGTCGATGAAGAGCAACACATCCTGATGCATCTGGTCGCGGAAGTATTCGGCCACCGTCAGCGCCGAAAGGGCGACGCGGGCGCGCGCTCCCGGCGGCTCGTTCATCTGGCCGTAGACCAGCGCGGTCTTGGCGATGACGCCCGATTCCTTCATCTCGAGCCACAGGTCGTTCCCTTCGCGGGTCCTCTCGCCGACCCCGCCGAAGACCGAATAGCCGCCGTGATGGAGCGCGACATTGTTGATGAGTTCCTGTATGAGCACCGTCTTGCCGACGCCCGCGCCGCCGAACAGGCCTATCTTGCCCCCCTTGAGGTAGGGGGCGAGCAGGTCGATGACCTTGATACCGGTCTCGAAGGTCTGCTGTTCGACGTTCTGGTCGCGGAACTCGGGCGGTTTGCGGTGGATCGGCAGACGCAGTTCGCTTTCGATGGGGCCCCCCTCGTCGACCGGGTCGCCCACGACATTCATGATGCGGCCGAGCGCCTCGCGGCCCACCGGGACGGTGATCGATCCGCCGGTGTTGCGCACCTCCATGCCGCGCATCAGGCCGTCGGTCGCGTCCATCGCGATGGTGCGGACGCCGTTCTCGCCCAGATGCTGGGCCACCTCGAGCACGAGGTTGAACGGGCGGTCGTCGATGGCGGGGTTGGTGACCTTGAGCGCCGTGTATATCTCCGGCAGATCGCCGGCGCGCGCACCTTCGAACAAGACGTCGACCACCGGCCCCATGACCTGCAGCACCGTTCCTTTCTCTATCATTACGGTCTCCTCCGGAAGTTCATCCCTTGAGCGCCTCGGCGCCGCCAACGATCTCCATGAGTTCGGTCGTTATCGCGTTCTGGCGCGCCTTGTTGTACGATATCACCAGCCGGCCGATCATCTCGGCGGCGTTCTTGGTCGCGGCGTCCATCGAGTTCATGCGGGCCGACAGTTCGCTGGCGGCCGATTCCATGAGATCGTGGAACAGTTCGGTCGCCGCGAAGCGCGGCACCACATAGTCGGCGAGGGCGGCGTGGGAAGGTTCGAGCAGGATGTCGCGCCCCGCCTGATCGCGGACGATCTCGTGCTTCTCGAAGATGTTCTCGGTGACGGGGAATATCTGCTCTTCGGCCACCTCCTGCGCCACGGCCGACTTGAAGCGGTTGAAGATCACCGTCACGCGGTCGTAATTTCCGGCGAGGAAGCCGTGCGAGAGGAAGGATACCACGTCGTACATCGCGTCGAAGGTGAGTTCGCCCAGCAGTCCGACGAACCGGCGGTCCTGCGCGGCGGGGTGGGTGCGGAGCGACTCGGCCCCCTTGCGGCCCACGAAGAACAGCAGGGGACGGATACCTTCCTTTTCCAGCGCATCGGCGCGGCGCCGGGCATAGCGGGCGACATTGGCGTTGAACGAACCGCACAGCCCGCGGTCTCCCGACACGACGATGATCGCCTCGGCGCGGACCGTTCTGCGCGGCACCATGAGCGGGTGGATGCATTCCACGCGGTCCGACATCACGCCGGCGAGATGCCGCAACTCATCGGAATAGTGACGGATATTGAGCATCGCGGTCTGCGTCCTGCGCAGTTTGCTCGCCGCGACCATCTTCATGGCGCGGGTGATCTTCTGCGTGTTCTTCACGCTCTGGATCCGCTTGCGTATCTCCTTGAGTCCCGCCATGGAGCTTCGTCAGGCCTCCGTCTGTTCGGGGGTCGCTTCGCGGAGGACCTCTTTGCCGAAGTAGTCGGCGAAGTCTTCGAGCGCGTCGCGGATGCTGCGGTCGGTATCGTCGTTGATGTGCTTCTGTTCGCGGAGGGTCTTCAGGAGCGGCTGGTGGCGGTTGTCGAGGAACGGGTAAAGTTCCTCTTCCCAGCGGCGCAGGTCCTCCAGTTTCCACCGTTTCAGATGGCCGCCCACTGCGGCGTAGATGAGGATTATCTGATGTTCGACCGTTACCGGCTGATACTGCCCCTGCTTGAGTACCTCGGTCAGCCGCAGGCCGTTGTCCAACTGGTCGCGGGTCGCTTTGTCCAGATCGCTGCCGAACTGGGCGAACGCCTTGAGTTCGCGGTACTGCGCGAGTATGAGTTTGAGCCGCCCCGCCACCTGCCGCATCGCCTTTATCTGGGCGTTGCCGCCGACGCGCGAGACCGACAGTCCCACGTTGACCGCCGGGCGGACGCCGGCGTAGAACAGGTCGCCTTCGAGGAATATCTGGCCGTCGGTTATCGATATGACGTTGGTCGGGATGTAGGCCGATATGTCGCCCGCCTGCGTTTCGATGATGGGGAACGCGGTCATCGAGCCGCCCCCCTCGGCCTCCGAGAGTTTCGCCGCCCGTTCGAGCAGGCGCGAATGGAGGTAGAATACGTCGCCCGGATAGGCTTCGCGGCCCGGGGGGCGCCGCAGAAGCAGGGACAACTGCCGGTAGGCGACCGCGTGTTTGGAAAGATCGTCGTAGATGATCAGGGCGTGTTTACCGTTGTCGCGGAAGTATTCGCCGATGGTGGCGCCGGCGTAGGGGACGATGAACTGGAGCGGCGCCGGGTCGCTGGCGGTGGCGGCGATGACGATGGTGTAGTCCATCGCGCCGTGCCGGCGGAGTTTGTCGACCACCTGCGCCACGGTCGACTGTTTCTGGCCGATGGCCACATAGATGCAGATGACGTCGCCGCCCTTCTGATTGATGACGGCGTCGATGGCGATGGCGGTCTTGCCGGTCTGGCGGTCGCCGATGATGAGTTCGCGCTGGCCGCGTCCTATGGGGATCATCGCGTCTATCGCCTTGATGCCGGTCTGGAGCGGTTCCTTGACCGGCTGACGCTTGACGATGCCGGGCGCCTTGACCTCGACCGGCCGGAATTCCGTGGTCGGGACCGGTCCGCGGCCGTCTATCGGTTCGCCCAACGCGCTCAGCACGCGTCCGATCATCGCGTCGCCCACCGGGACCGACATGATCCGTCCGGTCCGCTTCACCTCGTCCCCTTCACGGATATGTTCGTAGTCGCCCATCACGGCGATGCCCACCGAACCCTCCTCAAGGTTGAGCACCATGCCGCTCGCGCCGCAGGAGAATTCGACGATCTCCCCGGCGATCGCACGGTCGAGTCCGTAGACCCGCGCGATGCCGTCGCCGGCCGCGATGACCGATCCCACCTCGCGCGTCTCGAGCCGTTTTTCGAACTGCGCTATCTTTTCGCGCAGAAGTTTCCCGATCTCCCCGTTCTTGGGCGGCAGGTCATGCATCGCGCCGTTCTCCTTCCCTGAGATGTTTGTGGAGGCGTCGTATCTGATTCCTGAGCGACAGGTCGTAGATCGTGTCGCCGCGGCGCACCGTCAACCCGCCGAGCAGGGAGGGGTCGGTCGCGCAGTCGATATGGAGCCGCGGTCCGAAGAGTCGCTCCAGCGCGGGGCGGAGCGTCGCCAGCGTCGCGTGGTCGAGCGGGTCGACCGCGGTTATTTCCAGTTCGGCGATCCCTTCGCGGCGGCGGTGCAGCCGTTCCGCCTCGGCCACCGTCGCGCCGAACAGCGCGGCGCGCCGGTTTGCCGACAGTATCCGCAGCAGTTCGCGGAGCGCCGGGGCGAGTCCGAGCCGGTCGGCGATCGCGTCGAGCACCGACTCCTTCTCCTCCGGCGCGAAGGCGGGGGAGGCGAGGAAGCGGGGCAGTTCCGGATCGTCCCGGAGCAGCGTCGCCAGCGAGAGACCCTGTTCGAAGACGGCGTTCCGGTCCTGTTCCGGCAGGTCGCGCAGGGCGTCGCACAGGGCGGCGGCGTAGCGGGTAAGCGCGTCGCTCATCGGAGCGCTCCGTTCGAAAGCCGGTCGAATTGATCCACCAGCGCTTTCCGTTGCTCCGGACCGAGCGCCGCGGCCCGCGCCTCCAGTTCGGCCGTCAGGGCGTCGATGAATTGATCGGTGGCCGCGCCGCGGCACCGGTCGAGTTGGTCGCGCAGGGACCGGTCGGTTTCGCGCCGTATGAATTCGGCCTGCAGGCGCGCCCCGTTGAGTATCTCGTCGTACAGCAGGGCCGCCTGCCGCTCATAGTGTTCGCGGAGCCGTTCCTTCTCGGCAGGGATCGCGGCCAGCCGCTCGCGCAGGGCCGCTATATCGCGCTCGGCCGTTTCGTATTCCTCGCGGTAGCGTTCGAACTCCTCGCGGATCGCCCGTTCGCGTTCGCGGAAAAAGAGCACGACGGGGCGGCCGCCGAATCTGACGAGCACCGCCGCGAAGATCGCGAAGTTGATCGCCGCGAAGAGGATCGTCGCCGCCGGCCCGAGGCCGCCGCCGTGTTCCGGCGAAGCGGCCGCCAAAAGAGGCCACAGCGGTATGGCGGCGAGAAGCGCGCCTCTCATGCCTCCCGTTCCCCCCACAGTTCGCAGGTTATCGCCTTCAGCAGTTCCTCGCGCCGCGCGTCCAGTTCCCCGGCGGTAGCGCACCGCACCTGCTCGATATCGTCCTTTTTCTCCTCCATGCGCCGGTGCATCTGTTCGCGCACCTCTTCGAGATAGCGCTGGGCCTCCTGCGTGGCCCGCGTCTTGGTGTTGACCAGCAGGACCCCGCCGTTGCGGTGGACCTCTTCGATCTCGCGGCGGCAGCGTTCCTTGAGTTCGGCGCGTGTCCGCGCCGCGCCAAAGGCGTGCTGGTTCTCCACGTTGAGCATGCCCCGGCGGCGTTCGAGCACCGTGAACACGGGGGCGATCACATAACGGCTGAAGAGGAACAGGAAGATCGGGAAGACCAGCGCATGCGCGAACAGCAGGACCGGTTCGAACTGTATCATCTGTACCCGTACTCCTCTTTCGTGGGCGCGTTGCGCGGTCGACCCGTTATATTAGTCGGACGCCGTTAAAAGACAATTTTTCCCGACCGGTTCAGGGGAGCCGCACGTCGTAGCCGTTCGGTCCCTTGGAAAGGATGAGCTTTCCCTGCTGGGTTCCCGGTTTCACGAACTGACGATCGGCGAGCGTCTTGAGCGAGGTGTAGGCGGGGCCTTCGCATTTCGTTTCGGTGGTGTAGGTGACGTGCCACTCCTTGCCCACCTTTACCGGCGGATCGACCTTCGCCACCGTCAGGGCGCAGACCGGCGCGGCGCAGCGGTTCTTCTCGCAGACGAAGAGTTTTTTCCCTTCGTCGGTCAGCGATATGCGCGGCATACTGCGGTTCGCCTCCTTGATGAAGACCGATTCCTCGAACAGGAGATACTTTTTGTCGGCCGCTATGGCGCGGTAGGTCGGCACATAGCCCTCGTCGGTCATAGCGCCGATGTAGACCGACACCGACGGCGCGGGCATCTTGGCGACCGTTTCGCGGACATACTTTTCGGCCTCCGCCTGCGGCAGGATATCTTCGGCGCAGGAGAGGAGCGTCAGGGCGGCGATGAGCGGGAACATGGCGCAGCGGTACATGGCAACCCCCTTTATGGTTTCGTCGGGTCCGGTCCTTCCGTGTTGAATTCGACGGGATAGGAGAACGTAACGGTCTTGTTCTGGTTATTCGGAGGGAACGCGACACTTTTGATGATGTCGCCGACACAGCGGCCGACCCGGTCGTCGGGGAAGGTGTTCTTCACCAGATCGGCGGCGATGACCTTCCCGGTCCCGTCGACGGTGACCGACAGTTCTATCTCTCCTTTCGCGGCCGGATCGGTCCGGAGGAGGTCGATGTAGCACATGCTGATGTCGTCTGCCTTCGGACGCAGGTGGATATCCAACTGCCGGCCGCCGGTCGAAGCGCAGGCGGCGCAGAGCAGAACAGCGGAGAAAAGGACCAACGGGCGCGGCATGGAGACCTCCGTACAAGGGTGCCGCGACACTATAGCCGCAACGCCGTCGTTTGTGAAGAAAATGTTGCTTTCGCGCCGCGTTGTTTGCTATAGTCGCCCATCCTGAACGGGAGGGCTGAGAGGTGACGACGCAGGATTATCGCAGGATATCGACGCAGTTCAAGCATCAGATCGACACGCTGGTCGCCATAGGGGTATCGCTTTCGGCCGAGAACAGCCTGAGCCGCCTGCTCGACATGATCGTGTTCCACGCCCGCAAACTGACCCGCGCCGACGGCGGCACGCTCTATCTTCTCCACGACGGACGGCTTCGCTTCACCCTCATCCAGAACGCGACGCTCGGCATCCGGCTGGGGGGCGAAGGGGACCGGCGCATCGATCTGGAGCCGGTCGAACTCAAAAAGGACAATGTCTGCGCCTATGCCGCGATACTGGGCAAGACGGTGACCATAGAGGATGTCTACGAATCGAAGGAGTTCGATTTCTCGGGGCCGCGCAAATACGACGCGATAACGGGCTACCGGTCGCGTTCGATGCTGGTGGTCCCGATGAAGAACCATCTCGGCGCGGTGACCGGCGTTCTGCAACTGGTCAACGCGATGGAGCAGGGTACGCGCGAGGTGACCCCGTTCGACGGCGAATCGGTGGCGCTGGTGGAGGCGATGGCCTCGATGGCGGCGGTGGCGATAGAGAAGACCAAACTGCTCGAAGATACCCGGGCGCTGTTCAATTCGGTCATCGAGGTGCTGGGGGTGGCGATGGACGCCAAATCGCACTACACCGGCAACCACATCCAGAAGGTGGCGAAACTCAACATCGAGATAGCGCGGGCGATACACGACGACACCGAGGTTTTTCCCGATATCCGTTTCACCGACAACGAACTCGAGGAGATACGGCTCGCCGGCTGGCTCCACGACATCGGCAAGGTGACCACCCCCGAATGGGTGATGGACAAGGATACGAAACTCAAGGTGGTGCTCGACCGGATACACCTCATCGAGGATCGCTTCACGCGGGCGGCCGAAGAGTTGAAGAAGACCGACGGTGCGGCGGCGGAGAGGCTGCTGGCCGACCTGCAGTTCATCCGCGAGAAGAACCGCCCGGTCGAGGACATGCGCGACGACGATATCCGCCGCCTGCGCGAGATCGCCAGCCGCTGCCTGCCGGTGGCGGGCCGCGAAGAGCGGCTGCTCACCGACGACGAACTGCGTAACCTCGTCATCCGGCGCGGGTCGCTGACCGAAGAGGAGATAGACAAGGTCAAGGAGCATGCCGTCTGGACCGCCCGGATGCTCGAAAAACTGTCGTTCCCGGACCATCTGAAGAATGTCGCGCTCTACGCGGTCCAGCACCACGAAAAACTCAACGGGCAGGGCTACCCGCAGGGCGTCGGGGCCGACCGGATACCGTTCCCGTCGCGCATCCTCGCCATCGCCGATCTCTACGAGGCCCTTTCGGCGCGCGACCGCCCCTACAAGGAGCGGATGCCCTACGAACAGACCATCGGCATCCTGCGCAAACAGGCGGCCAACGGCGATATCGACGGGAAGATACTCGAATTCCTGGTTGAGCGCGATATCTTCCGCAAGTTCGAGGAGAAGTACCGCAACGGCAACAACGGCTACGCGGTCCGCGGATAGGCACATGACCTTCACGGGACAATAACGGACGATGCTGGACATCACCGACATCGGGCAGGCCTCCCGGACCCTGTATTGGTCGCTGCTGGGGGGGATGTCGTTCGCCGCGCTGTTCGGCGTCGCGGCGCTCCGGGTCCGCGCGATATCTCCGGCCGTCCGCGGCGCGCTTATCGCCAACGCCGCCATCGTCGCCCTGCTGCTGCTGTTCTTCGCCGGTCTATTCCTTCAGCGCATCGTGCTGCAGGAGCGCCTGCTGTCGGGCGACGAGTCCTCCACCCGCTATCAGGCCCAACTCTTCGCCGCGGGAGAACTCTGGCATGAACCGGTCTCCCCGGAACTGCGGCCGCTGTTCCTCCGCCACCATGTGGTGGTGCACAAGGATCGCGAATTCTCCAAATACCCGCCGGGCACCGCGCTTTTCGGCGCCCTGTTCATCCTGCTGGAGCGTCCCGGAGCGATGAACCTCGCGGTGACGGCACTTTCGCTCCTGCTCCTCCTGTGGCTGGCGCGGCTCCTGTCGGGCGGCTGGATCGTGCCGCTCCTCGCGGCGGTGCCGTTCCTGTTCTCGACAACGACGCTGTTCCACGCCGCCAGTTGGTTCTCTCATCCGGCGGCGATGCTGTTCCTGCTGGCGACGCTCATCGCTCTGATACGGGCCGAACGGGCCGTTGCCGCGCCGCGCCGCCGCGCGGGCTACCTGCTGACCGGTCTTCTGCTGGGGGCGCTGCTCCTGACGCGTCCCTTCGACGCGGCGCTCACGGCGCTCGCGATAGCCTGCTATCATCTCTGGGACCTTGTCGCTTCGCGGGACCGGCGCGCACTCCTGCGGCATTGGCTTGCGCGGCGTTGGGAATGGTTCGCTCTGGTCGCCGGCGGAACGGTCGGCGCGGCGCTCTTTCTCGGCTACCAGAAACTCTATACCGGTTCGTGGCTCCTCTCACCGTACCGGCTCTACGACCGGAGCGGCGAAGTGCTTGCCGAACTTGACTTGTCCGGCGGACACCTCGTCGGCCGGGGACTGACCGAACTCACCCCGCGATTCCTCCAGCAGCAGTGGGAATGGTCGTCGGGGGTCGTGATGCTGCTGGCGGCGCTTTATGTCCTCCTGCGCTTCCTCTCCTCCGCGCGTCCCCTGCCGCGATCGGCGACGGCCGCCCATTCTCCGTGGCGACGCCACATCGGCACTTCGCTGAAGCGCTCCGAACGGCTGGTCATCCTTCTGCCGCTCCTGTTCATCCTCGGCTATGCGCTCCATCCCTTCTCGGGCGGCGACGGGTACGGCGCCCGCTACTATTATCCGGTTTTCTGGTGCTGGTGCTACGCCGCCGCCGCGCTGGTGCACTATCTGGCGCGCCGGTTCCGGCAGGGGCGCGGCGCCTTTCTCTACCTGCTGTTCCTCATCGCGGTGACCGTGCCGTTCGGCGACCGGCTCGACGACGCCTGCCGGACGATGCATGCCGAAATGACGCGGCGTTACGGGTTCCTCGACGAAATGGATACGCTCATCCCGTCGCCCGAACGGGCGATCGTCCTATTGCGGCGCGTGCCGGTCTACGACGCCGGGTTCTATGTCCGTCATGCCCCCGCGGCGGAGGAGCGGATACTCTACGGCCGGGCGCGTCCCCGGTTCACGGCGATGCGGCAACTGGAGGCCGCCTTCCCCGGAAGGACCATCTACTTCTACGACCATGACCGCGCCGCCGGGAGCGGCCGTCTTGAGCGGCTGGGCCGCCGTCGGGAGGAGCCATGACCGCCGCCCCGTTCCTTTCCCTCATCGTTCCGGCCTACAACGAAGCGGCCACCATCCGCGCCGTCATCGACAGCCTCAAAGGGCTCGACGCCCGCATCGGCGCGCCGGTCGAGATCATCGTCGTGGACGACGCCTCGACCGATGGTACCGGCGATATCCTGCCTCCTTTGGCCGATAACGGAATGATCCGCCTGATCGCCCACCCGAAAAACCGGGGCAAGGGTGCGGCGGTCCGCAGCGGCATCGCGGCGGCGGCGGGGGAGTGGATACTTTTTCAGGACGCCGACCTCGAATACGACCCGGCCGATATCCCGGCGCTCGTCGCGGCGGCGCGGAACGGCGCCGACATAGTGAACGGCTCGCGCTTCATCGCCGGAAACGACGGGGCGACTTTCCTGCACATCGCGGCCAATAGGAGTCTTTCATTCTTTTCGCGGGTGCTGACGGGACTCCCGATAACCGATATGGAGACCTGCTACAAACTGGTGCGCGCCGAGCTCCTGAAAAGCCTCGACCTGCACGAAGAGCGGTTCGGCATCGAGCCGGAGATAACGCTGAAACTGGCGCGGCTCGCCAAACGCGACGGCCTGCGCTATGCCGAGGTGCCGATATCCTACAAGCCCCGCAGTTACGCCGAGGGGAAGAAGGTCGGCCTCAAGGACGGCCTGCGCGCCCTCTACTGCCTTGCCCACTACCGCTGGGGCGGGTGAAAGGGGGTGAGGTTCTCGATACCTCATCCCGGCCTTCTCCTTGAAAAAGGAGAAGGAGTTATTATGAATTGTTATTGTTTCGGAGGTTGATATGGAGCGGCTCAAAGGCGAACTCAAACGGATCATGGCGCGGTTCCCCGGCCACGGGTTCCGGTTCCGCTATCTCGATTGGGAGACCGATTTCCTCCGGTTCTACCGCAGTCAGGCGAACTATAACATCTCGAAGCGGACGGTGGTGCTGAATGGAACGGTGGAACGCGAGAAGCGGAAGTTCTCGTTCCAGATAGCCGACCCTGACGGCGCGAAGGCGGAAGCGATGGTCGAGCAGGCGGTCGCTTTGCTGAACGATCTGCCGCCCGATCCCGATTTCACCAGTTTCGAGGACGACCCGACGCAGTACGACTACCACGGTTTCGTGAAGGCGGCCGATTCGGCGCCGCTGTCGCGCAAACTCGACATCCTCGAACAGGCGGCCGCGGCGGCCGGCCCGCTCGGCTTCGACATCTACGGCACCTTCATCACCGTCAATTCCGACGGCTTCCTGCTCCAGTCCAACGGGCTCGACAAGCGGATATTCGTCTCGCCGCTCATGCTCGACATGAAGGCGGTGAAACGCGACGGCGGCGTGTCGGTCATTAATTCCTTCGGCGGCACCTCGCTCGACCGCTTCGATCCGGCGGCGTTCATGGCGGAACTGGCCCGCAAGATGAAATGGGCGACGCTCCCCGTCACCGATGTCGATCCGGGCGACTACACCGTCATCCTCGCACCGCACGCCGTTTATTCGTTCCTCACGGCGCTTTTCTCGGGGGCCTACGGTCCGGCGCTCGATAACGGCACCAGTTTCTTCGAAGGGAAGGAGGGTAAGCCGGTCTTCCCCGAAAGCGTAACCGTCGCGTCGCGCCCCGACCACTCGCGCCTCATCCCGTTCCCGTACAACGGCGACGGCCACATCGCGCGGCCGCTCTCCTTCATCGACAAGGGGATATTCCGCGATTTCGTGATGAACCACTACTACGCCCATAAACTGAACCGGCCGAAGAACGGATCGGTCGGCGTTTCGGCGCTTGTCATGGAGCCGGGGAATGGATCGCTCGAACAGATGATCGGCGGGGTGGAGCGCGGCCTCTATATCGGCAACCTTCACTACATGAACTTCATCAACCGCAAAGAAACATCGGTCACCGGGCTGACCCGCGACGGCACCTTCCTGATAGAAAAAGGGAAGATCGTGAAGGTGGTCAACAACCTCCGCTACACCGTGAAGATATCGTCGGTGTTCGAGGGTATCGCGGCGGTCGAGAACGGCCAGCAGGTGGTACCGAACTCCGACAACTACTTCGAGTTCGACATCTCGGCGGGGCTCGTGCCGCACATCCTCACGAAGGGCTTCAAGATCAGTTCCTCCACCCGGACGATATAGGAGGTGACGATTTTTGACTTCCGGTATGCTTTTGTTATAATGCCCCTGTCTTTGGTGAGGTGGACGATGACTTTTCCCTGTTCTGACGAGGCATTACGGCACACGAATTGCTGTCTGTCTGTCTGTCTGTCTGTCTGTCTGTCTGTCTGTCTGTCTGTCTGTCTG
>CALMRE010000191.1 GCA_937871295.1 uncultured bacterium | reverse complement strand
ATCTTTAGTCAATATTTCACAGAATTGAGAACAGGCATTTTCTTTGCCAGCATTACAAAGGGATTCCAATTTCTCTTCATCGGCACGAATCTTCTCGATATTGTCTTTCACTGGTTCTTGGAACATCTTCTTAGACTTCTCTTCTGTTTCTATGCCTGCCTTTTTTGCTTTCTTTTCTTCGCCGAACAGCATCAAGCCGACAATCGACACAACAAGAATAATCAGGATGTTCTTCATTGCGAATCTTCTCCTCGCCACCCAAAGTCACGCCGATTATATCCTCGCCGTCCCAAGAAGCAAAGAAATCGGCCGCATCGGTGGCACGAACTCGCCTTTCCCTCTTGCGCGTTCTCTTTTATTATGGTATAGGACGCGCATGAGACGGAGGAACCGGTGATCACCACCTGCCCCAAATGCAATACCCTGCTGTCGGTCCCGATGCCCGGCCGCCACGCCTGTAAAAAGTGCGGCTCGGTCATCGAGATCGGTAATCCGCTCCGCGACGAGGAGAACCGCGTCATCGAAGCCCATGTCGCCCCGCCGCCCCCCAAAGCGCCCGCCGAGGACGACGACTGGGAAGAAAGCGACGAGGTGGAACCCGCCGAAGGTGCCAAAGCGCGCGACGAGCAGCCCGATCCGATACGGCAGGCGCAGACCGGCGACCGCGCCGCAACGGCGAAAGGGAGTCTGGGAGTCGCGTGGGACCGGGTCGGCGAACTCGGCTTCATCGAGGCGATATTCGGGACCACCCGCGACCTTATCACCGCCCCCGAAAGATTCTTCCGCGAGATGAAAGCGGTGCCCGCGGGCAAGTTCATCCCCTTCTATGGAATACTCATCGGCATCGCGGGAGCGGCGTTCAACCTCTTCTGGATGCTCTGGATCGTCCATAATCACCGGCCGCTGGTCGAAGCCTACATACCGCCGATGCTCCTCGAATCGTTCATGAAGATGGGAACGGCCGACATACTGGCCCAGATACTCCTCTCCCCCATCGTCAATATCGTGGTCGCCTCGTTCATGCTCTTCGGCTTTTCGGTGCTGTTCGGGGCCTCCGACGCGAAACTGCAGAACTTCTACCGCCTCACCGGCTTCACCGCGGCGCTCGACATACTCTATGCCATACCGGTCGCCGGATGGCTCATCGCTTTCATCTGGCGAAGCGTCCTGATCGTCAAGGGGATACGGGTCGTCACCGACCTGCCGGGGAGGCGGGCGGCGCTGGTGTTCCTGCTCTATCTGGTGCTTTCGCTCGTTTTTCTTCTGCCGGTCGGCGGCGGAGCGTAGGGAGGTTACCATGTTCAGGGTCGGTCTCGGATTCGATGTACACCGGTTCGCCGAGGGGCGCGATCTCTACCTCGGCGGGGTGAAGATACCGCACACGAAGGGACTGCTCGGCCATTCGGACGCCGATGTGCTCCTCCACGCGGTGACCGACGCGCTGCTGGGGGCGGCGGGGCTGGGCGACATCGGGGAACTCTTCCCCGACAGCGATCCGCGCTACAAGGGGATCCGCAGTACGGTACTTTTCGAAGAGGCGATGAAACGGCTCCGGGCCGCCGGTTGGCGGGTGGTCAACTGCGACGCGGTGCTGGTCTGCGAAGAGCCGAAGATACTGCCGCACCGGGAAGCGATACGGGCGGCGCTCGCCGGACTCATGGGCATCGACGGGTCCTGCGTCATGGTCAAGGGAAAGACGAGCGAAAAACTGGGCTTCACCGGGCGCGGCGAAGGGATGGCGGCGCAGGCGATAGTACTGATAGAGCGGGAGGGATAGCATGAAACTGCCGGTCCGGTTCGTCCTCGGCACGAAGAATCTCTACCTCTTCCTCATCTCGACCGCCTTGCTTCTCTACGGTCTCTACAGTTACTTCGACGCGGTCCTTTTCTACTTCCACAAAGAATCGCCGGTCGATATCGGCACGGCGCTCGAACCGAAAGCAAAGGCGCTCGCCGACCTGAAGGACGGCGACTTCGTGAAGATACGGGGCATCCGTTCCCTGCAGGGAGGGGTGGTCGAAGAGGGGTTCGCCAAGAAGAAGCACATGCTCTACTTCTTCCTCGGCTCGCCCCAGTTCGTCGTGCTCGAACCGATGTCGGAGAAAAAGGAGGAGAACACCGGCGGGGTCTATGTGACGCTCTCGGGCCGCATCTACAACTTCAAGACCAGCGGGACGGCCGCGAAATACCGCGCCTTCTTCGATAAAAGTTACGGCATCACGATGGCCGAAGAGGGCTGGTTCCTGTACGGCGGCAAGATCCCGGGCGCCGACACCTCCGCCATCGCGATCTTCGCGACGCTCATCGTACTGCTCCTGCTCAACATCTTTCTGGCGATAAGGACCCTGCGCCCCAAACCGGAACCTGAATACTACCACACCGACGACGACGGAGAAGAGGCATGATCGTACGCACCCGTTTCGCCCCGAGCCCGACCGGCTACATGCATGTCGGCAACCTGAGGACCGCGCTCTACGCCTATCTTTTGGCCCGTAAACACGGCGGCACCTTCATCCTGCGCATCGAGGACACCGATCAGGAACGCGAGGTGGCGGGGGCGGTCGACATCATCTATAGCACCCTTCGCCAGACGGGACTCCTGTGGGACGAGGGCCCCGACAAGGGCGGCCCGTGCGGCCCCTATGTCCAGAGCGAACGGAAACCGATATACCGTCAGCACGCCGATATGCTGGTCGACGGCGGCCACGCCTACTACTGCTTCTGCGACAAGGAACGGCTCGACCTCATGCGGAAACGGCAGGAGGCCGAGGGAAAACAGCCGAAATACGACGGCCACTGCCGCACCCTGCCGCGCGTTGAGCGCGAGAAGCTCATCGCCGCCGGGAAACCGTGGGTCATCCGCCAGCGGATACCCGACGGCGGCACCACCACATTCAAGGACGAGGTCTTCGGCGAGATAACGGTCGAGAACGACACGCTCGACGACAATGTGCTCCTCAAGTCGGACGGCCTGCCGACCTACAACTTCGCCAATGTCGTGGACGATCACCTCATGGGGATCAGCCATGTCATCCGCGGGATGGAGTACCTCTCTTCGTCGCCGAAATACAACCTGCTCTACACGGCATTCGGCTGGGATATCCCGAAATATGTCCACTGCCCGCCGGTCATGCGCGACGCCCAGCGGAAACTCTCGAAACGGGACGGCGACGCCAGTTATCAGGATTTCATCGACAAGGGCTACCTCAACGAGGCGGTGATGAACTACCTCGCGCTCCTCGGCTGGAGCCCCGGCACCGACCGCGAGAAATTCACGCTCGCCGAACTCGCCGAGGTGTTCGACATAACGGGTATCTCCAAGTCGCCCGCGATCTTCGACCCGGTGAAACTGGCGTGGCTCAACGGCGAATATCTCCGCGCCCTCACCCCCGAAGAGTTCACCGCCAAGGCGCTCCCCTTCATCAAACAGGCGGTGAAACGCGAAGATGTCGCCTTTTCCACCATCGCCGCGGTGCTCCACCAGCGGACCGAGAAACTCTCCGACATCCCGCCGCAACTCGATTTCATCGACACCCTCCCCGATTACTCTCCCGAGATGTTCATCCACAAAAAGTCGAAAACCACCTTCGAATCGTCGCTGGCGAGTCTCAAAGCGGCCCGCGAGGCGCTTGATACGATACCCGAGGGGGGCTGGGACCACGCGACGCTCCACGCGGCGCTCATGGGCTTGGTCGAGAAACTCGGGGTCAAGAACGCCATCGTCCTGTGGCCGGTCCGGGTGGCTCTCTCGGGCAAGGAATTCACCCCCGGCGGCGGCATCGAGATAGCGCACATCATCGGCCGGAACGAAACCTTGAGCCGTCTCGAACGGGGCATTTCCCTGCTCGAAGGTGCGATAAGAAAACAATAAAGGTGTTGCTTTTTCCTTTTTCCCGGCTATTGTTGATCGTGTTGCGTTGACGAAGAAAAGATATCCACGGAGGAAGTAATGGAAGTGGTGAAAACCCCGCGCGGCCTTGAAGTGAAGATACCGCCGCTTCTGCGCGGCATGTCGTCGCGCGAGTATTTTCAGGAAATAGAACAGGGGATGAAGGATACGCGGAACGATCTCTATTTCGACTGCTCCGCCGCGACCCTCATCGACTCCACGGCGCTCGGCAAGATCATCTTCATCGCCAAGGAACTCCAGCGCGACAAACGGCGCGTGGTGTTCGAATCGTGCCCCCCCGCCATCAAGGATTTCCTCTCCCGCCTCAAGGTCGACAAGATCATCGAGATATCGTGACCCCGACGCTCCTCGTCCTTGCCGGACTCGATCCGACCGGCGGCGCGGGGCTCATCGCCGACGCGGCAACGGCCCGCGCTCTGGGCTGTTATCCGCTGACCATCCCGACGACCCTGACGGTGCAGAATTCGCTCCGGTTCGCCTCCGCCGCGCCGGTCGATCCATCGTATATCGCCGCCGCCATCGACACCCTCGCCGCTGAATTCACCTTCGACACCGCGAAGATCGGGCTGGTCCCGGCCGCCGACGGCGCGTGGCTCGACACGGTCGGCCCGGTCGTCCGTCAGCGGTGCCGCCATATCGTCATCGATCCGGTGCTGAAAGCGACGGCGGCGGCCGACGCGGTCGGACCGAACGACGCCTTCCTCCGTTTCCTATCGGGTCCCGGAACGGTGATCACGCCGAACACCCGCGAACTCGGTCTCATCGCCGACGCGCTGGGGCTCGCCGCCGACACACCCGCCGCGATGGCCCGCGCCGTGGCCATAGCCACCGGCGCGACGGTCGTGGTGACCTTCGAGGCCGAAAAGGCGCTTATCCTCATCGCCGGTCCCGACCGCGTCACCGAGATACCGGTAACGCTCGTGCCGCTCGAACGGCCGGTCCACGGCACCGGCTGCCGTTTCTCGACGGCGCTCGCCTGCGGGGTTGCCGCCGGGATGCCGCTCCCCGACGCGGTGAAACGGGCCGCCGACCACCTGACCCTCCTCCTCGGACGCCTCGAACGGTTCCACCCCGACGGACAGTCGTATCCGGTCTGAGACCGGACATTTCCGAAATTTCTGGAAAATTGTTTCTGTTCCTACTATAGTGTCCTGTCCTTTTGAGGAGGCACCCATGAAGTTCCTGTCGTTCAGCCTGTTGCTTGTGCTGTCCTGCTTCGCTTACGCCGCCGACAAAACGCTCGACGCCGAGGGGCTGCCCGAAGGGTCGAAACTGGTCGATTTCGGGATGCGGACCGTCGATCTCGAAAGCGGCAAACTCAAGGGGCTGGTCTGGCTCACCGATTTCGTGGGCGTACCGCCCGCCGGCAAGTCCAACAGCACCCCGGCGCCGCGCAAGAAAGCACTCGTGATGAACTTCTACGCCAACTGGTGCAAGCCGTGCCTCGCCGAAATGCCCCACCTGCAGAAACTGCATGAGAAATACGGACAGAAGGAGGTACAGTTCATCGGCGTCAACTTCCGCAACGAGAACGAGAATCCCGATGCGGTGCTCGCCGAGACGGTGAAGATCATGAAGGAGAAGAAGATCGCCTATCCCATTCTGTTCGACCGCTTCACCAGCCGCAATCAACTGGTCTATATGGGCTCCAAGGCGATACTGCCCACGGTGGTCATCTTCGACGCGAACGGCGCGATCGTGAAGAAACTGCAGGGGGAAAAGACACAGAACATCGGCGAGATCGAAAAGGTCATCGATAAGTTGCTAGGGGGGAAGTGATGAGAGGGGAACGTGTCGGGGGAATGCTTGTTCTTTGTTTTCTGACCGCGGCGCTCACGGCCGCAGAACCCGCCGCCGCGCCCGAACCTGCGGCGGCGCCCGAACCCGCCGCCGCCGCGCCGACCGCGGCGCGCAAACTGCTGGTCGACAAACTCGACGCGGTCGATGTGGACGAGGCATTCGCCAAATCGCTCGAAGAGGCGATAGTCCTCGACATCGGCAAGCGCGAAGGGTTCACCGTGGTCACCTCGGCCGAGATGACCGCGACGGTCCAGCACGCACAGACGAGCGTCGAACTCGGCTGCGCCGACTCGGCCGAATGCGTCATCGAGGTGCAGAAGAAACTGGCGGTCGACACCCTTGTGGCCGGAAAGATCGCCAAGATGGGCGACGAATACATCCTCTCGCTCAACACCGTCGATGTCAACAACTCCGTCGTCGGCAAACGGACCAACGTGCAGGGGGCCGATCTCAACGACATAAAAGGGAAGATAAAGGAGACGGTCGACAAACTGCTCGGCTTCGCCAAGGAAAAACCGATGTTCACCCTCAAGGACGGGGAACAGTTGAAACTCGCCGTCATGCCCCTATCGGCGCGCGGCGTCGAGATCGCGACGGCCGACGCCCTCACCTCGATACTCTCCTCCCAGCTCAACCAGATAAAGGGGATCAGCGTCATCAGTCAGGACGACATCAAGGCGATGCTCGCCAAGGTATCGATGGATTCGGCGGTCGAATGCACCGACAGCATGCAGTGCGTGGTCGAGATCGGCGCGTCGCTGGGGCTGTCGAAACTGGTGACCGGTTCGGTCGGCAGGGTGAAGGACACCTTCGTGATCTCGATACAGCTCATCGATACGCGCCGCGCCGAGGTCGAGAACCGCGTGCTGGAGAGTTTCGCGGGCGACGCCGAAGAACTCAAGAACGCGGTGAAACTGGCCGCCTACCAACTCGCCGGCATCGACTACACCGGCAAGCCGGGAAGCATCGCGATCACCTTCAACGTATCGGAAGGAGATCTGCAGTTCGGACCGGCCAAGGAAAAACTGGTCAACAGCCAGTACACCGCCGAGAACCTCGTCCCGGGCCGCTACAACCTGCGCGTCATGGCCGATCAGGACGACTATTTCCCCTACCAGACCGACATCTATGTCGCGCCGGGTACCGCGAATGTCCGCAACCTCACCGTGCTGGAGAGGCCCACGCCGTGGTACAAGACCTGGTGGTTCTGGACAGTGACCGGCGTGGTCATCGCCGGCGCGGCGACCGCCACGGGCGTGGTGCTCGGCCTCAAGAAGACCGAACTGGGCACCGGCACCGTCAAGATAGAGACGGGGAACTGAACGCCGCATGAAACCGCTGCTGTTCGTCACCAAAAGCGCCGACCTGTCGGAAAGCATGGGACGGCGTATCTTCAACACCGCCCGCATACTCAAAAAGAACCGCTACCGCATCGTCGGACTGTTCGAACGGCGCGGCGCGGAGGCCGAACGGTTCAGCGAGGTGTTCGACGAACTCCATTTCATCAACCCGGCCGATCCGACCGCGGCGGTGAAGGAACTCAGAGCGCGGGGACTTGCGGTCGCCTTCGTCCACGAATCGGAGGAACCGCGCCTGCTGGAAGCACTCATCGCCGAGAAGTTCCGGCTCATCACCTTCATACACAACCACGACTGGCACTGCCCGACGCATCATAAACGCTACCCGCTCATCGGCCGCAACTGCAGCACCCCCTTCTCCCCCGCCGCCTGTTCGGTCTGCGCACTCTTGTCGCCCGGGGCGAAGAACCGCCCGATACCCCGCCAGCGCGAGTTGATGCAGTTGATCAAACGGTCGCGCCAGTTCATCGTGATGAGCGAATTCATGGCCGAAGAACTGCGGCGCAACGGGTTCAAACAGCAACGCATCGTGAAACTCTATCCCCCCGTGGTCGGCACCACGCCTCACGGCCCGGCCCCCGACCGGGGCGATATCCCCGAGATACTTTTCGTCGGCCGCCTCGCCGCGGCCAAAGGTCCCGATCTTCTCATCGAGGCGGCGCGGCTCATCGATCGTCCCTTCCGCCTGCGCATCGTCGGCAGCGGACCGCTTGAGGCCGACCTGCGGAAGAAGGTGAAGGACTACGGTCTGACCGACAAAGTGATATTCGAAGGGGCGGTGGAGAACTCCTATCTATTCATCGAACGGGCCGATATCATCGCGGTCCCCTCGCGGTGGCCCGAACCGTTCGCGATGGTCGGCATCGAGGCCTTCGCCCACGGCCGTCCCGTGGTCGGCTTCGCGACCGGCGGCATCGGCGAATGGCTCCTCCACAACTTCAACGGCCTGCTTGCAGGACCGGACGACGCGGTCGACCTCGCCGCCTGTCTCACCACCCTTCTGGACGATCCGGAAAAACGGGCGCAGTTCGGCCGGAACGGGCTATCGTTCGTCGAGACCCACTGCACCGAAGAGCGCTTCGTCGCGCAGTTCAACCGCATCTACGACGATGTCCATGTAACCGACAAGACTATACCGGCAGATAGATCCTGAACAGCGCGCCGCCATCCGGCGCGGTATCCACTTCGATGAATCCTTTGTGCTGATCGGCGATGCGCGCCGCTATCGAAAGACCCAGCCCCGTCCCGTCGGGCTTGGTGGTGTAGAAGGGATTGAAGACCTTGTCGCGCAGTTCGGCCGGGATACCCGACCCCGTATCGGCAACGGTGATGCAGGCGTAGTCGTTCTTCCCCTTGCGGCGCCGCTCGGTCGCGACGGTCACCGCCGCCCCGTCGGGCGAGGCGTCGACGGCGTTGAGGAGGAGGTTGAGGAGCAGTTGCGTCAGTTTCTCGCGGTCGGCGCTGAGCGTCAGCGGCGTGAGCCGCGTTTCGATACGGACATTCTTCTTGGCCGCCTGCGGCGCGATGAAAGCGACGGTGTCGCTCATCAGCGCGGCGATATCGACCGCCGAGACGACGAAATCCTTCGGCCGCGCGAAGGCGAGGAACCGCTCGAGAAGCGCAGTGAGCCGGTCTATCTCGGCGCGCTGGATATCGACCATCCGGCGGCGCGGCGAATCGGCCGGTATGCCGTCGGCCACGATCTCGGCCGCCCCTTTGATCGAGGCGAGCGGGTTCTTTATCTCGTGGGCGAGCCCCGCGGTCAGTTCGCCCAGCGCCTGCAACCGTCCGGCGCGGATCAGTTGTTCTTCGAGCAGTTTCATCTCGTCGAGCGTCTCGGAGAGTTTCCGCGCGATCTCCTCCTGCCGCCGCCGTTCGCGCCGTTCGCGCTCCACCAGCACCCCGGCGATGAGGGCGATGATGTTGAAGAGGAGTATCTCCAGAATCTTTTCGGTCGAACCGCCCGGATCGTGGTGGAAATGATGCAGGAACATCGAAAAGGCGTGCGGCAGATAGACGATCGACGAGGCGACCGATGCCGCGAGCGCACCGTGCAGACCCCAGCCGAAGGCGCCGAGCACTATCGGGATGTAGTAGAGCCGCCGCAGGATGTCGTGGACCCACACCATCTCGGCGCTCGTGGTGAAATGGGCCGTGGTGATGGCGAGTATCGGCAGCCAGATGAGTCCCCACGCCTTGAGCGAGAGCAGTTCTTTAACTTTTCTCATCGTTCCCCTTCCCGGTGATGCCGTGCTGTTCGAGCCGGTAGAGCAGGATGTGCCGCGGTATGCGCAGCAGCCGCGCCGCCTGCGCCTTGTTCCCGCCGCTCCGCTCCAGCGCCTGCACGATCACCTCTTTCTCGAGTTCCGTGAGCGATATCCCTCCGGCGGGCAGTTGGATGCGCCCCGCCGCGCTCACCACCATCCCCTCCGCCTCGGGCGTCGTTTCGGGTATCAGTTCGAGCGGCACCACCCCGCCGTCGGCAAGGAGCGTCACCCGCTGGCAGATGTTCTCCAGTTCGCGGATATTGCCGGGCCACCGGTACCGACGCATACGCCGCAGCGCCTCGTCGCCCAGATCGAATGGGCGGCCGCCGCCGTAGGCCGTGAGGAAATGTTTGGCGAGCGGCGCGATATCCTCGCTCCGTTCCCGCAGGGGCGGTATGTGGAGGACGATGACATTGAGACGGTAGAAAAGATCGAGCCGGAACTTCCCCTCGTCAACGAGTTTCGCCAGATCGCGGTTGGTCGCCGCGATGACGCGGACATCGACCGGCACCGGCTCTTCGCCGCCGACCACATCTATCGCCGACTCCTGCAGGGCGCGCAACAGCCGCGGCTGAAGCGAGAGCGGCAGTTCGGCCACCTCATCGAGGAAGAGCGTCCCGCCGTGGGCCAGTTCGAATTTCCCCTTCGCGTCGCGCACCGCGCCGGTGAACGATCCCTTGCGGTGGCCGAAGAGTTCGCTTTCGAGCAGTTCGGCCGGTATCGCCGCGCAGTTGACCACTACCAGCGGCCCGGTGGCGCGGGCCGAACGGCGGTGGATGCGGCGGGCGAGCAGTTCCTTGCCGGTGCCGCTTTCGCCGGTGATGAGCAGGGTCGAATCGCTTTCGGCGACGCGGTCGGCGACCGTCACCACCGTCTGCATCGCGGCCGACCGGTAGATGAGTTCTTTCCCCTCGCTCGACGGCGCCCGCTTGAGCACGGCGTTCTCGTCGGCGAGCCGCGAGTGCTCAAAGGCGCGCCCCACGACGATCTTGAGATGGTCGCGGTCGCACGGTTTGGGTATGAAATCGAAGGCGCCCGCCTTCATCGCGGCCACGGCGGTATCGACTTCGCCGAAGGCCGTTATCACGATGACCAGCGTCCCCGGCGCAAGCGCGTTTATCCGCTTGGTGAGTTCCATCCCGTCCATCCCCGGCATCTTGAGATCGGTGATGACCACCGGATGGCGCTGACGGCGGAAGAGTTCGAGCGCCGCCATCCCGTCGGCCGCGGCGTCGACCGTATAGCCCGCCTCGGTGAGGGTGAACGACATCACCTCCCGGAAGCTCGCGTCGTCGTCGGCTATGAGTAATCTTCTCCCCATCATGGAGACTATTCTACAAATGTGACGATGAAATGTCTACACTTTTCTTTCTCCAGACACCGAAATACCACGCAACTCATTGTTTTTACAAGTGACGTAAAACGCCATGGTGTTGGCACGCATCATGCTCTAGTATGGTCGCTGTTTCGTAACCTTTGAAAGGAGAACGGTCATGAGAAAGATGTTGGCGATGGCGCTGATGCTGACGGCGATGACCCTCGGCACGGCCAATCTGATGGCGGGCGACGGCTGCGGTTGCGGCAAGGGCGCCAAGTCGGAATGCAAGTGCGGCAAGGATTGCAAGTGCGGCTGTCAGGAAGGCAAAGAGTGCACCTGCGGTTGCGGCAAGAAGTAGTAGTTCCGCCTGTTCTTTGTCCCCTGCTCTTTGTCCACCTCAGGACGACCGGCCGGTTCATCCCGGCCGGTTTCTTTTTTTTAGAAAAAACTGGTAATTACCCCATTAATGTGGTAATAAATTGGGTAATGTCTGCTATCGTTCCGTAACAACAGGGGGAATCGGGAGGCATGCATGTGGTCATTCCGTAAGGACAAACTGGAGAAGTTGCATCTGCCGGCGCCGACCGTCTGGATGCTCGAATCGCTTGCCGAATACAAAGGAAAAGAAGAACTCTACACCGTTCAGGCGCCGCAACTGCTCCAGCGGCTGCGCGAGACCGCCATCATCCAGAGCGCCGAATCGTCGAACCGCATCGAAGGGGTGACCGTCGACCGGGAACGCCTGCGACCTCTGGTGCTGGGGAACACCGCGCCGCGCGACCGCTCCGAAGAGGAGGTCGCGGGCTACCGCGCCGCGCTCGACCTCATCCACCGCGATCCGGCCGCGCTCTCGGTCACGCCCGACCTCATCCTGCGGCTGCATGCCGTGGCGCAGGGCGGCATGTCGGGCGACGCCGGAGAGTGGAAAAAACGGCCGAACGACATCATCGAGATCGCGCCCGACGGACGGCGCACGGTCCGCTTTTCGCCGCTCGCTCCCGCGCTCGTACCGGCGGCGGTAGCCGAACTGTGCGATGCCTACGGCGACCTCATGACGGCGGGACGGACCTCGCCGCTTGTGGCCGCGGCGGCTTTCGTACTCGACTTCCTGTGCATCCACCCCTTCCGCGACGGCAACGGCCGTGTCTCGCGGCTGGCGACCCTGCTTCTCTCCTATCAGGGCGGCTACGGCGTCGGCCGCTACATCAGCATCGAACGCATCGTCGAAGAGACCAAAGAATCCTACTACGCGGCACTCAAGGCGAGTAGCGACGGGTGGCACACGGGAGAACACGACCTCCTGCCGTGGGCGAACTACCTGTTCTCGACGCTCCGCACCGCTTACCGCGAGTTCGGTGAGCGGGCGCACAGCGCAACGACGCCGCGCGGGTCGAAGAGCGAGCAGATAGAGGCGGCGCTGGAGGCGATGCCCGCACTGTTCTCTATGTCCGAGATGGAGCGGGCTTGTCCGAACGCGAGTCGCGAGATGATCCGTATCGTCATGCGGCGGTGGAAGGAGGCGGGGCGCATTGTCTCGACGGGGCGCGGCCGCGATGCACGGTGGAAGAAGAACGGGGCGGTATGATCAAAATTCTTCTCGGGGTTAGCGCGGGGTTGGCGGCGGTGGTGCTCGGGGTGATGGTGCTGGTCGGGCAGGAGATGGGGTTCGCGCTGGCGGTGGCGTTCATCGTGTTTGTCGGGGTGATGGTGCTGGCGTTCCCGCTGTATGGGCTCTTCGAGTTGGGTGCGATGGTGTTCCTCGACCGGTTCGGGGCGTTACTCGCCCGCCGGAAACAGAAAGATCAAGACCGGGAACCGTGAAATGCTTAACTATACAATAAACGCCCTGACCCCTGATACTGATAACCCCTGATACTGATACTGATATGACTGACCCCAGATAGACCCCCGATACAGTTACAGGAGAAAAGTCATAAGGACCGGGAACGAACTATCGGTTCGACAACGGGATGCGGCGTTTCTCGCCACGCGGAACCGTCGCCCAACTGACCACTGCCGTTAGCTCCCCAACAATAAAGTTCGCCGGATCGTATCCCGCAGGTATGCGCGTCGCCTGCGGCGATCGCCGACCAACCAAACGATATCTCGCTCTCGCCACCCAATCGGCCGATATTATCGTATCCCCAACAGTAAAACCCGCCATCCCGTATGCCGCAAGTGTGCCTATCTCCCGCGGCGACGGTCGACCAATCGGCGGCGATGCCTATCTGAACGGGCGCGTTCTTGTTGGCGCCTGTACCTTGAGTGCCATCACCCAGTTGACCGAACCAGTTATCTCCCCAACAGTACATCTCACCCCCTTGTATACCGCAGGTATGACTACTTCCGGCGGCAATGACCGACCAATCCGTAGCTACGCCGATGAGTATGGGATCGGCTTTGGAAACATTGGTACCATCGCCTAATGTCCCGGCACTGTTATCTCCCCAACAATACAGTGCGCCGGACCGTAAGCCACAGGAATGCGCAAGCCCCACGGCTACCGTCGACCAGTCTACAGCGGATCCTATGCGGACAGGAAAGCCAAGGCCCGATGGACCGGCATAATCAGCTCCCCAACAATACAGTTCCCCTCCGCGCAGCCCGCAGGTCTGTTCGCCGCCCGCCGCAATAGATGTCCAATCGGTAGCCGCGCCGATGCGCGTGGGGGTGGTTTTATCGGCACAATCATAGGGTGAATGAGGACAACTGGTGCCGTCGCCCAACTGACCCAGATCGTTCCTTCCCCAACAGTAAAGCTCACCGGATAGTATGCCGCAGGTATGCTCTCTACCCGCGGTGACAACCGACCAATCGTCGGCAGTTCCGACACGGACAGGAACAGGCTTGTCGATATCGAGACCATCGGTGCCGATACCGAGTTGGCCGCTGGAATTCAGCCCCCAGCAATAAAGCGCTCCGGCGTATATGCCGCAAGAGTGCATACTTCCTGCGACGATAACCGACCATGCGGGAACGGCGATATCTTCGTCGTTTAGGTCCCCGTCATTTTCATCGTTTTGTTCCAACGCATCTTCGTCAGGCAACCCAAAGATATCGTTAGCTTCAACGGTATCTTTATCGGAAGATGCCGCAGGGTTTTCGTCGACGGCGGGTCTTCTAGGCAATTCATTGACACAGGAAATCATCGGCACAGCAAACAACAGCATTAAGCAAACGCCAATCGTTCGCATCAACAACGAGGTCAGGCCTCCATATTCACCATCAGTAACTCGTCTCTATCACGAACCGGTCATTGAAATTCACAAAGTCGGCCTTCTCGACCTTGATGAGCAGCAACGGATAATAAAGCACCTGATTGGTGCCGAGTTTGTCGCTGTAGTAATGCGTCGTCGTCTCGACAAAGAGCACTTTGTGGTGGATATCTTCGGGATCGTCCGGCACCAACTTCTTGATTCCGTCGAATTGATAGATAGGCCGGAGACTCGTCCACATGCCATTGTAAAGAGAGATGACCATGTCCTTGTCGAAGTCCACCACCGGTTCCTCGACGCTCAACCCCAACGAAGTGAAGAACAGTCCGAACGCCGTCTCATCGCGGAACACTTCGTACCGCTTCTCATCGAACGGCAGAGACCCCGGCGTATGTTCCAACAGGTCGGTGAAGAGGACATCAACCATCGTGTAGCCCGCCACCACCGCATCGTCGTCGTTCACCGCATCCTCATCACCCGGCACCTGTATCTCATCGGAGGTGATGCACACCGCCACACCATTATGCTCTTCGCACCCTGCATCGCCACAGTCTTCCACCTGAAACCAATTCACCCCATTGCAACGAAGAAGAGATGTGCCGTCACACATATCCCGCGCTTCACCGCATTCATGATTATGAGGCAATATCTTATCCTCGTCGCACGCGATGAGGAGCCCCAGCGCCGCAAGAACGATAAAATACTTGGCCACGGAAAGCCTCCTCTGCGAAAGTTTCACCGCATTATATACCAACGCGCCCGTTACGCAAGCGCATCTTTCACTTTGTTAGACACGGAGAAGAGGATAGGTACCGGCAGGGATAGAAAAATTTGCGTAACTACACGGTTTATGCTAGGTTCCTTCGTCAGTATCTTTATTAACGGAGGTCCCATGTCAGGCCATAACAAGTGGAGCAGCATCAAACACAAGAAGGGTGCTGCGGATGCGAAGCGTGGCAAGCTGTTCACGAAGCTCATCAAGGAGATCACCATCGCCGCGAAGGCGGGCGGCGGCGATGCGACCGGTAACCCGCGCCTGCGGACCGCGGTGCAGAACGCCCGCGCCGCCAGTATGCCGATCGACAACATCACCCGCGCCATAAAGAAAGGAACGGGCGAGCTTGAAGGCGAGGCCTTCGAGGAACTCACCTACGAGGGCTATGCCCCCGGCGGTGTGGCCATCATGGTCGATGTCACCACCGACAATAAGAATCGCTCGGTTTCCGAGATCCGGCGCATCTTCTCAAAGGCCGGCGGGAACATGGGCGAAGCGGGCTGCGTCGGCTGGATGTTCGAGAAGAAGGGTCAGATCACCATAAAGAAAGAGGTCGCCACCGAGGACAAACTGATGGAACTCGCGCTTGAAGCGGGCGCCGACGATGTGGTCGACGCGGGCGATTTCTGGCAGGTACTCACCCCCGCCACCGAACTGTACGCGGTCAACGATGTCCTGCAGAAGGCGGGCATCGCCATCGAAGAGAGCGCCGCCTCCCGCATCCCGACCAACACCATCAAGGTCGAGGGAAAGGTGGCCCATCAGGTCATTAAGCTCATCGAAGCGCTTGAGGACAACGAAGACGTCTCCAATGTGTACGACAACTCCGATATAGATCCCGCCGATATGCCGGAGGAGTGAACTCCGGTGACCACCGCATCGGGTCCCCTCATCCTCGGCATCGACCCCGGCAGCATCAAGACCGGTTGGGGAGTGATTCGAAAAGAGGGACAGAAGCTCATCCACATCGATAACGGTCTGGTCATGCCGCCCAAGGACATGGAGTTCCGCGATCGTATCGCCTTCATCTTCACGGGGGTCAACGAGGTCATCGAACAGTTCAAACCGCACTGCCTGAGTCTCGAAGAGATATTCATGGCGAAGAACGCCCAGTCGGCGCTGAAACTGGGTCATGTCCGCGGCGCGGTCATGGCGGCGGCCTGCCTGCGTAATGTGCCGCTGGTCGAATATACCGCGAGCCGCGTCAAGCAGTCGGTCTCCGGCAACGGCCGGGCCGAGAAATATCAGGTACAACAGATGGTGAAGATGATACTCGGCCTCAAGGAGATCGCGCAGGAGGATGCCTCCGATGCGCTGGCCAACGCCATCACTCACGCCTTCACTTTGTGAGGTGACGCCATGATCGGCTTCGTACAGGGAACGGTCCAGTTCGTCGACGATCGCTCCTGCGTGGTCCTCACGGTGGGCGGGGTCGGCTATCAGGTCTTCACCACCGCGGCCGCGCTGGTCGCGCTCACGCCGGGCGGACCGGCGGCGTTCCACATCGTGACGGCGGTCCGCGAGGATGCGATAACGCTCTACGGGTTCTGGTCGGCCGACGAGAAGAAACTGTTCCTTCTGCTCACCGAGGTCGACAAGGTCGGGCCGCGGCTCGGGCTGGCGATCATCGGCGCCGGGAATGTGTCGCAGATCATCGGCGCGATATTGTCGGGCAATTCGGCCTTCTTCAGCGCCATATCGGGGATCGGCAAGAAGACCGCCGAAAAGATCATTATCGATATGCGCGACAAGGTGAAAAAACTGGCCGCCTCGGCGAGCGTCGCCGAAACGGCGGGCGGCGAAACGCCGAACAAACAGACCGGCGAGGCCGAGATGGGCCTCTTGGCGCTCGGCTATCACCCCAACACCGTCAAGGCGGTGCTTGGGCGGATAGAGGCGAAGAACACCAAACGGGCCGAGGAGATCGTACGCGAGGCGCTCGGCCTCATGCGGGAGACCCCTAAACGATGAGCGACGAACAACGGGTGGTCGAAACGCAGTTCGTGCCGGAGGATGCGGCGGTCGAGAAACGGCTCCGTCCCCAACGGCTCGACAACTATGTCGGCCAGAAGAATGTGGTCGACAACATCACCGTCTATCTGCAGGCGGCGCTCAAGAACAACCGGGCGCTCGATCATATGCTCCTCGCCGGGCCTCCGGGGCTCGGCAAGACGACCCTGTCGCTGATCATGGCCAACGAACTCGGCGTCCGCATCACGGTGACGAGCGGTCCGGCGCTTGAGAAGAAAGGCGACCTCGCGGGACTCCTCACGAGCCTCGGCGAGCGCGACATCCTTTTCATCGACGAGATACACCGCCTCAACGCCGCGGTCGAAGAGAGCCTCTACGCCGCGATGGAAGACTTCCGCTTCGACATCGTCATCGGCGAGGGGCCGCACGCGCGCAGTATGCCGCTGACGCTCCAGCCGTTCACCCTCATCGGCGCGACCACCAAGACCGGCTCGCTCTCTTCGCCGCTGCGCGACCGGTTCCAGATCACCTTCCGGATGGATTATTACTCCGATGAAGAACTCCAGCAGATAGTCGAACGGAGCGCCTCGATACTCGGCATACCCATTGAAAAAGAGGGCGCCGCCGAGATCGCGCGCCGCAGCCGCGGCACCCCGCGCATCGCCAACCGCATCCTGCGCCGCGTCCGCGATTTCGCCGAGATCGAAGGGACCGGCGTCATCGACACCGCGATAGCCAAACATGCCCTTTCCCGCATGGAGATCGACGAAGAGGGACTCGATCAGATGGACCGCACGATACTGATGACCATCATCGATCTGTTCCGCGGCGGGCCGGTCGGCATCGAATCGATCGCGGCGGCGGTCAGCGAAGAGAAGCGGACGCTCGAGGAGGTCTACGAACCCTACCTCATGAAGATGGGCTACATCGCCCGGACCCCGCGCGGCCGTGTCGCCACGGCGCGTACCTTCAAGAAATTCGGGCTCGAACCGCAGACACCGCAGGAGAAACTGTTTTGAGGAGTTACTACCGTTCGTTCGCCGCGGTCGCCGCGCAGGACGCCGTCGATCGTGACGCCCTTCTCCCCTACATCTGGCGCCAGAAGGCCGAGATATCGGCGATGCACGACATCGGCCGCGAATTCTGGGTGACGCTCGACCACTCCATCGGACTGACGATGCAACTGCTCAAGAACACCAAGGAAACGATGGGAGAGCCGATACAGACGGTACTCCGGCCGATCTTCGGCCGCATCACCCGCGAACTCAACACGATACTGCAGAAGGTGACCGACGAGGAGTTCGGCTACCTCAAGCACGAACTCAAGATATTCGACCATATCGTCACCCATACGATAAACCTCGTCGACAAGAATGTGTCCCATTTCGTCCCGCGTTTCCTGTTCGTGTCGCTCATCGAGCAGATGCGGATACTCTACCCGGTCGGCGTCCGGACGGTGAACCCGCTCCTGCTGGCCCGCGGCGACTACCGGCTCCTCGTCACGCGCCATGTCGCCCGCCAGTTCAGCACGCGGCTGGTAGGCATCATCGACCTCCTGCTCTGGTACCGCGAGGCGCTGCCGGTACTCCAGCCGGAACACCGGCAGGAGTTCCAGACCCGTTTTCAGGCGACGGTCCGCGAGGCGCTCGATGAACGGATGGAGTTCGTCGAGACCGAAGGTTATTCCATGTCGGAAATGATGCTGGAACTGCGGGAAGTGGTCACCGCCTCGCTCATCGCCGAGAAGTTCATGGAGATCATGAACGAACTCTCCTTCGCCGCCGGCGATGCGCCGCTGGCGCACGATAAATGGCTCGATGCGATATGTTCGGTGTTCCTGCCGCCGGTCGGCGACGAACGGCGCAACAACACCATCGTCCGCGATCTGACCATCGCCGAGCGGTTGCTGGGCGAGGCGCTCATCGCCGTCGAGGCGGGCGACGCCGAGAAACTGCACCGGCAGCTATTCCTCGCCGGCGCGATAGGGCCGTTCCTGACCGAGGTCACCGCGCCGCTCCTGTCGCCCAAACTCGGACTCGAACTGGATGTTTTCTTCGAGATCATGGACTATCTCGACCATCTCTATCCCGATCTGGTCATCACCACCGAGTTGAAACGGGCCTTCCGCAAGACCCGGCTGATCTTCGACGACGAGATCGAACGGGTGAAGGTGACCGGCACGGTCACGATCTCTGACGACGATATCCAGCTGTTCATCGATAAGGTCAGCGGCCTGCGGGCCCGCGAAAATCCTTAGATCTACGGACCGACCGGTTCCGGCACCGGCGCCGCATCCCCCGAAAAGAGCGTTCCGTTATCTTCGCCGCACAGCGCGCCGAGCGCCGTTGCGGGATCATACCCTTCCGGCAGGTCCCACGCGTTGACCGCGGTATCGTTGCCGACATAGGCGGTGCAGAGCGCCGCCCCGCAGGAGGGAGCGGCCGCGACCATTGCGCCGGAGATGTCCAGACCGCTGGCGTTACCCGACAGCGAGACCCGCTTCAACACCACCGACGCGCCGCTGTAGACACCGAGGCCGTGGGCTATGGGCACGCCGGGGGCGAAGGAGCAATCGCCGGGCAGATCGAGGCAATCGCGCGGCAGGGTATCGGCGACCAGCGCCTCGGTGAGTTCGAGCATCGGCCGGGTGCAGGAACTTTTCCCGAAAGCCATGACCCCATACATGCGGTTACGCTCCAACTGTGCACGTTCCACCGATACGACCGCGCCGTATTGAACGGCAATGCCGATACCGTGTTCGCCGTCGGCCCCCTGTCCGGCGGTGTCCCGCACCGTGAGATCGGCCGCCGCGAAGCTCGTATCGCAACTCCCCTCCTCGTCGCCGTAAACAAGCACCCCGGCGGTCCGGTTGCCCTCGATGAGCACCCGTTCGAGCGCCACTTCGGCGTGGCGATAGATACCGATGCCGATACCGGCGCTTTGATCGATCGCCTGCGGTCCGGTGCCGCGCACCGTGAGGTCGGTCGCCGTCAGCCGCGCGGTGTAGTCGCCCTCCTCATACACCGAAACGAGAAGTCCGAAGGCGAGGCTGTTGTCGATGAGCGTCCGCTCCAGCGTGACATCGGTCTCATTGAGCAGTACGATCCCCTGCCCGTCGATGAGACCGAAGGGATCCGCGGCCGTATCCGCGACGGTGATATCCCGCCCCCTCACCGTGAGCGGCACCGTTGCCAACAGCGGGCCCATCAGCATCATACCGACATTCTCCGAGCGGAGGACCGCGACGCGCTCGAGTTCGGCCGTGATCCCATTGTCGAGATCGAGCCCGCGCGGCGGATAGATGTCGCCGGCCGCCGCCGCCTGCGTGTCGATTATCAGCACATCGGAAAGATCGGCCGTGCCGATCCGCTTCTCCTCTATCCCCATCGCCGCGATCCCGAAGGCGCGGTTGTCGGCCACGAGCGTCCGAGCGAGGCTCAGTTCGACCTGATCGATGGCGGCGATGCCGTAGCCCCACTTACCGGTGTTGGGAGACGATCTGGTGCCGCGCACCACCAGCAGGTCGGCCGACAACGCCGCTCCCGCGCCGCCGTCAACCCCCGATAGACTGATGCCGCCGTAGGTGCAGACATCTATCAGCGTTTCTCTCAGCGTTATCTGCGTCCCGTCATTGAATTCCATCCCCTTGCCGCGGTCGACCGTCGCGTCGGAGGTGACACCGCGCACCAGAAGCCGCGTCGCTTCGAGTTTCGTCCCCTCCCCCGCGCTCCGGATACCGACATGCAAAGTCCCTTCGATCGAAGAGTCCGCAAGCGACACCGCGGCCGTGCCGGTCAGGAAAAGAGCGCCCATGGCCTCCGGACCGCCGCCGGTGATATGAAGCCGGGTCGCCGTCACTCTTCCGTCGCCGCCGACCGCGACACCCCAGCCCGATGCATCGCGCACCGCGACGCCTCTGAGCGTGACCGCGCCCCCCTCGACCGTGATGCCGCCGAGCGTCGTTTCACCGGGGCAGGCGCCGATAAAGGTAAGTTTGCGGCCGTTCAGCGTCACCGGAGCAGTAAAATCGCCCGCCGCGATACGGATGACCGCGCCGTCGGGTGCGGCATCCAGCGCCGTTTGCAGATCCCCGCCCGCCGGGACATCGACGACGCTCACCCCGTCGGGCGGCTCGTAGTCCTCGCATAGCTTGACGCAATCGGCGCTCCCGACCACCGGCAGCGTCCCTGCCGGGCAATCGGCGGCGACCAGCGGCAGACAATAGTGATGTCCCGAATCCTCGGCGGCTTTCCACCCGTCGGGACAGACACCCCAGTCGACCGGGGCGGGAGGTGTCGGCACGGCGGGCGGCGTGAGGCCGAGATCGCAGGCAGGGGCGTCCGGCGTCAACGCATCATCGACGGAGGTGTCGACGGTCTCATCGTCATCGGTCAATGGACCGGCGTGTTCCGCGCAACCGGAAAATAAGATGATGACAAGAAAGAGTAACGGCACGGAATGATCGGCGTCAGCCTTTTTTGGCGGCGCGCGCCAGATCGCGGCCCAGTTCGAGAGAGGCGATATTCATCTCCTCGAACCCTTTCGGCGAATTCTCAAGCACCGCCTTTTTGATCGCCTCGGCGCTCACCAGCCCCGCCATCTCGGCGAAGGCGCCGACCGCGATGACATTGAGGGTCGTGGTGCGGTTGAACTTGGCCATCGCGTTCGAGGTCATCGGCAGACGGTATATCTTGTAGTCGGGCGAATCGGGCAGTTCAACGAAATCGCCGTCGATGATGACCGTACCGCCCTTTTTGATCGTCTTGATGAACTTGTTGGCCGCCTTCTGGGTGAGACTGACCAGATAATCGACATGTATCGCCTTGGGGTAGAGTATCTTACCGTCACTGATGATGACATCGGCCTTGGTCGCGCCGCCGCGCGCCTCGGGACCGTAGGACTGCGACTGGATGACGTTCTTGCCGTCATGGAGCGCCGCCGCCGTGCCGAGTATGACCGACGCCGTGATGACCCCCTGCCCGCCGCTGCCGGAGAAACGGACCTCGTATTTCATTTGTCGCCTCCCTTGAGAGATTCGATGAGCGCCTCATACCGGTCCACATACTCCGGGCGATCGACATCGTGGAGGATGCCGGTGACGAACTTGCCCTTGAGCTCTTCGGGGCTCATGGTCTGCGCCTTGGCCAGCGGCACCGCGTTGTCGCGCTGCCATTTCATCATATCGAGGTTGTTCTTGTATTTGGTCTTCTGCTTGCGGCCGTGGGTGGTCCAGCAGGCCTCGACCACATCGACCACCGAGAAGCCCTTGTGGGTGAGCGCTTTGTAGATGTAATCGTCGAGTTGCGGGACATGGTAGGAAGAGCCGCGCGCCACGAAGGTCGCTCCCGCCCCCTTGGCCAGATCGGCCACATTGAAATCGGGCTCGAGATTGCCGTGGGGGGCGGTGGCCGCCTTGTCGCCGTACGGGGTAGTGGGCGAGTACTGGCCGCCGGTCATGCCGTAGATGCCGTTGTTGAAGACGATGAGCGTGAGGTCGATGTTGCGGCGGCAGGCGTGGATGAAGTGATTGCCGCCGATGGCGAGCGCGTCGCCGTCGCCCGACACGACGATGACGTGGAATTTGGGCTGGGAGAGTTTGACGCCGGTGGCGAACGACAGGGCGCGGCCGTGGGCGGTGTGGAGCGTATTGAAATCGACGTAGCCCGGCAGGCGCGACGCACAGCCGATGCCGCTGACCATCACGATATCGTCCTTCCCCCAGCCGGTTTTGGCGATGGCGCGCAGCAGCGATTTCATCACGATGCCGTGACCGCAGCCGGGACACCAGATATGGGGAAGTTTTTCGTTGCGGAGCATGGTGCTATAATCGAACATGGCGCCCTCCTACTTCAGACAGCATTTTTTGATCGAATCGAGTATGAACTCGGGATCGAGCGGTTCCCCGTTGACGAGGTTGACCGGCACGATCGGGTGTTTCGACTCGTCGATCATCCGCTCGGCGACGGTGCGCAACTGGCCGAGGTTCATCTCGGGGACCACCACGAACTTCGACCTCTCGGCCGCCGCGCGGAACTCCTTTTTCGGGAAGGGCCACAGCGTGACGGGACGGAACAGGCCGGCGCGGACCCCCTGCGACCGAAGCACCGCGACCGCCTCTTCGGCGGCGCGCGCCGCGCTGCCGACCGCGAGGAAAAGTATCTCGGCGTCGTCGCACTGTATCTTCTCGACCTTATCGATCAGTTCGCGCTGGTGGTAGACCTTGTCGATGATGCGGGCGTTGGAACCCTGCACGATGCTCGGATCCATCGTCGGGAAGCCGGAGCCGTCATGGTTGAGCCCCGTGACATGGAACCGCCCTTTACCGAAATTCGGCAGGCAGGCGGGGTTCTTGCCGTCGGCGCGGTAGGGCAGGCGACAGACGCCGTCGCCGTCGGGCAGTTTGCGGTTGATGACCTCGAGTTCGCCGGGCGCCGGGATCCGGATCTTTTCGCGCATATGGCCGATGATCTCGTCGCCGAGGATGATGACCGGCGTCCGGAAGTATTCGGCGATATTGAAGGCGCGCACCGTTTCGGTGAACATCTCCTCGACCGAATTGGGGATGAGGGCGATCGCCGGATGGTCGCCGTGGGTCCCCCATTTGGCCTGCAGGAGGTCCGACTGGGCCGGCGAGGTCGGGAGTCCCGTAGACGGTCCGCCGCGCATGACATCGACGATGACGCAGGGGACCTCGGCGATGCAGGCGTACCCGATGAGTTCCTGCATCAGCGAGAAGCCGGGGCCGGAGGTCGCGGTCATCGCCTTGGAACCGGCGAGCGCCGCGCCGATCACCGCGCCGAGCGACGCGATCTCGTCCTCCATCTGGATGAATTTGCCGCCGCGCCGCGGCAGCATATCGGACATGTGTTCCGCCACCTCGGTCGAGGGGGTGATGGGATAGCCGCCGAAAAAGTCGCAGCCGGCGTAGAGCGCCCCCTCGGCGCAGGCGGTGTTCCCCTGCACGAATGTGTATTTTGCTTCGCTCATGACCTGCTCCTCACTTTTTATCTTTTTCTTTTTTGTCGATGTAGATGGCGAAATCGGGACAGCGCATCTCGCAGAACCCGCAGGCGATGCACTTATCCATCGCGCTGGCCGTCACGACCAGCCGCTTCTTGTCGAGCGACAACGCCTTGACCGGGCAGAATTCGATGCACACCGCACACCCCTTGCAGTACTCGGGGATGATGTGCAGGGTGCACTTGGCATTCTCGAAAAGTTCCTCCTTGACCTTCTTTTCCGTCATGAGCGGTATCTCCTTTCACCGGTTTATAGGTACGCGGCACCTCTGCCGTCGAGCGACATCATTACAATAAAATCGTACACTGTCAACTCAAACACGCCTTCGGACCCAAGTTCCTGAAAAGCAACCGACTTTATTGATGTAATCCTCTTTCCATAGAATGCCCCGGCCCCACCCGCCGCCTGCAGGTAAAGTATACGGTGCGCCGCGAGTAGATCGAGCGCCGCCTTGTCGAGCGGCCCTTTGCCGATGAGCGCAACAACGCCCAGATCGGCAAGAAGCGGCAGATACGCGGTCATCCGGCGGCTGGTCGTCGGCCCGACCGACCCGTGGCCATCGGCGAAACCGGGCGTCGGCCCGGCAAAGAAGATAATGCGCCCCGTCAGGTCGACGGGAAGCGGCTCACCGTTCTTTTTCAGTTCGGCCAGCCGTGCCAGGGACCGGTCTCGAAGCGTCAGGATATCGCCCTCAAGCGCCGTCAGCGTCCCGGCCGGAACACTCCGCAGTTTCGCGATATCGGTGCAGGCGATAGTATTCACAACGACACACTTCCGCGCCGGAAGCTGTGGCAGTTGAGGAGTACCGCCACCGGCAGCATGGAGATATGGGTCGGCGCTTTCCGCGCCCGGAGGGCGCTCACCGGCTTCACGCCGGGGAAACCGAGAATGCCGTAGCCGAGTTCGGGGAGCCGCGCCGTGATGAGTTCGCGCAGTTCCGGGTCGTCGTCGCTGTCGAAAAGAAGCGCTTCTTTGGCACGGAGCGCCACCGTGTCGAAACTGCCGCCGACCCCCACCCCGACGATGTACGGCGGGCATCCGGCACCGCCGGCGTCGCGCAGTACCGATAGGACGAGGTCGGCCACACCCGCGCGGCCCGCCGAAGGGGCCAGCATCGCAACGCGGGAAACATTCTCCGAGCCGCCGCCCTTCACCATGACGGTGAGTTCGAGGTCGGCGCCGTCTATCTCTTCTATATGGACAAGGGCCGGGGTATTGTCGCCGGTGTTCTTCCGCTCGAACGGGTCGGCGACCGTCGAGAGCCGCAGACCTCCCTCTTTGTAAGCGCGGCGCACCGCCTCGTCGATGAGCGGCTGGAGGGTACTCGCCCCCGAGAAGGAGACGAACTTCCCTTTCCTTATATAGATATGGACCATGCCGCAGTCCTGACAGAGCGGCCGCTGCTCTTCGCGGGCGATGCGGAGGTTCTCGTCGAGGATGCAGGCTAGTTCCCGTTCGACGCCGGTCAGGGCCGGGTCGCAGAAGGTGACGCCGCGCAGTGAGGGCGGGTCGGTATTGATCTCACGGAGCAACCGCTCGAGAGCCGAAACGATCGCCTCGCCGTCCACAATTCTCATGTCCGCAGTATTGACACCGACCGGCGCCAAAGTCAAGTCGGCGGAGTTTTTTCATTCCGGCTGGTAGGGGCGTCCCATCGGGACGCCCTCCTTGATAAATGATTAATGTTCAGAGCGTTCCGTCGGGCAAAATCTTGAATATTGAGGACTGGTTCCGCATGCGAAAAAGCTCACCATCCCACATTGAAGACGGGAAAATACGGAAGCATACCATTCCCGGCCTTATTGATAAGACCGATTTGCACTCCATATAGTTCATCGGCCTGATTGTATATCCCGATCTGAACCCCTCGCATGATCACGGCGCGATTGTAAATGCCGATCTGCGCACCAAACATCTCCTTCTTACAGACATTCCCCGGCCCGATCTCAAGGCCATAATGAGTTGTTGAGGCAGAGAATATCGCCGAGATCTGTATGGCGATCGATTTCTCGAGATCTGTTGTGAAGTTCACTAACCCAATTTGAAAAAGACCGATGAAGGAAGCCCCCGCAGGGTCTCTCTTTGAGTGTCCGGCAAGATTGGCAACACCCACTTGACCCAATCCTATAAAGGACCTCTCTGCGCCTGTGATCAGACCTACTTGAAGAAGGCCGCGCATGTTTTCGGCGTCAGCTATAAGACCGATTTGTAATAATCCCCAAAATCGATCATAGGTGTAGGACAATATGCTCACCTGCAC
>CALMRE010000190.1 GCA_937871295.1 uncultured bacterium | reverse complement strand
CGTTGTTGTAGGTGCGGCCCACGGTCCCGGTCACTTCGCCGCTCCACGATTCGGTCGCGAGGAGCGCCCCGGTGTAGTCGTAGGTCAGTCCGTTGCCCTCGGGGGTGAGGATGGTGTCGAGTTTCTTGCCGCCGGTTGTTTCGTAGGTGAGAGAAATGTCGCCACGGCCGGGAACGCTGATCTTCATGAGTTTGCCGCTGTAGGTTCTTTCCGGGTCCTCGTACTCCTTGTAGATGTCATATACCATGCCGATGGTCGTGCCGTCGGGGCGGACGATGCTTTCCAACTGCCGGTCGAGGTTGTAGGTGATGTTGTAATTCACTTTCAAGCATCCCCGCCCATAAATCTTAGGTAATATAACACCATCGGTAAGGATTGCCAGAAAGAGCGAAAGAAAAAGCTTGGCTTGACTTTAATAAACATGCCCTGACCCCAAAAGCCAAACAAGAAGAGGCGTGGATGAAAAAATCTTGAGTTTTTTCTTGCATTCCGGTCTTGTTGTGGTAGATTGTGGTGTCTGAGAGCTATCAGGTGGTAACGAATGGACACGAAGCGTCACTTTCAGGGCCGCAATCAATACAAGGTGGATATGAAGGGGCGTGTTCCCTTTCCGGCCCACTGGTTCGCGCCGCTCGACCTCAAGCGCGAGGAGACGCTCATGGCGGCCCGGGGCCTCAGCCCCGAGGCGAAGTTCCTCGAACTCTACTCGCCCGCCGGCTGGGATGCCCGCGTCGAACTGATCAAGCGCGCCTTCCCGGAGGGGAAACTGCGCGACCATTTCATCCGCTGGTATGTTTCGACGGCCGAACCGGTCGAACTCGACACCCAGAACCGTATACGGATACCGCGCCATCTCATGGAGCATGCCCACATCGACAAGGAGCTGGTCCTCCTCGGCTGCATCGACCACATCGAGGTGTGGGCGAAGGATGCGCTGGAAAAGAGCGAAACGATAGAACCGGCGGTCTTCGAGCAGATCTACGATATCCTCAACAAGGCGAAAAACAGCGAAGCGAAGGAGTAGCCACATGTCGACATTATACCGCGGCCACCGGCCCGTGCTTCTCGCTGAGTTCGCACGGACGGCACCTGAACGGCTGTCGGTATACGTCGACTTGACGGCGGGCGGCGGCGGGCACGCCGAACAGATCGCGCGGCGTTATCCGGCGGCGCGTCTGGTGCTCATCGATCGCGACCGCGCGGCGGTGGACCGGCTCAAGGAGAAGTTCGCCGGGATGGAGCGGGTCACCGTGGTGCACGGCCGCGCCGGCGAAGTGGATAAGATACTTTTTCTCTTGAAACTGCGTAAGGCCGACTTCATCTTCGCCGACCTCGGCGTGAGCAGTTTTCAACTGGACGATCCGGAACGCGGCTTCGGTTTCAAGGGCGACGGCCCGCTCGATATGCGGATGGACGCCACCCGCGGCATGACGGCGCTCGATCTCATCAGGCGTTCGACCGAGGCCGAACTTCAGGAGATACTTTCGCGATTCGGCGAGGAGCGCGAGTCGAAGACGGTCGCCAAGGCGCTTAAAAAAGCGGCGGCGGCCGGGCGCACCACGACCAAAGAATTCCACGACGCGATAGTGGCGGCCAAACGGTTCAAGGCGGGGCGCATCGATCCGGCGACGCAGAGTTTCATGGCGCTGCGCATCGCGGTCAACGAGGAACTGGCGGAGGTCGAGCGGATGCTGGAGCGGGCCTATCTGTCGCTGTCGCCCGAGGGGGTGCTCGGCGTCATCACCTTCCATTCGCTCGAGGACCGGTTGGTGAAACATTTCTTCACCGATCGCCGTCAGCAGATGCCGCTGCCCGAACCGTTCGCCGACAGCCTGCCGCGGCCGGTGACGATCGTCAAAGCGGTCGCGCCCGAGCCGGCCGAGGTCGAGGTCAATCCGCGGTCGCGCAGCGCAAAGCTCAGAGTGCTCATCAAGAACTGAATAGATAACGGGGGTGTTGCATGTCGGGTATAGCACAGGTACGGGGAAAACGGGAAGCGGCGGCGCCGGTGATCCTCGAGATGCGGAAGGTGCGCGGCAAACTGGAACTGTTCTCGCCGGGGGTGCTGCTGTTCACGGCGGTGGTCGTGGCGCTGGCGATGTTCCTGACGGTCGATTCCTATCTCAAGAGTTACCGCAACGCGCAGCTCGTACAGGTCAGTTCGTCGGCCGACGCGATGCGTTTCGACAACTTCCGCAAGACCGAACTCGAAACACAGTATCTCCGGCTTATATCGGCCCCGTCGCTCATCAAACGGGCGGGCGAGCTGCATCTGCGACCGGCAACGAAGGATAGACTCCTGATAAACTGATGTGTCTCTATGAAACGGGAAAAGCGGATATTCGGCGTCATTGCGGCGCTCGTACTCGTCTTCTTTCTCGTTGTTCTCTATAGAATATACGGCATCCAGATACTTCGGCACGAGGAACTCGACCGCTATTCCTCCGCCTCCGAGATAGTCAAGACGGTAAAGGCGCGGCGCGGCGCGATCTACGACCGCAACGGCGAGGTGCTCGCGATATCGGAGCCGCGCGTGGATCTCGCGGTCGATCCCAACGGCATCAGGGACAAGAAGGGGATCGCGGCGATCGTCGCGAAGGCGGCGGGGATCGACGAGCAGAAGGTGTTGCGGACGCTCGAACGGAAGGGGAATTTCCGCTATCTCAAGAAGGATGTCGCCTACGAGACGGTCCGTCAGATCCAGGAGACGCGGGAGAAGGCGCTGGGGCGGCTCCGTGAACTCGAACGCCGTCGCGGCGAGGCGGGGTCCGACGAGAACGACCGCAAACGGCTCGCTCAACTGGTGGCCGATCTCAACTATGTCATCTTCGTCGACGGTTTCAAGCGGATATACCCGCAGGGGAAACTGCTCGCCAACGTGCTCGGCTGGGTTTCGCAGCACGACGGGGAAGGGCTGGGCGGGCTCGAGATGTCGCTCAACAAACACCTTTCGGGCGGCGAACTCAAGATACGCCGGCTCTATATCCCGGGCAGCGGCGAAGGGGCGCTCGAGATCGACAAGGAGGTCGGCGGCCAGCAGGCGGGAGATCTCTACCTGACGATAGACGCGGCGATACAGGCGATCGTCGAGGAGGAACTCGACCGGATGGTCGAGAAGACCAAGGCGAAGTGGGGCGGGGTGGTGGTGATGGATCCGGCGAGCGGCCGCCTGCTCGCGATGGCCAACAACCCCAGTTTCCATCCCGAGGATTATCGCCATTATCCCCTCGAGAAGCGGCGCAACCATACCGTGGCCGACCTGTTCGAGCCCGGATCGACCATGAAGATATTCTCCATTCTGGCCGCGATGAACGAGAACCTCGTGCGGCCGGGGGAACTGTTCGACGGTCATCACGGCGCGTTCCGGTTCGGCGGCCGGACCATCCACGATACCCACGGCAAGGGGCTCATGACGCTCGAGGAGGTCGTGGTCCATTCGTCGAACATCGGCACGGTGCAGATCGTCGACCGTCTCGCTTCGGAGAAACTGTACGACTATTTCGGTCTGTTCGGTTTCGGCAAACGGTCGGGACTCCAACTGCCGGGCGAATCGGCGCGCGATCTGCGGCACTACAAGAAATGGTACCCGATAGACAAGGCGAATCTCAGTTTCGGTCAGGGCTTGTCGGTCAACATGGTGCAGATGGTCCGTGCGCTGGCGGTTCTCTATAACGGCGGCGTGCTGTGGCAGCCCACGATCATCGACCGCGTGATAGATCCGGTCGGCGGTCGCCTGCTCTATGAAACGGTGCCGTCGCTCACGCGGCTCGAGTTCAGATATAATGTGGACAAGAAGATGATCGGCATGATGGATACCGTTGTCTCGAAGGGGACCGCTCTGCAGGCGGCGCTCAAGGGGGTCAAGGTCGGCGGCAAGACCGGCACCAGCCAGAAGTACGATCCGCAGAAGAGGAAATACAGTTGGGACGAGGTGGTCTGCTCCTTTATCGGCGCGGTCCCCTCCGACAATCCGAAACTGGTGATGATGGTGGTCATCGACGAACCGCAGGGTAAGGAGTACGGCGGGACGGTCGCGGCGCCGGTGTTCCGCGAGATCGCGAAACGGACGCTGCCGCTGTTCGGCGTCTACGTGGAAAAGGAGGCGAAAGAGATAGCGCCGATCCCGGAACTGGCGGTCGAAGAGGCGAGCGCCCCCATCGAAGGAAGCCTCGAAGGGAAGGAGGCGACGCCGGTCGACGTGGTGACGGTGCCGGCCATCGAAGGAGCCGCGGTGAGCCGCGCGGTCTACACCGCCAATCAGGCGGGGCTGGATGTGGTGGTGTCGGGCCCGGCGTCGGGGATCGTCAGAAGGCAGGCGCCGGCGTCGGGGACGGTGGTCCCGTACGGCACCTCGGTACTCATAGAGAGCGAAGAGGAAAAAGGGGAAGCGGAGCCGGCAGGGGAGGAGGAGTGATGCGACTTACCGAGATCAAGCGGCGCATAGCCTACGCGATAACGGCGGACCATGCGCCCGACGACGATATCGAGGTGCGCGATATCGCGGTCGACAGCCGCCGGGTGACGCCCGGTTCCCTTTTCTTTGCGGTGCCGGGGGAGAAGGCGGACGGCCACGATTTCATCGGACAGGCGCTCGATGCGGGGGCCGCCGCCGCCTTCGGCATGCGCGAACTCGACCTGCCCGGCTATGTGCGCGTGACCGACATCCACGAGACGCTGCGCGCCGTTTCGCCGGTCGTCTACGGCGATCCGCAGAAGGATCTGCTCTTCCTCGGCGTGACCGGGACCAACGGCAAGACCACGATGACGCATATCATCGAGAAAATACTGTCGGGGCTGTCGCCGACCGGGCTCATCGGGACGCTCGGCTGTCGCTGGAACGGTCGCACCGTGCCGTCCGAGAACACCACTCCGTTCCCGTGGACGTGGTACCGGACGCTCGCCGCGATGCGCCGCGACGGCGTGCGGTTCGTGGTGAGCGAGGTGTCGTCGCATGCGCTCGATCAGGAGCGGATCGCCGGGACGCAATTCGACGCGGCGGTCTTCACCAACTTCACGCGGGACCATCTCGACTATCACAAGACCGACGACGCCTACTTCGCCGCGAAGAAACGGCTCTTCGACGAATATCTCCGCGACGGCGGGCTGGCGGTGCTGAACCTTGACGATCTGAAAGGCCGCGAACTGATGCGTCTGCTCGACGGCAAGCGGCCGATCGCCACTTTCTCGCTGACCGATCGAAGCGCCGATCTGTGGGTGAAGCGGATGACGACGCGCGGCGCGGGCTATGAACTGCTGCTGTCCTACCGCGGGGACGACATCGCGGCGCGGCTCGATCTGCCGGGCCGCTTCAACATCTCGAACCTGCTCGGCGCCCTGCTTGCCGTGTCGCCGTGGCTCGAACCGGCGCAGGCAGCCGTGCTGGCCGAAGGGGCCGTCGTGCCGGGCCGCATGGAACGGGTGGGGAAGCGGGGGCGCATTTTCGTCGACTACGCCCATTCGCCCGACGCGCTGGAAAAGGTGCTCGCGGCGGCAAAGGAATTCGGCGGCGAAGGGCGGCTCATCGTTGTGTTCGGCGCGGGCGGCGACCGCGACAAAGGGAAACGGCCGCTCATGGGGGCGGTGGCGTCAAAGTACGCCGATACCGTCATCGTCACCTCCGATAATCCGCGCACCGAAAAGCCCGACGCGATCATCGCCGACATCACCGGCGGCATCGCGCGAAAAGAGGGGGTTGAAGTCATCCCCGACCGCAGCGCCGCGATAGAACGGGCGATAACGCTGATGCGTGACGAGGATGTCGTCATCGTCGCGGGGAAAGGGGCCGAGGATTACCAGATCGTCGGGACCGAGAAGCGGCACTTTTCGGATCACGAAGAGATACGCAGACATTTGGGAGAACAGTAATATGTTGGCTCACACGATGGTGAACGAGGCGCTCGCGCGCTGCGGCGCGAAAGCGCGCGTCGACAACGCGGTATTCGGCGCGGTCACGATCGACAGTCGCACGGCGCGGCCCGGCGATATTTTCTGCGCCTTCAAGGGAGAAAAGGTCGACGGCCACTCCTTCGTCGCGGCGCTCGCGGCGCAGGGCGTGTTCTGTGTCGGCAGCGAACCGCTGGTGATCGCGGGTTATGCGCAGGTCGCCGATGTGGCGCGATTCCTCGCGGTGCTGGCGCGACTGCGGCGCGACACGCTCCCTGCGAAAGTGTTCGCGATCACCGGTTCGTCGGGCAAGACCACGACGCGTGAATTCGCCGCGCGGATGCTTGCGCTCTGCGGCAAAAGCGTCCACGGCACCAGCGGCAATCTCAATAACCATCTCGGCCTGCCGCTGACATTGCTCAACGCGCCCGCCGACCGCGAATTCATCGTGCTCGAGATGGGGATGAACCACGCCGGAGAGATCGCGCATCTGTGCGCCGCGGCCGACCCCGACGCGGCGCTCATCACCAATATCGGTTTCGCCCACATCGGCAATTTCGATTCGCGCGACGCGCTCGCCGCGGCGAAACTCGAGATATTCGACCATTCGCGCGGACGGGTCGCCGCCGACATCGACGATCCCTACATCGCGCGGTGGCTCAACGCCCATCCCGGGCGCGCCGCGACGACCTATTCGACCGCAGGAAAAGAGACTGATCTCACCGTACGGGGCGCCGATGACGGCCACATCGTGATGCGGTGGCAGGGCCATGAATATATCGCGCAGATGCCCGACCTGCCCGACTATATGGTACAGAATTTCGCCGCCGCCGCCGCGCTCGTGTTGCCGGGCGTCGTTTCACCCGAGCCGCTCTTCGAGGTCTTCAAGGGACTGAACCTCCCGAAATATCGGGGAGAAGAGGTGATCATGGGAGACCGTTTCGTGGTGGCCGACTGTTACAACGCAAACCCCGATAGCATGTTGAGATCAATAGATAATTTCGTCAGAAAGGGGGGCGCCGGAGCGGCCGACGGTCGTTATCTGGTGCTCGGTGATATGGCCGAACTCGGTAGATTTGCGGAAAAATTTCACAGAGAACTTGTAAAATATATCAAAACCCTTACAGTAGTAAACAAGAGTTTTTTGATAGGTGAGGAGTTCGAAAAGATCCGCGATGAATTCATGGATGATGAACGGGTCGCCTTTTTCGGCTCTATGGGTGAACTGGCGGCGGCGTTGCCGTCGCGCGGGCGATTCCTACTAAAGGGGTCGCGGCGCAACCAATTGGAATCGCTCTTCGATAAGACGGGAGGTCATTGAGATGCTGCTTTACCTCAAACTCTGGTACCTGCAGTCGGTGCCGCAACTGAACGTGCTCAACTACATCACGTTCCGCACCTTCATGGCGGTCTTCACCGGCTTCATACTATCGCTTATCGTCTATCCCCGTTTCATCGCCTATCTCAAGCGCATCAAACTGGAACAGGCGATACGGACCGACGGTCCGCAGGCCCATCTGGCAAAGGCCGGGACGCCGGCGATGGGGGGAGTGGTCATCCTGCTGTCGGTGCTGGTCAACATTCTGCTCTGGACCGATTTCCTCAAGAATTTCTGGGTGCAGGCGATGACGCTGCTGATCGTCCTGTTCGGCATCATCGGCTATCTCGACGATTGGCTGAAGGTGTCGAAGAAGAACCCGAACGGCCTCGCCTCGCGCTGGAAGTTCCTGCTGCAGGTGGTGTTCGCGACCGCCTTCATGCTGCTGCTCTATTATCACAAAGGCTTCGATCCGACGCTGGTGGTGCCGATATTCAAGCAACTCACCTTCGACATCGGCTGGGGCTACATACCCTTCGGCGTACTGGTGATCGTCGCGACCAGCAACGCGCTCAATCTGACCGACGGCATGGACGGGCTCGCCATCGTTCCGACGATGATATCGATGGTACTGCTGATGGTCGTCGTGTATCTGGTCGGTCACGCGGCGTTCGCCAACTACCTCCACATGCCGCTGGTCCGCGGCGCGGGCGAACTGGCCATCATCGGCGGCGCCACCATCGGCGCGGCGCTCGCGTTCCTGTGGTTCAACAGTTATCCCGCGTCGATCTTCATGGGCGACACCGGGTCGCTTGCGCTCGGCGCGATGATCGGCGCCTTCACGGTGGTCACCAAGACCGAACTTCTGTCGCTGCTGTTCAACGGCCTGTTCGTCGTCGAGGCGCTTTCGGTCATTCTGCAGGTCGCCTTCTTCAAGACGACCGGCCGCCGCATCTTCCGCATGGCGCCGATACACCACCACTTCGAACTGGGCGGCAACGCCACCGAACCGAAACTGATCGTCCGTTTCTGGATACTGTCGCTTCTGCTCGCGCTCCTTTCGATCGCGACCATCAAGGTGAGGTAACGCGATGAGTACGGCGCTCATACTCGGTCTGGGCATATCGGGCATCGAAACGGCGAAGTTCCTCGCCGCGAAGAATTGGACGGTCGTCGTTCACGACGACAGCCCGGCGAAACTGGCCGCGGCGGGCGCGGGCTTCGCGACGCTGGGCGGCGGCGCATTGCCGGAAGAACTCGATCTGCTGGTCATCAGCCCCGGCGTGCCGCAGACCCATCCGCTGGTCGCGGCGGCCTCCGCGCGCGGTGTCGATATCGCCGGCGAGATGGAGGTGGCGGCGCGGTTCATCGCGGGAGAGAAGGTGATCGCGGTGACCGGCACCAACGGCAAGAGCACCACCGTGACGCTCATCCACGAGATGCTGCTCGCCGACGGCCGCAGGAGCGCGCTGACCGGCAACATCGGCGCGCCGCTCATATCGTTCGTCGGGAAAGGGTATGAGTTCTTCGTGATCGAGATATCGAGTTTCCAGATAGAGACACTTCGTTCCCTTCACCCCGATGCGGCGCTGATCCTCAACGTGAGTCCCGACCATCTCGACCGCTACGAGAGTTACGAACAGTACCTCCAGACAAAAGCGGATCTCGGACGGCTCGCGAAGGAGGAGGGCTTCATCGTGATCAACGGCGGCGATGCGCCGCTCTGCGCGGCGATGGCGGCGGTCCCGCGCCGCGCCCGTTATTTTTCGGCTGCGGGGAAGAGCGATGCGCCGTGGAACGGGCATACCGTTTCGTGCGACGGTATCGCCGTGGATATGCAAAGGACCGCTTTGCGCGGCGAACATAATGTCGAGAATCTGCAGGCGGCGATGCTCGCGGCCGCCCCTTTCATGAAAAAACCGGCGCTCATGGCCGACGCCGCCTACGCCTTCCGTCCGCTGCCGCACCGGATGGCCCCCGCCGGGATCATCGGGGAGGTCGAGTTCATCGACGACTCGAAAGGGACCAACGTCGGCGCGGTGGAGAAGTCGCTGGCCGGATACGGCGACCGTTCGGTCGTGCTTATCCTCGGCGGGGTCGACAAGGGGGGCAGTTACCGGCCGCTGCGCGAGCTGGCGGAACGGAAATGCCGCGGCGTGGTGGTGATGGGGCAGGCGGCGCCCCAGATACTGGCCGATTTCGCCGGTTTCGCGCCGCTCGAGGCGGCCGCGTCGATGGCCGACGCGGTGGAGCGGGCGCACCGGCTGGCGGCGGGAGAGGGAACCGTCCTGTTCTCGCCCGCCTGTTCGAGTTTCGATATGTACGAGAACTATAAGAAGCGTGGCGACGACTTTGTGAAGAAGGTGACGGAATTGAAAAAGCGGGTAGAGGGCTGAGGAGATGCCGCGTTCGGTGAAATTCTACTTCGGACTGTTCTTCCTGCTGGTGATGTTCGGCATGGTCATGGTCTTCAATATCAAGGTCTTCGTCGTGAGCCGTCCCGACGCGCAGGTCTTCTCGATACTGCGCGGCCAGATACTCAATCTCTGCTTCGCGGGGATCGGGTTCGTCGCCGCCTATCTCATGAACGTGGAGGTGGTCCGCAGTTGGATAAAGTATCTGCTCCTGTTCATCATCCTGCTGCTGCTGGCCACGTTCGTCATCGGGACCGAAGTGAACGGTTCGACCCGCTGGATCAATCTTCACTTCATGATGCTGCAGCCTTCCGAATTCGCGAAACTCGTCGTCATTTTCTATCTCGCCGAGGTCATCTGCAACAAGCGCGAACGGATGGGCATTTTTCAGGAACTTATCTATCCCTTCGGGCTGGTGTCGGCTATCGTGGTGGTCATCGCGGTCGAGGATCTCGGCACGGCGCTCATCATCTTCGCGACGGCCATCACGCTCCTGCTCATGGGCGGTATGCGGTTCAAATACTTCGCGGCGCTCATCGCTCTGTCGCTCTTGGTGGTGACGATACTGATACTCATGAAGCCCTACCGGCTCGAGCGCATCAAGGTGTGGCGCGATCCGTGGAAATACAAACAGGCGCAGGGCTATCAGCAGGTCCAGTCCGAAATAGCGCTCGGCCGCGGCGGCCCGACCGGGGTAGGCTTCGGCAACAGTCAGCGGAAACTCCGCTACCTGCCCGAGGCGTCGACCGATTTCATTTTCGCCATCGTCGGCGAAGAGTTCGGGTTCGTCGGCGCTACGGCGCTGGTGGCCGCCTTCATGACCCTGTTCGTGATGGGGGTCTATTTCGCGCTGTCGCGCGGCGATCCGTTCGCCCTCTACCTGTCGTCGGGCATCGTGCTGCTGCTCGGGATACAGGCGGCGATCAATCTGGGCGTGGTCACTTCGACGCTTCCGAACAAGGGGGTGCCGCTCCCCTTTATCAGTTACGGCGGCTCGTCGCTGCTTTCGTCGTGTCTCATGATAGGTTTTCTGCTCAATGTCGTGGTGACCGACAGCCGGTCGCAGTATCAGTGAGGAAGGAATGACGGCGGGAAAGAACATCCTTATCGCGGGCGGCAAAACGGGCGGCCATCTTTTCCCCGGCATCGCCGTCGCCGAGGTCCTGCGGGAACGCGGCGTCACGGTGGCCTTCATCGGGACGCGCGGCGGGCTTGAGGAAAAGGAACTGCCGGCGCGCGGCTTCCCGCTCGAGTTCATCACCGTCGGCGGTCTGAAGGGAAAGAACCTCGTCGCGACGCTGAAGAACCTGCTGCTGCTGCCCTACGCGCTTTTCCAGTCGCTGCGCATCATCGGGAAACACCGCGCCGACGCGGTGGTGTCGCTCGGCGGCTTCGCGGCGGGTCCGGCGGCGCTCGCGGCGAAACTGCGCGGCCGCAGGGTCTTTGTCATGGAGCAGAACTCGATACCGGGCATCACCAACCGCATCGTCGGCCGCTTCGCCGACCGCATATGCATGAGTTTCCCCGATGTCGCGGGACGGTTCCCCGATGACCGCACACTGCTCACCGGCAATCCGGTGCGGCGCGAGGTGATCGGCGCGCCCCGCAGACGGCTCGATACCGACCGGCCGGTCCTCGCCGTCTTCGGCGGCTCACAGGGGGCCTCGTCGCTCAACGGACTGATGATGGAACTCGTGACGGCCCATCCCGCCGTCGCCGACCGGTTCCATATCATTCATCAGACGGGAGAGAAAGAGCTCGCCGCGGTGCGCGGCCATTATGCGGCGGCAGGCGTCGAGGCGGAGGTTCAGCCTTTCGTGCGCGATGTCGGCGGCTGGTACAAGGCGGCCGATATCATCGTCTGTCGCGCCGGGGCGACCACCATCGCCGAGTTGACCGCACTCCGGAAACCGGCCATCTATGTGCCCTTTCCGCACGCCGCCGACAATCATCAATACTACAACGCCCGTTCGGCGGTCGAACAGGGTGGCGGATTCATCGTCGAGGACGCGGGGCCGCTCTCCGAAAAGGGGGCGAAACTCGCCGCGCTGCTTGAAGAGATATGCGGTGACCGCGCCGCATGGCAAGCCCGTATGGGCGCTTCGGCGGGGACTCGCGCCGATGAAGCGATCGCCGACGCGATACTCGCCGATCTCGGGGGAGGGGGCGCATGAGGATACATTTCATGGGAGCGGGCGGCAGCGGCGTGAGCGGTCTGATGCTTATCGCCAAGGCGCTGGGGCACACCGTCAGCGGCTGCGACGCGCGGCGCACCTCCTATCTCGATATGCTGGCGAAACGCCGGATAACGGTCATGACGGGTCACGACCCGGCCCATCTTGACCACGCCGACGTGCTTGTCCGCTCCTCGGCGGTCTGCGAGACCGAACCCGAAGTGGTCGCGGCGAAGCAGGTGTGCCGCATCCCGGTGCTGACGCGGGGGGAATTCCTCGCCGAGCTGCTTTCTCCCTCCACCGTCATCGGCATCGCCGGAGCGCACGGCAAGACCTCGACCACGTGGCTTACGTGGCAGTTGCTCAAGCAATTCCGCGTCGACGCTTCGCTCTACACCGGCGGCAAATCGGGCGGCGTGAACGCCGTGACGGCGGGCGAACCGTGGGTGGTCGAACTGGATGAATCGGACGGCTCCATCTTCCGCCTGCGGCCGAAGGTGCTGGTCATCACCAACCTCGAACACGAACATGTCGACCATTATGCGACCGACGCCGATATGCTCCGCCGTTTCCGCGAATATCTGACGCTGGTCGGCCACCGGCGCTTCGTCATCGGGCGCGGTTATCCCTTATCCGACCGGCTGTTCGAGGATTTCGGCGGGCTGACCTTTCCGACGCGCGCCGAGGTCGCCGCGAAAAAACCGGTTCTCGGCGGCCGCGACTGCAAGTTCACCTGCGAAACGGGCCGCTGGGCCCTTGAGTTCCACGGCGTGAAGAGCGATATCGGTTCGGCCAACGACCCCGCGTATCTCATACAGAACCGCGCCGCGGCGCTGCTCGCCGCCTACACCCATATCCGCGAACTGCATCAGGAGTTCGAACCGGTCGACGCCGGTTTCTGGATGAACCTCCCCTCCGTCGAGCGCCGTTTCGAGAAGAAGGGGGCCTGGCGCGACATCATTCTCATCGACGATTACGCCCACCATCCCTCGGAGGTGCAGGCGGTGATGGACCGCGCCACGGCGCAGTACGGCCGCTATCTGCTGGTGTTCCAGCCGCACCGCCACACCCGGTTCGACCGGTTCTTCGCCGAGTTCGCGAAGGTGCTCAAGGGGGCGCCCGCCGTCATCATCCTACCGGTGTTCGCCGCGGGCGAAGCCAAGGGGGTCAAGGATGCCCGCGATCTCTACGATCTGCTCAAGAAAGGCGGCATGAACACCGCCTATTACTGCGAGAATGTCGGCGAGGCGGCGGTCTTCCTCTCGTCGGGTGCGCTCGACTGGGCTCGCGCCGTCATCACGGCGGGGGCGGGCGATGTGAACGACCTGTTCGGCCTGTTGGAGAAGTGATGAAACTGAGGAAGCGCGCCACGCTCACCAAATTTCTCACGATACGGCCGCAGGACGCGGTGTGCGATCTCTATTTCCCCGAGTCGGTCGACGATGTGGTCCGCTTCACGGTGCTGGAGCGCGACTACCATCTGCTCGGCGGCGGCTCGAATGTCATCGCCGGGGCGGTCCGCAAGCCGGTGATCACGCTCGCTCTGCTCGAGGGCCGCAGTTCCACCGAGGACATCGACAGCCGTCAGGTCGCCGTCTCGATGCCGGCGTGGCTCCGCGTGGCTCCGCTCATCGATTATCTTATCGCCAACGGACTCACGGGCCTTGAATTCATGGCGGGCATTCCCGGCACCGTCGGCGGCGCCATCGTCGGCAACGCCGCGCCGAAGGGCCACTCGTGGGAAGGGATCGTCCGGAAGGTGGTCTATGTGAAGGAAGGGAGCGTGCTGACCGCCTCCCCGCGCTTCGCCTACCGCCGCATCCTCGATATGCCCGAACCGCCCTACATCCTGCTTGCCGCCGAACTCATCCTCAGGAAGGACACGACCGCGAAGATAAAGGAACGGATACGCGGTTTCATGAAGGAACGGATCTCCATACCGTACCCGTCGGCCGGATCGCTCTTCAGGAATCCCGCCGGCGCTTCGGCGGGAAAACTGCTCGAGGAGGCGGGGTGCAAGGGGCTCGCGGTGGGCGATGCCGCGCTCTACGAAAGGCATGCGAACATCGTGGTGAACAAAGGCAAAGCGCGCTCGGCCGAATTCGTGGCGCTCCGCGAAGAGGCGGCGGCGCGGGTCGAGAAACGGCACGGCGTCCGGCTCGAACCCGAAGTGAAATTCTGGCAGTGAAGGAGTTGACGATATGAAACTGACGAAGAACACCCGGATCGCGGTAGTGATGGGCGGCCTTTCGGACGAGCGCGAGATCAGCCTCCAGTCGGGCGGACTCATCGCCGAGGCGCTCATAAAGGGTGGCTACACCGCCGTGACGAAGGTCGACATGGGACGCGATATAGACACCGTCCTGCGCAACCTCAAACCCGCGGTCGTCTTCAACGCGCTCCACGGCACGTGGGGCGAGGATGGCCGGATACAGGGCCTGCTCGATATCCTCGGCATTCCCTACACCGGGTCGGGGGTCGCCGCGTCGGCGGTCGGGATGAACAAGATACTGACCAAGATGGTGATGCGCCGGCTCGGGATACCGGCGGCCGACGATCTGACCGTTACCGCGGTCTCCGGCATGGCGGCGCCGATGCCCTACCCCTTCGTGTTCAAGGATCCGCTGAACGGTTCGAGTCACGGCGTCTTTATCGTCCGCGACGAAGCGGGCTGGCGTGAGGCGCTCGCGCAGACCGTCGGGAAACGGATGCTGGTCGAGGAGTATGTCAAGGGGCGCGAGATAACCGTGGCGGTGTTCGGCGACACGGTGCTGGGCGATGTCGAGATCGTTCCGGCCAAGGAGTTCTACGATTACGAGGCGAAATACTTCGACGACCACACGCGCTACATCGCCGATCCCGACTACGATCCGGCGATGCGGGACGCGATGCGTCGGGAGGCGCTCGACCTCCACCGGGCGCTCGGCTGTCGCGGGACGACCCGCAGCGATTTCATCGTCACGCCGTCGCGCCACATCATGCTCGAGATAAACACCCTGCCCGGGATGACGGGCCACTCGCTCGTTCCCATGGCGGCGGCGCGGCGCGGCATCGACTATCTGGGGCTCATCGAACGACTGCTCGAGGAGGCGCTCACGGCATGAGAAAGGCGCTTTCGGTCATCGCCCTGACGGGGCTGACGTTGCTGGTCTGGATGACGGCGGGACTTTTCAGCGCCTTTTTCGTCCATACCGAACGGTACGCCGCGCAACTCCGGGCGAGCGACGAGTTCGCCGTGACGCCCGACAAGGTCGCCGTCGAAGGGATCGTCCAGTTGGCCCGCGACGAGGTGCTCCTGCTCGCGGGGTTCGACCGCCGCCTCAGTTGGTTCGATGTCGACGAACATCGCGCCGAACTGTTCATCCGCTCCAACGGCTGGATAAAGGAGTGCGAGGTACAGACGATATTCCCCGACCGCGTCCGCATCCGCATCGTCGAATACGAACCGGCGATAGTGGTCAACAGCCGCGAAACGAGCGGAGAGCGGGGAGAAGGGCTGTACAGTATCTGGTTCGCCGACGCCGACGGCGTCATTTTCAAAAAAGCGTTCCCGCGCGAAGGAAAAAGCGAATTGCCGCTCTTTTTCATAGAACAGGAGCGTTCTCCGGAAGGGCGCACGGCGTTGGTGCGGCAGGCGATAGCGATAGCCGGCGAGTGGCGGCGGCACACCGATCTGTGCGCGCTGCGGAGCATCGGGTATGACCGCTATGACGGTTTTTCGCTCGAATGCGAGTTCCCGAAGCGGCGCACCGCCCGCATATTGCTGGGCGAACCGGGGACGGGCGACGAGATCATCAAGCGGCGCGGCGGCATCTTCCGCGACGCGGCGGCGCGGCTCCGCGACAAACGGCTCTTCGCGGGCGAGTTCCAGTTCGACGCGCGACGGGGCGGCGACGCGCTGATCGCCGGACAGGTGGTTCATTACAAGGATTAGAGGGATAACGATGTCGAAGAACGAGAATGTCATCACCGCGCTCGATGTGGGAACGGGAAAGGTCACCACGCTGGTTGCCACCGTATCTCCCGACGGCCGCGTGCAGTTCGTGGGAAAGGGGGTCGCGAAGAACCCCGACGGGCTCATCAACGGGAATGTCGTCAACATGGAGGCGACCACCCGCGCGATAAACGAATCGGTCACCGAGGCCGACAAGATCTGCGATGTGCACATCAAATCGGTCCTGCTCGGGCTTTCGGGCGAACATATCAATTCCATCAACAGCCACGGGGTGGTCACGGTGCGCGGCCGCGAGGTGGCGCAGACCGATATGGACCGCGTGGTGGAGCAGGCGAAGAATGTGAGTCTCCCGGCCGACCGCCGCATCGTCGGGGTCGAGGTGGGTGAATACATCGTCGACGATCAGGCGGGCATCAAGAACCCGCGCGGCATGGCGGGCAAACGGCTCGAGGTGAAGACCCATGTGGTCACCGCGAGCATCGCGATGATACAGAATCTGGTGAAGAGCGTCACCGACGCCGGTCTGCAGGTGGAGGATCTCGTGGTCAACGCGCTCGCATCGAGCGAGGCGGTGCTCGGCGAGGACGAGAAACAATTGGGGGTCGCGGTGGTCGACATCGGCGACGGCACTTCGGACATCGTCATCTACAAGCAGGGGCGGCTCGCCTACACCGCGGTGGTGCCGATGGGCGGCCGCTACATCACCCGCGACATCTCCATAGCCCTGCGGATGCCTCCCGCCGAAGCGGAACGGGTCAAATGCCGGCTCGGGAGCGCCGTGGTCAACTCGGTCGGCCCCGAAGAGGAGATCGAGGTCGCCTGCATCGGCGACGGGGAGAAGAAGATCGTCAAGGCGCAGTTCGTCGCGCAGGTCATATCGCCGCGGGTCGAGGAGATCATGGCCAATGTCCGCAAGAAGATAAACGAGGACATCAAGGGGAGTTTCATATCGTCGGGCATCGTGCTCACGGGGGGCACGGCCAATCTCCGCTATATCAAGGGTCTCGCCGAGGAGGTCGTGGGCCTGCCGGTGCGCATCGGGCGGCCGGTCATCACCGACGACAACATGGGGTTCGCCGAACTCCTGCGCGATCCGGCGTTCGCCACGGCGGTCGGCATGGTGCGCTATCATCTGCGCGCCGGTCGGACGCTGAAGGAAACGGGCGACGGACTATTCTCCCGACTGGGCAAATGGATAGAGAAATTTTTTCAATAGAGGGAGGATGACATGAACCCGAGAAATGGGAATCCGCTCGTCAGGATCGGCGTCATGGGGGTGGGCGGCGCCGGCGGCAACGCCGTCAACCGGATGCTCGAGGAGCGCGACCGGACCGGGGCGACCGGCGGCACGAGTATCTTCAACGACATCGTCGTCCTCGCCGCGAACACCGATACGCAGGATCTCGAGAAATCGAAGGCCGAGGAACGGATACAGCTCGGCGCCAACCGTACCTGCGGCTGGGGCGCCGGCGCCCACCCCGAAGTGGGGCGCGAATCGGCCGAAGAAAGCCGGATCGAGATCGCCAATCACATCGACGGACTCGACATGCTTTTCATCACCGCCGGTATGGGCGGTGGCACCGGCACCGGCGCCTCGCCGGTCATCGCCGGGGTGGCCAAGGAGGCGGGGATACTGACCGTCGGCGTGGTGACGACCCCCTTCTGCTTCGAAGGAAGAAAGAAGATGAAGATCGCGCAGGAAGGGCTCGAAAATCTCCGGGCGCAGGTCGATACGCTGGTGATCATCCCCAACGAGAAACTGGTCGCCATCGCCGACGACCGGGCGAGTTATCTCGACATGTTCCGCCGCTCCGACGATGTGCTTCTCAACGCCGTCCGGTCGCTCGCACTGCTCATCGCGAACAAGGCGACCATCAACGTCGACTTCGCCGATGTCCGCACCACCATGGTCGGGATGGGGACCGCGATGATCGGCATCGGTTCGGCGGCCGGGGAGAACGCGGCGGTCAACGCCGTAAAGGAGGCGCTCAGCAACCCGCTCATGTCCGATGTTTCGATAAAGGGGGCCAAGCGCGCTCTCCTGCACCTCGGCGGCATCAATATGCCGATGAAGGAACTCGAGGCGGCGGGCCGCTTCGTGTCGGAGCAGTTGCACGAGGATGCCGATTTCATCTGGGGCGTTTCGGTCGACGAAACGGCCGACAAGGTCTATGCGCTGGTGGTCGCCGAGGCGTCGCAGACGGTCCGGCCGCCGCAAGCCTTCCACCACGCCGGCGCCGCCGCGGCGCCGGTCCGCGCCACCAAGGAATCGCAGGTCACCCTTTTTGAACCGGTCCCGGCGATGAAGGCCGAGGCGGTGAAGAGCGCCGCGGTCGAACCGGTCGCCGTTCCCGTTGCGGCGCCCGCCATGCAGGAAAAGGCCCCCGCGATCAAGGGGGTGCTCCGTGACAAGATGCAGAAGGTCGATTACAACGAAAGTTTCCTGTTCAACCTGCCCGACGATATGCCGGCCGATCCGAACGATCCGAATGTCCCGGCGGTCATCCGTCAGCAGATGAAACAGCAGAAGAAACCTGAAACGGCGGCGCAGGCCGCGCCTGAACCGACCGTCGCGGAGACCGCACCGGCGGAGGTCGAACAGCCCGCCAAGCGGGTCGACGAGCGGCAGACGACCCTTCTGACGGTGAGTGCCGCCGCCAAGAACGGCCACAATCAGCAGTGAAGCGCGCAGGGGTAGCCTACCTATTCCCTGCGGAACGGCGCGTCGCCCTCTCCAATCTTGCCCCGCACTATTTTTTCGGCGCTTTCCGTGAAAGCCACGGACTCGACCTGCTGTTCGACGGTGAGGAGCGGTCGCTTCTTGACCGCAAGAGACCGAACGAGGTCGCCGTCCTTCTGGTCGGCCTCTCCTACGAACCGTCGTATCTGACCTTCGTCCGTTACCTACAGGCGAACGGCATTCCGGTGCTGAGGAGCGACCGGCCCGCCGGAAATTTCCCGCTCATCATCGCGGGGGGCGTCGCGCCGTCGCTCAATCCCCAGCCGCTTCTCGATATCTGCGACGCGGTCCTCTGCGGCGAGGCGGAACCGATGCACGACGATCTCACGGCGCTCCTCGACAGCCCCGCCACGGCGCGGGAACTCATCGCCAAACTTCCGTATGCCGCAAAACCCGGCAGGAAGCCGCGTATCATACAGGCGGCGGCCGGGAGATTCGCCGTCCACAGCCATCCGGAACTGGCGGCCGAGGGGAACGAGTTCGGCGGCCGCACGGTGCTGGAACTCGACCGCGGCTGTATCGGAAAATGCTATTTCTGCGCGGCGCGGCACCTGTACGGCGAAAGCCGCGAGGCCGACCGCCACCTGATCACACACGCGGCGGAGGCGGCCTTCAAACGGGGCGAGGATATCGCGCTCCTCGGTACCGGGCTCGAAAGCGTTTCCTACTTCGACGACCTGCTTGACCGCGCGATAGCGGCGGGGCGCACCGTGTCGCTCTCTTCGGTCCGCATCGCCGGATTCACGCCGCAGCGCGCGGCGCGGCTCGTGGCGGCGGGGGTGAAAACAGTGACGCTTGCTCCCGAAAGCATGGTCGCGGCGACGCGGTCGCGCATCGGCAAACCGCTCTCCGACGAGTCGCTCTTCGCCGCCTTTGAACTCGCCAAGGAGCATCACTTCCGGGTCAAGCTCTACCTCATGGCGGGACTGCCTGATGGCGACAGCGCGGCCGAGGCGCAGGCGCTCATCGCCTTCTTTACCGATCTCAAGAAGCGGAAACTCACCGTGCCGCTCTCGCTCAGCGTTTCGCCGTTCTGTCCCAAACCGGGGACGCCGTTCCGCGATAAGGCGCTCATGCCGAAGAAGGAGTATGAACACTTCCGCGCGGCGGCGATGCGCGGCCTCGACAAACTGATGCCGCAGATGCCGATAGAATGGTTCTCGTGGCGCGAGTCGCTCCTCCAGACGGCGCTCGGACGCCTCGGCACCGACGGCGCGCAATTCCTCGCCGCCTACGCCGACACCGGCAACCTCCGCACCGCCGAAAAACGCTCCGGCATCCGGTTGGAAGACGCGGCGAGCGAGATCGCAGGAATTACCGTTGCAACCGGTAGAAAAAAATCTGCATAGCGAACCGGGCAAAGAATACTTGCATTTATATCTAATTATTGCTATTTATACCTCGATGTTGATATAAATTGATATAAGCGGAGCAACTCATGGATCCTATTCGGAATCCCTTTTCCCCGGGTGCCGGTTCCCCGCCGCCCGAACTGGTCGGTCGTGACGGCATTCTGGATCAGACGAGGATACTTTTAGCCCGAGTACGAGAACGGCGGGCGGAAAAGAGTTTTTTGTTGACCGGGCTGCGTGGGGTCGGGAAAACGGTACTCCTTAACGAAATGGAGCGGATGGCCGAATCATCCGGCTATCAGACCATCTTCATAGAAGTACATGAAGACAAATCGTTGGCTGTGCTTTTGGTGCCGCATCTCCGACGCTTGCTTTTCCAGTTTGATCGTATGGCCGGAACAGGCAATAAGGTTCGTCGCGGACTGGCGGTACTCAGGAGTTTCATCGGTGCGATCAAGGTAAAGGTACATGATATAGAGTTCGGACTCGATATAGAACCGGAGCGGGGAACGGCCGACAGCGGCGATATCGAGGTAGACCTGCCGAGTCTGTTTCTTGCCGTTGCGGAGGCGGCACAGGAGCGGAACAGTACCGTGGCCATCTTAGTAGATGAAGTCCAGTATCTTTCGATCAAGGAATTGAGCGCACTCATCATGGCCATGCACAAGATGCAACAACGTCAACTGCCGCTGGTGCTTATCGGAGCCGGTCTGCCGATACTTCCCGCGTTGGCGGGCGAATCGAAATCTTATGCCGAACGCCCGTTCCATTTTCCGAACATCGGACCGTTGTCGGAACAGGATGCGGCAAAAGCGCTACAGGATCCGGTCCGGGCATCGGGCGTGCTGTTTACGGATGATGCTTTGCGAGAGATATATGCCCTCACGAAAGGATATCCTTATTTCATTCAAGAGTGGGGATACCAATCTTGGAACCAAGCGACGGTGTCACCGATAACGCTCGCGATCATACAGAATGCCACGATCTCGGTGATACGGCGCTTGGATGAGAATTTTTTCCGGGTCCGCTATGATCGTTTGACGCCGAGCGAAAAACATTTCCTGCGCGCCATGGCACAACTGGGGCCGGGACCGCAACGGACCGGCGATGTCGCCGATATGCTCGGGGCGAAGATCACGACGCTGGGGCCGGTTCGAGCAAAACTTATCAAAAAAGGGATGATATATAGCCCCGCTCACGGCGAATTGGCCTTTACGGTGCCGCTGTTCGACGAATTCATGCGGCGAGCCATCCCCGAATTTCAACTAAGGCAGAACGGGTGAGCACATACAGTGGTGTAGTCGGCGGGAGAGGCGGAAAGTTGAGTGAATATAGATGTGGCGCCGCCGACGGCGCTCAATTCCTTGCCGCCTACGCCGACACCGCCAACCTCCGCTCCACCGAAAAGAAGTCGGGTGTCATGCTGGCCGATAAAATTGATTCTCCATTAGAAATCGGATAGTATCGCCCCGCACGGTAGGGGCAATTTCAATGCGGGTCATCATCGACCAAGACAAGACAAGACAAGACAAGACAAGACAAGACACATAGCCCGCTCCCCAATCCCCAAAATCTTTTATGGTGAGGAATAGGTCATGCGTATGAGAACCTTCTTTCTGTTTTGCATCGTACTTTTTGTCGCGAACGGGTTGTTCGCCGAGGAAAAGAAGTACAAGGTCGCGGTGATGGAGATCGAGGACCGCAACGCCTCGCTCGACATCGCGATGCTCGAAAACGCATTGGAGTATCTGCGCGGCGAACTCGCCGCCACCAACAAATTTGTTCTTATCTCCAAGGACCGTCAGCGGCAGATCATCAAGGAACAGAAGAAGGAGTCGTGGAAGGAATGCTACGATCAGAACTGCCGCATACAGTTGGGGCAGGCGCTTTCAGCCGATTCGGTCCTTCACACATCCATCAATCTTTTCGGCGGGGTCTATACGGTGACGGTCGAACTGGTTGACCTTGCCAAAGAGGCGACGGTGAAGGGGGCGAAGGCGAAGTTCGACGGAACTGACAAGGGGCTCATGCAGGCCTTCGACAAGATACTGCTCCAGATCGCCGACCGTCCGGTGACCTTCGATCCCGGCACCATGCAGACCAAAGAAGTGAAGGGGATGGAGATAGGAACGGTCTCTCTCTCCGCGTTGCCCTCGGTCAAAGTCGAAAGCGCCTCCCTCGGGGATGTCGAGTCAAAAACGAAGATAGCAGATATTGCCTTTCCCGATATCATATCGAACGATGTCGATCCCGATGTTCTGGTGCTGTATGACAAGGCATTGAAGGCCGATAAGAAGGGAAAAGAAAACCCCGACATGGCGGTTTTGGCTTGGACTCAACTTAAGATGTACTCAAAAGGCAACCCCTACATCAAGCAGGCCGACCAACGGATCGCCGAGTGGAAAGAGTTCTCGCGCATGAACGAACTCGGGCAACGCTACAAGAAAGCGGTCGCGATGGATCCGTACGGAAAATTTTTTCCTGACAAGGTCATTGCCATCTGGCGGAACCTTATGAAGGATGCCGGCGGAACGGCCTATGTCGAAACGGCTACAAAACGCATAGCGGTGTGGAACGACTTCACCGCCAAGGTTAAGGCGTACAAGGAAAAACAGGATGCGTTCTCCCAGCAGCACGGGAAAGACATAGACAAACTGGTCAAGGTGCTTCCTCTCGATCTTTTTAACGAGGGACAGAAACGATCCATGCTTATCCGTTACCTAGAGGCTTATGCCCCTTTCTACGGGATAGAAGACATAGATATGGTGCTTGACCGGTTGCCTGACAGAAATCTTTCCAAGCGGCTCCGCGAACTGGTGTTCAACGAACTGCTGACAAAGGAAATGTACCAGAAATGCGAGGGGGGCGACGCCGGCGCCTGCTACATCAGCGCGTCGCTGAAAGAGGTCGAGAGTCCGAAAGAAGCGCTCAATCTGTTTGTCAACGCCTGTAAGAACGGCGTGGTCAATGCCTGCATCAAGGCGGGCACCACCAGATATGAAGAAGGTAGCACCGAGGCGGTTGAATATTTTTCAATCGCTTGCTCGTGGGAGTCGCCGCAAGGTTGCAACAGTCTCGCTTTCCTCACCGAGATAGGTTTCGGGGTGGAGCGGTTCAAGGACCTCGCGACTTCTCTTTATAAAAAATCCTGCCAGATGGGGAACCAGCCGAGTTGTCTGATGTATAACAATATAGAGAGTACGGGATATAGCTCCGATCAAGCGGCGGCCATCATCGAAAAAAGAGCGATGCAGAAGAAGGTGGACGATGCGCTGGGGACGGAGGGAAACGACCTCGCCCGGGAGGTCGAGTCGAGAAAGAAAGGTGATTTCCAGAAAACGACCCGGACGGTGAAGGTAGAGGAAACCTATAGACCTTATCTGTGGACCGGAATCGGCCTGATCATAGGCGGCGTTGCCGTTGCGGTCGGAGGTGGCGTGGCATTTTATTACCTTGCGGATGACGAGTACTCCACCTATGAGAGGTGGATGAGCGATGCCGCCATCATGAGCGGGATAAACGGCGGAACGCCGCAAGATGTCTATATCGCCAAGGCCAGAAAGGCGTGGGACAACGCACAAATGTATGAGGCGTTGGAATATTCATTCATCGGCGTTGGCGGTGCGGCGGTGGTGACAGGTATCGTTTTGGCGGCTTTGCCACCGGAGAAGCGCGAGATCGTGAAAGAGGTCAGCTTCGCGCCGATACCGGGTGGTTTTATGGTTGCTGCCGGATTTGAGTTTTAGGAGGGTGCCATGAAAATACAACTTTTCATCGTCTTGGCGATCTTCGCGCTCATCGGCTGTTCTGATATGCCGTCGAAGGACATCCAGAAGATAAAAGACAAGTACAGTCAATACGGGCCTGACGACGACGGCGAAGCGGTTGCCGACGAAATCCAGACGGATGTCATTGTTCCCGATGAGTCCGTCGATGAGATAAGCGAAGATGTCTCGCCCGACGAGACCGACAGCGTCGTCACCGAAGAGGAGCCGGAAGGAACCGACCAGATAGAGGTTGAAGGCGACGATGCCTCGGCGACGGACGAAGACACCGTTGACGAAGACATCGTTGACATCGATAGCGTGGATGCGGATACAGTAGATGTGAACACCATTGATACTGACACGGTAGATTTAGACATCGTTGATGATGATGTCGTTCCCGATGCGGACTTGATGCCGGTCCTCTGCACCGGCCAGACGAAGTGCTACAACGCGGAGGTTGAAATGACTTGCCCGGCGGCGGGCAACGATTTTTACGGTCAGGATGCGCAGTATGCGGCGTTGGGGTACTGTACGCCGCGCGACTACACCGTGAGCGGCACGGCGGGTGCCGATATCGTCACCGACAATGTGACCGGCCTAATATGGCAGAGGACTGTCAACACAACAACTTACACATGGGCCAACGCAATCACCTATTGCGAAGACCTTTCCTACGGCGGGCAAACCGATTGGCGTCTGCCGACTCGCAAAGAGTTGGCGACCCTGCCCGACTATGGCCGTTACAGCCCGGCGATAGATACCACCATCTTCCCCGGCACGCAGGCGGATGATTACTGGTCCTCATCGTCCCTCGCGTCCAATACCGCCAACGCATGGCGCGTGGATTTCGACAACGGCTATGTGAGTAGCACCACTAAGGCGGATACGGACTATGCCCGATGTGTGAGGGGCGAAACCTTACCCGATAGTGCCTTTGCCGAGGCAACGGTGGCGGGGAAGGTTGTCGTGACCGACACGGTGACGGGATTGCAGTGGACAAAAGAGTATTTCTCATTGGTGGCATGGGGGAATGCTTTTTTTTATTGCTGGAACTTGGACTATGGTGGCGCCACAGACTGGCGACTGCCGAACATCGAAGAACTGAAAACACTGGTGGACGACACGATCTGGGATCCGGCAAGCACTTTCCCGGGAATGCCGTCGGGAATCTTTCACTCCTCCTCGTCCCTCGCGCGCTATACCGGCGACGCATGGCAGGTGTATTTCAGCAGCGGCAGTATGTTCATCGGCAACAAGCCACAGACAAGCAATGTCCGTTGTGTGCGATGACATTTTGACTTTTAAACTAAAAACAGGAGACCCTCATGAAGAAAAAGAACTGCCCCAACGGTATCGTAGCAACAGCTTGGAACAACGGAAAACATCACAAATCTGGTGCAGGATATGGGATTAGAATTTCCCCAAAAGATCGCAATAACCATTTCAAAAAATGCTGGAAAACGGCAACGATTATTTTGCCAAAAAACAAGAGCGTAATAGTAAATGTGCAAAAGAAATCATTTTGGGCCCCCAGTTGTCGTGAACTTATTAGTAAAGAGATCGGAGCATGGTTTATAAAAAACAAGAAAGCCCCTTGGTGTCACAGATGTCCTCCTAAATTTTATTTGGTTCAGAAAGGCAGGAGTAGTAGCTTTGATTTAACAAAGATCCGCTGACATTTGTCCTAAAAAAATTTGCCCCGAAAAACTTCTTGACAAGTTGTTTCCCGCAGATTAATATGTGCTTACTTGTAATTACGGACGAGGGAGGTTCGTGATGGAGCTGAGTGTAGTGCGCATCGGCAATAGCCGCGGTATCCGCATACCGTCAAAATTGCTGGAACGGTTCAACATCGCCGACAAGGTCGAACTTATCGAGGAAGGGTCGCGACTCATCCTCAAAGCGGTCGCCCCGAAGAATGTCCGCGCCGGCTGGGCGAAGGCGTTCAAGAGCATGGCCGCCGCCGGTGACGACAAGCTGCTCATCGACGCGACGCTCGATACCGGTGAGGATTGGACATGGTGAAGGTGCGGCAGTACGACATCTTCGTGGTCAACCTCGATCCCACGATAGGGCATGAGATCAAAAAGCGCCGGCCGTGCGTTGTCATTTCGCCCGACGAGATGAACGACCATATTGGAACGGTCATCATAGCGCCGCTTACTTCGACCGGGAAAAGTTATCCGACGCGAGTACGGTCGGTAGTGCAAGACCGCGAGGGATGGATAGTGCTCGACCAGATACGGACGGTGGATAAGGTGCGGCTGGTGGCGAAGTTGGGCGAACTTGACGAGCCGACCGTTCTCAAGGTCAAGGATATCATCCGTAAGATGCTAGTGGATTGATTTGTCCTTTGATATTTCCAAATATATTATGGATCGGGCTGACCCCCAAAAAACTGGACAGGAGAAAAGTTAGTATGGAGAAAGAGAT
>CALMRE010000189.1 GCA_937871295.1 uncultured bacterium | reverse complement strand
TCTTCGACCGCCGCGCGGGTCGCATGGAGCGCGTCGTCGACGCGGTCCTTCTTCTCCTTCATCTCGACCTCGGTGGCCGCGCCGACCTTGATGACCGCGACGCCGCCCGCCAGTTTTGCGAGCCGTTCCTGCAGTTTTTCCTTGTCGTAGTCGGAGGTGGTCTCTTCTATCTGCGCCTTTATCTGCTTGACGCGGGCGTCGATGTCCTTCTTCTTGCCGACGCCGTCGACGATGGTGGTGTTCTCTTTGTCGATGATGACGCGCTTGGCCGAACCGAGATCCTGCACCGTCGCGCTCTCCAGTTTCTGGCCCAGCTCTTCGCTGATGAAGCGGGCGCCGGTGAGGACCGCGATATCTTCGAGCATCGCTTTGCGGCGATCGCCGAAGCCGGGCGCCTTGACCGCCGCGATGTTGAGGACTCCGCGCAGTTTGTTGACCACGAGTGTCGCCAGCGCTTCGCCTTCGATATCCTCGGCGATGATGAGGAGCGGCTTGGAGGCGCGGGCGGCCCCTTCGAGCAGGGGCACTATATCCTTGAGATTGGTCACTTTTTTGTCATACACGAGGATGCTCGGATTCTCCATCACGCACTGCATCTTCTCGGCGTCGGTGACGAAGTAGGGGGAGATGTAGCCGCGGTCGAACTGCATACCCTCGACCGTCTCAAGCGTCGTCTCCATACCCTTCGCCTCTTCGACCGTGATGACCCCCTCTTTGCCGACCTTCTCCATCGCCTCGGCGAGTATCTTGCCGATCTCGGCGTCGTTGTTGGCCGACACGGTGCCGACGGAGGCTATCTCTTCGAATTTGCCGATCTTCTTGGTCTTCGCATTCAGGTTCTCGATGATCTTCGCGACCGCTTTGTCGATGCCGCGCTTGAGCCCCATCGGATTGTAGCCGGCGGTGACGAACTTGTAGCCTTCGGTGATGATCGCCTGAGCCAGAACGGTGGCGGTGGTGGTGCCGTCGCCGGCCGAATCGGAGGTCTTCGAGGCGACCTCTTTAACGAGCTGAGCGCCGAGATTCTCGACCTTATCTTCGAGCGTTATCTCCTTGGCGACCGTGACGCCGTCCTTGGTGATCTTGGGGGCGCCGAACGACTTTTCAAGGACCACATTGCGACCCTTGGGGCCGAGGGTGATCTTGACCGCGTTGGCGAGTTTGTTGACACCGGCCAGTACTTTCGACTGCGCGTCGCCGCTATACAGAATGACTTTCGACATAGTTCAACTCCCTTATTATTTAGAAACTATCGCCAGCACATCCTCTTCGCGGAGGATGAGGTGCTCTTCGCCTTCGATCTTGATGTCGGTGCCGCCGTACTTGCTGAACAGTATCCGGTCGCCCTTCTTCACTTCCATCTTCATCCGTTCGCCGCTGTCCAGCATCTTGCCGGGGCCGACCGCGACCACTTCACCCTCGACCGGTTTCTCTTTCGCCGTGTCGGGAATGATGATGCCGCCCTTGGTCATGGTCTCGCTCTCAAGCCGCCGCACGATGATGCGGTCGTTCAGGGGTCTCAGTTTCATGCTGCCCTCCGTTATAGGTTTGGTGAAACATTTCAATAACCTAGCACTCGCCACGGGCGACTGCTAACGGCGGTAGTTATAATCGCGGCCGGGCCGTTGTCAAGTTATTTGCCAGCCGTTTTTTTATATGCTAGGATGCGTGCGGCAACTGACGGAGGGACAACTCATGAAATGGTTCATCGTTATGCTGACGGCGTGCGCTACCTTATCTGTAGTAGCGTGCGACGGCGGGGTGGCGGGCGATAGCGACAGCATGGCTGATGGGGACACAAGCGACAGCATGGCTGAAAAGGACGAAAGCGACATAAAGGACGAAAAGGACGCCATGGCTGATGGGGACATCGTGCCGGGCGACGACACCGTGACCGACACCGCCATCACCGACGAAACGGTGAATGACAACGACACAGAGCAACCTGACATCGACACCGCGCCGGGATATAAGTACTGCTACCGCGTCTGTCCGTCGGGAGTGACCGACTGCGTCGACCAGAATTCACAGGCGATCACCGACGCCGACAATTACACCTGTGACGACGGCATCTGCGTCTACAAGGGGTGCAATAATTCGACAGAGTGCGAAACGACCTTCCAGTCGACCGACTACGGGTGCAACAACGACTCGGGCTACGGCACGCCGACCTGTGTCCAGAAATGTTCGGTCGCCGGCGACTGCGTGAGCCAGTATTCGCCGCTCCCGGCCTATGACGACGACAACTACGCTTGCACCGGGCAGGGGTTCTGCAAGTACCTCGGGTGCAACACCGATCAGGAATGCATCGACACGATGAGTTCCACCGGGAAGATATACGGTTGTTTCCTGAACGAGGCGATGGGGGCGAAGTTCTGCGAGATCCGCTGTTCGACCTACCTCGACTGCGGCTCGACCTCGACCCCCGCCTATGCGCCGGACCGCTACACCTGCGAGAACCAGCGGTGCATCTATCACGGCTGCGACAACGCCCAGCAGTGCGTCGATTCGATGGGCGCCGGGTACGACTGCCGGGAGCCGTAAAAAAAAAGAATCTTTTTTGCTCGTTCCGGTATCTTAGATATCAGACAGGGAAGAGCGGTCATCCGATGAGCGATAAAATTCGTCCCGTTAAAATCTTGAATAAAAAAAGGGGAAACGGTATCTTACGACGGAACAAAGAAGAACCGATAGAAAAAACAAGGGGAAGAGAAGACGCATGAGAAAAATCATTTTCATGGTTGCGATTCTTTTTTCGTTTCACGGCCATGCCGCTGACGAGTTTTCTCATGATGCCGGATTTCTTGTCGGGGCTGGCCCGGCAACACCGGTAGCGGCGGCCAGCCATGACGGTTCCCGTTCTTTTACTGGCGAAGGATATGCGGCCGCATTGATGGGATTTTACAAAGCCGACTTCGTTTCGTGGTTTTCTTTGAGGCCCGCTATCGGGTTTAGCTCAAAAGGCCTCGTCGAAGATGGGGCCGGAGGACGCAGGGTCAGTTCGTTGGTTTCTCTGCGGACCGAACTCTCGTTCCTGTTCGTCATTCCCGCCGACCCGCTAAGGGTCTCTATCGGTTTCGGCCCGTTTGTAGATGTTTCTTTTTATCGTCACAATACGAGTGCCGACGAAAACAATAGTTTCGTGTTATTAGGCGGTGCAAATACACCGTTGGCGACCTTTGGCCCTTTGGTTTTTGTCGGGGTTTCCTGGGAAAAGGAAAGAATTAATTACGGTGGAGAAC
>CALMRE010000188.1 GCA_937871295.1 uncultured bacterium | reverse complement strand
GTCCCCTCGTACCCGGCGAGCAGGAACGGCATCAGCACCGCCAGAAGCATCGTCGCCGTTTTTCTCATCCTCGCCTCCCCTACCACACCAGAGAACAGCCGCAGCCATCGGTCTTCGCCGCGGTGATTTCAAGAATATCCTCCTCGTTAGACTCGGCATCGCTCTTGATCATATCGGCGTCGGGAACCTCGCCGCCACACTCCGCCTTGGGTGGTTCGGGACAAAAACTCGACGAAATACAATCCTCCACGCCCCAATTGCGCGACTCATGTTTGTTGGTCAGGAAGTCCTGTGGACTGTCGCCCGACCTAATGATCGCTTGATTGGTGATGGTTGTGTTGTATGGGATGCCGGTTTTGGGTACAACCTTGAACCGGAGAAGTCGCGTATCGGTACAGGTCCATGTCGTACGATCACACGGCTCCATGGTTTCCGCCACGAACCAGCCGTCGCCCGCCAGCTGAAATTCACCGTTTGCTCCATCGGGGATCGTTCGCCAATTCGTCCCATTGCCGTTCTGGTCGAACTCACTCGCCACCTCGGTCGAGCCGGGGACATAATCGAGTTGAGCGTCAAGTTCGTCTACAACGAGCACCTTGTGTGCTGTCTCGGTCCCCCAATTCTGTACTTTGATGAGGAAGTACATCGGTCTTTCGGCGCACCATCCGGCATAGTTCGACCACCTCCCCGCTTCGGTACTGCAAGTACAACTCTTCTTCTCGCCACCGTCGCTTCCGGTCTCGTCGAACCAATTACTCGCCTCTGGAGGGATGTCGAAATCCACATCGGGCTTGTCAACAGAAAGAACTATAAGATCGGTCACTAGTTCATCACTCCAGAAATCCAACCAGAAGATCGGCGTCGAAAAAGAGATATCTTCCAATATGATCTCCGGTGCCGTTTCCAGATGCCAGTCATCGACATCGAGCCCGAAGGTGACGGTGTCGTTTCGGTGAGGGCAGAACCCCTGTGTTTCCTCGTAGCTATAAGTCGTGGCGTACGAATCCCATATCTCCCCCGGAGCTTCCGCGCCGCAATCGTGAGCAAGGTACCACCACTTCTCATGCTTCCAGCCGTGAATGAGCGCCCGGTCGCTTGACATGGTTTGATCGCCTTCGCCGGTGATCAAGGTCATCCGCATCTTCGGCAGAGTGGGAAGAAAGATATCGTACAGAAATATGTCGACATTATGTTGGTTCAACGCGAACAGGTTATAGAGGTAAATACTCTTGTCTTTTTTCTCCGCCGAACGATACACCAGCACGATCACCCAGTTCGAGAGCATCAGCGTCGGACAGCGGTACACATCATCTTGGACACAATCGAGTCCGCTCATGGTATAATCTCCCGGTAATGCGGCACTGCCGGTAAGCGGCGTCCCCTGCGCGGCAATGAAGTCCTTGACTTCTTGAAAGAAATCGGTCACTTCGACGCGATAGGTAAAGTAGGCAAGTTCGGCGGTGGTGGCCGTACCCGGCTCGGTCTCAGTACACCCGATGACAGTCTCCGCCGTGAATTTTGCGCTTTCAAAAAGGGCCGGATCGCTTGTGTCGCCGAGCAGTTTCGGTCCCTCTCCGGCCACGATATCCTTCTCGTAGATGTACCCGTCCTTGTGGATGAATTTCAGATGGACCGCGTTGTCGGTCGGCTGGTCGAGTTTTCCCGAATCGACCGCTCCCATCCAGACGAGATATGCCTTTACCACATCCGCATCGGAAGGCACCGCGTCCGGTTTGAGGGTAAAGGAACTCTTACCTATGCAGGTATCGCCCTGCCGGTTCTTGTCTTCACCATAAAGAGTCAGTTGATCGTCGATGAGCGAATTATACATGATAAGGTAGTCGCTGGGTCCTTCTTCGATCACCACAAACGGATGCCCCCCCAAGTATTCTTCGGCACACAGCATCACCGGCAGGAGGATCGCCGCGAAAAGCATGACCGCCGTCTTTCTCATCGTCGCCTCCCCTACCACACAACCGAACAGCCGCAGCCGCGAATGATGATGATATCCTCGTCCAAATCGTAATCCGGGACATACTCCTCGGTGAAGAAGAACTCTTTGGATGTTATCGGCAATTCGAATATCGGAGTGGCCGTATCCAACAAGAGCCCTCCTCTTTTCAACGATATCCGCGCCTTTTCATAAACATCTAATTGGCTCAGATCACCGCTGATGATAAGATATTTCTCCTCTCCGGGATCAAGTGTAAGAAACGCCTCCATTGCATCCCCTTCGAAAATAGCCTCCGTGCCATCTTCGAAATCGGCCACATACGCCAATGGCTCTCCGTCGGGGACGCCGTCCCCATTGGTATCGGCATAGAGCGACAGCGACCGGACACCTGAAGGACCAAGGATGGCGTAGTCTTCTTCGGTCGAGGATGGGACATTGACCGTGATCCGGGTTATTTTATTCTTTGCGTCTGTCGCTTTGACACGAACCTGCAACATCGGGACATCCTTTCTGGGCTCATACGGTCCCGGCACCGAAGGATCGTGGGGTCCTCGGGCCACTATCAGATATCCGCTGGTCGGCTCAAGGGCAAATTCGGCGAAATTCAACGGACCACCCTCGGCCTGAGGTGCTCCATTATCATCAAACCACAGGTCATCCGGCCACTCTATCGCGAAATGAAAAACCGCGCCGCCCGGCACTTGTTCGGTTTTGTAGGCGACATCGGCGCGAATGAGGAAGAAATGGTGTTTGCCGCCGTTGAATTGATTTTTTGTCTGACCCAACACAAAGTATGCGTAGCTGCTGTCGGGGGTCCCAGCCGCAGCGACCGCCTCCTCTTCAGCATCTATCATTCCCGAAGCATTCGCGTCGTAAAAGAGTTCGATGTTGGACAATTGTATGCCCTCGTCCTCTTTGACCATCTTCGTTCGCAACGCATCGAACTCGAACATTTTTGTCTCAAGGCAATTCGCAGCATACAGCATGAGTTGGCCGACTACGAGATCCTGTGTCCCTGCCGGGATAACGAACGGCGACCCGAAATTATCAGGCGAATTCGGCCCCGCCTCGAAAGATATCTTTGCGTTGGTGCATCGAAATTCTGGAGCTAGGACGCAAGTGATCGTTTCGGGATCGCATATATATTTCTCGGGACAGTCTATATCATCGCAGGTGAGCGGCGGCCAAGTAACCCCGCCGCCGCATTCCATTTTCGTCGGTTCCGGGCAATCCCAGAGTTCTTGGCAGACTCCGGGCAAAAGATTAAGAGGGAAATTTTTATTGGTCCGGTAACTGGTCTCGCTCGCCGCCTCCTTGATGATGGCGATGTTGGATATCACCCCTTTGCCGGGGATATCCTTCGGAACGACTTTGAAACGGATAAGCCGCGTATCGGTGCAGGTCCAGGTCGCCTGATTGCAGTACTCCATCGTGTCGGCGATCTGGTAGCCGTTACCGGAAAGCGGGAATGCATCGTTACCCTCCGCCGCGTTGTCCGGGATCGACCCCCAACTCCATTCAGCGGCGCTGTCATCCGAAAAAAAATCGGTCGCCATCTCCGTTGATCCGGGCACATAATCAAGCAGCGGATCGAGTTCGTCGATCACCGTCACATTTTGAGCGATATCGTCACCCCAGTTCTGGACTTTGATAAGGTAATACATCGGCCGGTCCGGGCAATAGGCATTCTCCGGGTCTTCACTCCGGCGACAGGAACAGAAATGTTTCTCGTTATCATACGGCCAGAGTGATGCTTCAGGTGGGATGTCGAAAGAAGCGGTCCTCTTGTCGGCCGAGGCGACAAGATAGTTCATCAGGATGGCGTCGGCATTGACTGAAATGGTCGCGGCGACATCCGTGGCGTTCAATTTCAGATGTTCCTGCAAATTGATATCGTTCCCCGATACCAGCAGGAAGGTGTCGACATCAACGCCGAAAAAGTCGGGACCACCCGCCGTGCCGGTAACGCACACGACCGATTCATCTTCGGGGTCCCAGCCGACGATGGAAGAGTTGGAGTTGTACACTTCGTAGCTCATGCCCGTTAACGGATTGCAGTCGTTGACCAACCGATAGTCCGTCGTCGCGGTATCGCCCCTGATGGAAACGATCTCCTGCGGTAACGCAGGGTTCGCCGCTGTCGCATCGCCATTGGCGACCACGGTGGTTATACGCATCATCGGCTCTCTCGGCATGAGCAAACCCGACATCTGCGCAGTGGTCGTTTCTCCGTACACATACGCCAAGCCCGGGAACAGCATTATTCTTTTGTTTTTGACCTTCGCCGATCTGTATATCACCAGTATCGACCAATTCGACACCATTGTCGTGCGGCACTTGTAATTGTCGTGGTCGGTGCAATCGAGTCCGCTGAAGGTGTAGTCGCCGTAAAGCGCTTCGCCGTCCAGAACCGGCTCCTCGGCGATGCGGTTGTTGTCGAATATCTGCTGAAAGAACGCCGTCACATCCTTGCGGTAGGTGAAATAGGCGACATCGGCGGCACCGTTTATTCCCGGCTCGGTCTCGATGCATCCGGTGGTGACATCGGTGGTGAACTGCACACTCTGGAAAAGGAACGGATCGGTGGTGTCGCCAAGCATCTTCGCCTCATCGCCGGCGATGACATCCTCTTCGTAAGTGTAGCCACTGGAGGCGTGGGCGAATTTCAAATGGACCATGTTGTCGGTAGGCTCTCCCAACTTCGCCGGGTCGACCGCCCCCATCCAGACGAGGTATGCCTGTATCACGATGGCGTCATCGGGCGTGTGGATGCCGTTCAAGGAGAAAGTACTTTCGAGAATGCAGGTATCGGGTTGCCGGTTCTCCCC
>CALMRE010000187.1 GCA_937871295.1 uncultured bacterium | reverse complement strand
ATCCGTATCGGAGTCCTCGCCGTCGTCGTTTGACGGGATATCGTCGTCGGGCTTGGGCGCATCGTCGGCAACGGTTACTTCATCACTGCTGTCGGGCAGGACGGTGCCGTCGCTCTCCTCGTCGACGGTCGTTTCATCGGTCGGATAGGAATTGTCTTGATCGACCACCACCGTAGTGTCGTCGGTCGGCTCCACATCGACATTGGTGAAGTTGTCCTCGCCGCACCCGGCGATGAACAAAAGACCGCAAACGATAAGAAGAACTCTGAAATAACTCGACATTCCGCCCATCACACCCTCCCTCAAGATATACGCACTCACCTATAGTGTATCCAACGAAGACATTTCATTATACTAGACGGTAAAAAAATTCAAAGAGTTTCGGGAAAAAAGATTTTGGGAGAACTAATTCAGAGAATGGTCAGTTCGCGGTGAATTCGGCCGAAAGCCGCTTGGGCTTGTTAGTGATCGCCACCGAAAAATCGGGGAAGGTGCCGGTGACATCGGTCGCGGGGCTGCCGTTCGGCTTCATCCACTGGTTGAAGGTATACCCGCTGTTGGCCGTCAGATGTATCTGCACCGTCGAGTTGATCGGGTAGCAGATATTCTGCGGATCGGCCCCTTCGGTCGGCTGACCGGCCGGTGTGGTGGTGTACGAACCGGCCACATCGAACACCTTCTCGCTATTCACATCGAGATGGTAGATCGATACGGTCACGCTTACGAAGTCCTGAGCGCAGGTCGCAACGACCACATCGATGTCGGGCATGCTGCCCTCACCCTCGGGAAGGATCGAATCTTCATCGGAAAGCAGATCGTCGTTCACCCCGTCATCGGGAATGTCCCCGTCGGTCACCACATCGTCGGTCACGATGTCGTCGGTCGACACCACATCGGAGTCGGTCGGCGTCGTGTCGGTCAGGATGTTGTCCTCATCGCCGGTGACCGGGGCGTCGTCCGAAAGGGTCCCTTCGGCGAACAGGTCATCCTTGTCGCCGGTGGCGTCGAGGTCGTAGGTGTCGTCGGTGATGACATCGTCGGTGCCCGGATCTTCGTCAATGATCGTCTTGGTCGAACTGGTGCAGGCGGCCAGCGTCAGCGCCAGCGCGAGCAACAGGGTCAGGCGGAACAGTTCTTTCATCGGTCTCTCCTTTTCTTTGTTCAATTGCCCGGTTTGCGTTCGGTATCGCTATGTTCCTTCATCCCTTTCCGGTGCTGTTTCTTCATCTCTTCGCACTCTTTCTTCTGTTCTTTTTTCTGCTCTTTCTTCATCTCCTTCTTCTGTTCCTTCTGCTCCTGCTTCATCTCTTTCCGTTCCTGTTTCTGCTCTTCTTTCAGGGCCTTTCTTTCTTGTTTTTGCTCCTGTTTCATCTCCTGATTCTGGTCTTGCACTTGTTCCTGTTTCTGTTCTTTGATCTGTTCGGCGGGCACCGACTCATCGGCGAACAACGGAAGCGAAAGAACGAACAGCGAAAGAGCCAACAACAACCCGATCTTCTTCATGATACCCTCCTTGCAGGAACGAAACGGCGGAATCTCATCACGCTCATGTGACGAAGAAGGAAGGAAAAAAGTTCCACCGGGCCCGATAATCTTGCCAAGCCGCGCCCGCTCATTATTATCGTTCCGTTCAGGGAGGTGCTCATGGGTACCCGGATAAAGTCGGACGATCCCTTCGGCGGCGTACAACTCAAGTTCCCGGTGAAGTTCGATCTCAAACTCTTCGTGAACGGGGCAATGCCCGAGCAGGAGGCGATCGATGCCGTGAAGGCGCTCTGCGGAACGCTGTCGGTGCCGACGGGAAAGGCCTCCGTGCGGCCCTCGCAGGGCGGGAAATACTACTGCCTTACGATCCCGGTGACGGTCGATTCAAAAGATACCTTCGACCGGCTCTTCGCCGCCGCCCGCGATCTGCCGGGCGTCAAGATGGTGCTGTGATCCCATGCGTGGAGAAATGACATGTTGATGAGGGTATGTTTGGGGGCGGTTTTTCTGTCGATCCTGTCCGCTTCCTGCCAATCCGCCTCCAAGAAGGATTTTTCAATGTATGATGTCGGCAATGAAGCACGGGCGAATGATCAGGCGAGGCTTGAAAAAGAAAGGATGCAATCGGCCCCGCCGATACGAAACAGGGAATCTTCGCCGGTGGAGTCTGTGGGAATTGCGGGGTTCGGATTGGTTGGGTTTGTATCCCAGATGGCGTACATTCAAATAAAGGAAAAAGAGACGGTTGGATCGGGTTCCCGCGAATGGTCGCTTGTTCCGACAACCGATCTTCTTTCAATAGAAGCGAAAGCGACGCTCTCCGAAGAACAAAAGTTGCCCCTGTGCGTACTCAACATCAACTGCTCGGAAGAGTTGCTAAAGAATAACACCTCCGAAAAAGTCTTTTTCTCGATCGAACTTCCCGGACTCGTGCCGTAGCAAGGTCAGGAATATCTAGGTGATTGATGAACGACGTCAAATGTCTTATGTCGAGGACTGACCCCTCTTTCCACATCTTTTGCAATAAAGACATATCTCGTTAGTTCCCTTGACATATTTTGTCTTTTTTCATATTCTTCGGGCGGGTGTCTTTCGTTCATGATTCATGGAGGTGCGTTATGCGAAAAGCGATGCTCGCCGGTGTGCTTTTTTTCGCTCTTCTCGGCTTCGTGGCGGGTTGTAGCGACAAAAAGAAGGCGGAAAAAGACGATGCCGTCACCGATGTCGAGGGTATCGTCGGCGATTCCGACCAGATCGCGGGCGATGAACTGACGGGGGACGAAGTAACGACGGACGAACTTGCCGATATCGATGAAAGTTCCGACACGGCTTCCGATGCCGCAGACGACGAAACTTCGGACGACGGCATCGAGTCGGACGACGACGCCCTGACGGGAGACGAAGATGAACTTTTCGCCGATCAAACGCCCGATCAGGATGTCGCCTCGCCCGAAGTATGCGACGACCTGATGGACAACGACCTCAACGGAAAGATAGACTGCGACGATGCCGCATGCAGCGCCTTCCCCGCCTGTACGGCGCTTCCAGAAGGCGATGTCTGCGCGAAAGCCCGCGATGTGAACGACGGCGATCCCATCGGCGCCGCTCTGGCGGGACAAACGCTCTCCTATACCGGCGATACTTCCGCCATGGCCGCCCACTACGCCACGCCGTGCCATCTCTTCGACACCGATCTGCCGCCCGACGAGACCTGGCGCTTCACCCTCGCCCAGCCGATGGTGGTCACCCTGACCCACGATTTCGACGGCGATACCGAGAATTCTCCCACGGCGCTCGTCGCGCTCTACGCCGACTACTGTTCCCAGACCGCGCTCATCGACTGCACCATGGAACAGCCGGGCGCCGCGACGCTCATCGCGCCGCTTCCGGCGGGAACCTATTATGCCGTCGCTTCCGGCTTTTCCGCGGCCGACGGCGACAGCGGTCCCTACGGCATCTCCTTCGCCTTCGCCATGCCGCCGGCGACCGAGACCCTCTGCACCGACGGGCTCGACGACGATATCGACGGAACGGTCGACTGTCTGGACGGCGACTGCGCCGACACGGTCGACTGCCCCGGCTGCGAGACGAAGAAAGAACTGGCCTGCGGGGAAAGCGTCTCCGATTCCTTCAATCTCACCAGCGAGGAACACTGGTATTCCTTCCGGCTCGATGAAGCGGCCAACATATCGGCGACCGTCACCTACGCGCAGGGAAGCATCAATCAGGTCGATGTGTATTTCAGGATGGGATCCGAAGGCACCTCCTGCGACAATCTCTATTCCGTAGCCGGTTCGGTCTGGCACACCACCGCGCCCAATGCCGCCGGATTCGCCGCCGAGGCCGACACCGATTATATGATATTGCTGGATCCCACCACCATCACGGTGGGAAGCGGCGGGTACACGCTGACCTTCTCCTGCGGCGGAGATCCCGAATCGGCCTGCGGCAACGATACCGACGACGATCTCGACCAACTGACCGACTGCGAGGACCCCGACTGCTTCAACGACGCTTCGTGCACCGGCGGGGTCACCGGAGAGAACTGTTCCACGGCCTACCCGGTCAACGACGGCAACGCGGTCTCGCTGGCCGATGTCGGCGAAGAAGGTATCGAATTCGATTACTACAACACCACGAAGAACAAGTCGGCCGGTCTCTCGGCCGCCTGCGCCGCCGCCTCGGTCGCGGGCAACGACGCCGCCTACCGCTTCGTCATAGCGGACACCCTCGCCGTATCGTTCGGCGTCGAAACGAGTGCCGACGATTTCGGACAGCAACCGGCCGTGTACCTCTTCAACGGCGACTGCACCGAGGCGCAACTGCTCGGTTGCGGCGAAGCGCTCATGGGCATGGCATGGATGAGCGAAACGCTCGCGCCGGGGACCTATCATGCCGTGGTGGATGCCGGAGCGATCGGCTCGGACGGCATCGTCGACCGGTTCGACTACGCCTTCTCGATATCCTTCGCCGCCCCCGAAACGCCCGAGATCTGCGACAACGAAACGGACGACGAAGGCGACGGCTATCTCGACTGCGACGATCCCGAATGTTTCGACGCGGCGGTCTGCACCGGCGGAAAGAGCGGCGAAGGCTGTACCTCCGCGCTGGATCTCGCCTCGGCGCCGCTCGCCGCCGGCTCCACCTATACCGTCCGCAACACCACCATCGGCCATGCGGACGATCTGGCGGGGAGTTGTTCCTCCTATTCCGCGAACGCCCCCGATACCGTGTATGCCTTCACCCTTTCGGCCTCGGCGACCGTCGCGGCGGACGCACAGTTCGACAACGGGTTCACTCCGGTGCTCTACATCCTTCCCGCTTCGTGCGAGTCGGCTTCCGAGGCGGCCTGCGCGCTGGCCGATTACGATACGGCGAGCATCGCCGGAACGGTGCTCGCGGCGGGCGATTACCGTATCGTGGTCGACGGCGGCGACCATCTGTTCGGCACGCCGATGGCGGCCGATTTCACCCTTACCGTCACCGTCACGGCGCCGTAAAAGACGGCACCTTCTGCCGTCACCCCACCCGCCTTACGGCTGGCTTCTTCTTGTATGTCGGGCTATCCGTTCTTCCGATATTTCGGATTCTTCGGGTGCCGGTTGAAGGGGCAGTTGCAGTTCTTGCAGGAAGGGCACACCTTGAGCAGGATGCCGCCCAGCGCCGTTATCACCATGCCGTAGAATATATACGGCAGCAGATCGTACTTCCACAGCCAGTATTCGGGATAGGTCACCGACACAAAGAACGAAAGGCCCAGTCCCCAGTAATCGCAGGGGCCGTATCTGCCCACTTTCCGTTTGGGCAGTATCTTCGCGATCGGTCCCAAGATGAGGTGACTGCATTCTTTGTGGTGGCAGGGGCATTTGGAGCAGAAGGAGTAGATCAGCGTCAGGGTCGTGACGACGATGATGACGGCGTAGATGGCCGCGTGCGTCGGTGAGTAGGGCCATATCGCGGCAAGTCCGATGAGGAGCGCCGCGAAATGGATGAGGATGGTGATCAGACCGTAGAGTTTGTAGCGTTCCATGAGGCGGACTCCAATAATAGACGGCGGCATGGTGCCGGGAGGGAAAGGGAAAGTCAAGAAAGGGAAAGGGCTTTGCCGAATTCTAACAGACCGGCCCCGAGTTCCGATACGCGGAAGAGCGCAATCTATTAGAATTTAGATGTGACCCCGGTGGGTTCTAACAAATCGGCTCTGAGTCCGGATACGCGGAAGAACACAATCTATTAAAATTTAGATGTGACCCCGTTGGGCTCCGGGTGACGGGCGGGAAGGTAAATCGGGAAAACGGTCAGCGTACGCAGCGGACACGACTGGAAAAGTAAATCTTATAATAATTATTAAGATTGCCATCATCAAAAGAGACGGCCCATGCAAAGTATGTAACGCCAGACGAAGAAGACCAAAGAGAGTCTCCCTTTTCATCTCCCAACGCAGAGTATGAATCAGCAGATCCGTCGCATTTGCAGTCATCTCTTACCCAGCAATCGTTTTCGTACAAACAGTCAGGATCGGACACCTGACATGTGCCAGCATATTCAGTGTTCGGACAGTTGATGATGATCTTCCGCAGTTCATTGATATTCGGTAACCGGGCTCCCATTGCTTCGCAGTAGTCAACGGCCTCCTGCCATGTCATCTTGTTTTCTGAGCGCGGAGACCATTCGAACCCGGCATATGCCATCCATGTAGCGTTGGCGTCTTTGTCGGATTGATCCTCTCCTCCACACGCTATCATCATCAGCAGCACCGCAAGAATCAAAAGGTATTTGGTCATGGGGCCCCTCCCTCCTCTGGTCGGGCGGTTATAGCATAATTTTAAGATAGTCGCAAATTCGGGAGGGTCGAAAATGTAAAATGAAAGATCCCACTTATTCATGAAAACTGCAAAAACATCGTGCAAGGAGCAGGAAGGAAAGTCAAGAAAGGAGAACGGCTAAACTTTAACAGAAATGCCCTGACCCCTCATACTGCTCATACGCCCCACCTCACAATCTCCCCCTATCACCCCGCCAATATACGCCCGGCCGAATCCGTAATCAAGAAATTCTCCACCGCCACACCCCCATAAGATACCACTTCGACCAAAAAAGATTCTTTTTTTTTCATTAGCCCCACCGACAAATTTGTAGGGGCGCGATTCATCGCGCCCAAATGGAAACAGAACGACACGATGCCGGGCGCAATCAATTGCGCCCCTACATTATATGGAAAGGGTGTCATCACCGCACCACATCCCGCGCGCACCGGAACCCGCCCGCCGTCAATAGCCCGATCCGGCAGGCACAATGATCTGTATCTCCTTTTCCGAGAGCAACGCTCCTTCGCCGAGTGCGGTAAGGGAAAGGTTGAATATTTGTGGTTGAGTGCCGCTGTTTTTGCAAAAATGATTGTTGAATACGACGGTGAACGACACGGTCGTCCCCGGTGAAACCGCATAGAAGGCGGTCTCATCCTTTGAGAGATATCCGTCGGCCGGATCGGCGCTTTCCGGGGTCGCCGAGATGACGAACTGAGCGGCGTTCTGCCCGTCGCATTCCTGCGCGGAGGAAACGGCGACATGCACATCTTTCGACAACTCCGTGACGAGATCGTAGACCGCATCGGCCAGCTGTTCTGCCATGCCGACCGCATCCGGAGCGGCGGTGTGATACAGGAAGCCCTGCCCGTACCCATCAAGGGAATCGGTACCCTCCGCGACCTGCAGGTAATCCTGCCCGGCGAACGTCTGTGGGGTGTAGGTCCCGAGACATTCATACGTGTTCGGGTCCACATTGTCGCAACTGAATCCGGTATCGAGTCCGATGAATTTAGCGTTGATGCCGTTCATCGCGGTAATGGCATCGTCGAGCGTGTGCCCCGGAGAAGCCGCATCCCAACAGCCGTCTACGGGGTTGTTGATGGAACAGTCGGGCGTTCCCTTGATGGCGAAGTTGGGGAAGGCCTCATCGGTTATCATGATGAAAAGGTCGAGGGCCGATCTGCGGAAACACAGACCGCCGATGGACCCCGGCGCTCCCGCGCAGTCGACCGGCGGAAGGTCGATGTCGACCGACGACATGCCCATCGGATCGGTGTAGTATGTCGCCACCAGTCCTTCTCCGGTCGCCGCCTGATAGAGCACCTCCTGATGCGGTTCGGTGCCGCCCGCCATTTCGGGAAGATTCTCTGCGGCGACCTGCAGAGTATCCGCGTCGGTCGTCATCTTCCGATCGACCGCAAAGACCTGACCGTTCGCCATATCCATGAAGTGGGCCAATCCCATCGACAGATCGACACCCGACAATCGCGTCCCGATGCCGTCGAAAAATCCGGTTTTTATGCCGTTCTTCAATTCGAGCATCTCTTCCCCCATCGAACCGGACAGATCGAGCAGGATGGCGACATCGAGTTTCGAGAAATCGGTTGAAAAGGAGAGTGAACGCGTACGGCCCTCACCGGGGTTCTCTTGATAAGGCGTAACTACATATATAGCTGTCGGTTCGTCGGGTATTTTGTCGGTCGGGTCGGTCGGATCGGAGCCGTGGACGATCTCGGCGAGATCCTCGTCGCCGTCGCCGTCGGTGTCTTTTCGAGTTGGATCGGTCCCCGCCACCATCTCTTCATGATCCGAAAGGCCGTCATTATCGGAATCCTTATCGAGATAGTCGGCGTCGGTCGTCGCATCGGCCGCCTCATCGACGATCTCATCGTCGGCCTCATCGGTCAAATCATCGGCCGATTCGTCGCTCTGTTCGTCGGGGGTCGTGTCGGGGCTCTCGTCGAGCGGTTCGGGTTGGTCGATGTCGGCCGTTTCATCGGGTTGGGTATCGTCGGCGACGAGTTGATCGTCGTCCGGCGGCAGGAGGGCGTCACCGGCGACGACGGGCGCGTCGTCATTCTGCGGCAGGTCGGTGTCGACGGCCGGGCTGTCGCCGTCGTTGTTACTGAGGGTGATATTGTCGCAGGCGAACAGGAAAAAGATCGCCGACAACGACAACAAGACCGCCCCGGATCTCACGATGAACATGTACGGCCCTCCCGAGTTATCCGCTCAATTGCACCGTCATACTACGTCCAGCGGGAATCCAAATCAAGATAATCCTCGCCGTCCCCGCCCACCTTATATATATAGTGTGCCTCACCGTTTTACATCTCGCACGCACCGGAACCCGTCCGCTATCCCCCGGATATCGGGAAAATCCCAGTACCGCCACGACGACCGCTGAACCCACGACTCGTCGTTGTAACTCCCCCCCTTAAAAACATGCTGGGCGCAGTCGCCCCCCGTCATCCACGCGCTCCCATCGACCGGCGCCCCCGTGAAATCGACATGCGAACAATCGGCGGTCCATTCCTGCAGATTGCCCGACATATCGTAGAGCCCGAATGCATTGGGCTTTTTGAGTCCCGCCGGATGGGGGTGCAGCGTATTGTCGGCCAGTGCGCTGTTGTCGCGGTACCACGCGATCTCGGTAAGACAGGCGGCATCGTCGCCGCAGTAGTAGCGCGTATCGGTACCGGCGCGCGCGGCGTATTCCCACTCCGCCTCGCTGGGCAGCCGTCCCCCCACCGCTTTGCAGAAGGCGGCGGCATCGTGGTAATGGTGCTCCATATGTTCGACTGGACAATTACCGCAGCGCGGATGGTACGATGGCATATCGCCGGTCACTTTCCAGTATTGGTACTGCGTGGTCTCGGTGCGCGCCATCTCGAAGGCGGGAACATCGACCCAGTGGCGCGGCGTCTCTTCGTAGCCCCAGTCCTCCTTGTCGCATTCGGTGTCATCGAGCGTGCACCCCATGAAGAAACCGCCCGCCGGTATCGCGACCCAGACGATATCGTCGCCGGTCAGTTCCGGTTCACAGGCGGAGATGAGGAAGAGCGACAGAAAAAGAAAGACGACCGACCCGCGGAATGTCTTTGCGATCTTCCGATCCATGGTTCCCCCAGCGCGATATCCCTAGTTGCATCGTCATACTACGCCCGGTGGAAATTTGAATCAAGATAATTCCCGCAACCGACTACCTTATATATTATCAAGGAAGGCTCCCTGTCGCAGGGAGCTGTCCGAAGGACTGAGGGTGTCCCCTAGAATACGAATCGGAACATAAGGCCGGCGGCGTGCTGGTCGAAATCGTCGTTCTCGTAATCGGCCGGCTCATCGCCGATATTAGAAAAGGCCCGGAGATAGGAGTAGTAGGCCTGCATCGAGAAAAGATCGGTGAAGCGATATTCCAGCGTCGCCTTGGTACGCAGGGTGTGATCGACCCGCACTTTGGAATAAAGCGCATCACCTCCCTCTATCCACTCGTCGGCCCCCATATACTGGGTAAAGCCGTAGCGCAGGGAGGCCTCGGCGCTGAACCCTTCGTAAAAATACTTCCCCTTGAGCCGCAGATAGGTCTCGGCGCTGTCGCGTCGGGCGGTGACCGATATCAGATCGGGCGTTTCGAAATCATCCTCTCCGAAAAAGAACATCCGCTCGCCCACGCCCAACGAGATGAAACTGCGGTTCCCGGCGACCGGATAGATGTAGATGCCGTTCTCGAACCGGAAGCCGGGGGCGGTCAGGTAGGCATATTCTTCGTCGAGGCTCACCACATAGGAACCGGCGACGGTCAGGTAGTAGGAAAGGTTATCGTGGGCGTACCAGAACAGGTCGAACAGTATCTGCGGATCGAGCAGGCGGTTGTTGAAACCGATGAGCAGGTGCCCCAATTCGACGCCGTAACTGATGTCGACCTCTTCGAATTCGTGCGAGAACAGCGCGGCGAGCGAGTGGTTGAAGAATGCGTAATCTACGGTCGCCGGATGGGGCGGCACCGCGGTGAACAGGGTGTATTCCAGCGCGAACACATCGGCGGGTATCAGCGTCAGAAAGGCGTCGAGATCAAGCGAGAACGAGGCGATGTCGGAGGTCCGCATGCCGGTGGTCGAACGGTCGTCGGGCGATATCAGCGCCAGATTGCTGTTGTAGGAGGCGCCGAGGGCGATATCTCCTTCAAAGGTCACTTCGGCGTAGACGGCGGAAGAAAAGACCGCGACCAGCGCGGTGATGAGGATCAGGCGGTTCATGCAGGCGGTCACTTCAGTTTAGTGGTGTTCGGATCCGTCGTGTTTCCGTTCGCGGCGCTGTTCTTTTTTCTGTTCCTTTTTTTCGTCCTTAAGATCCTTCTTCTTGTCCTTCTTCATCTCTTTGCGCTGTTCGCGCTTCTGGTCGGCCTGTTCTTTCCCCTTCTCCTTCTTGAAGCGCGCCTCCCAGTCGTGCGTCTCCTTTCCCGGTTCGACCTCCGAAGAGGGCTTGACCGGCTGAGGCTCCTGCGCCGCGAGCGGCAGGAGCGGCAGAAGCGCGAGGAACAGTATCGCGAAAAGCGCATTACGCATTGCCATCCTCCTTCACCAACAGGGTAACGACATTCTCGACCGTGCCGCCCTCAAAGGTGGCGTGGGCGCGGACCATCCGTTCGCCGATATCGTCCGACGCGACGACTATCGGTATCTCGTTGCGGCCGGCGGTGAGCGTCCCTTCCCATTCGAGTTTGTCCACCGCGGCGATCTCGGGATCGCCCGAGCGGAAACGGACACCGCGGTCGAGCACTATGGTGAAACGCACCTTATCGATATCTTTGGCCGAATCGTACACCAGACGGATGGTCACCGGTTCGCCGCGCTTGACGACCGTCTTGGTGGTCACCAGCTGCGGAACGGGTTGCGGCCGGAGCTCTTCCTTCTGCGCGACCGGGGCGCCGGGATCTTCCGGTTGCGGGTCGGACGCCGAGCGGCCGATCAGGATGCCGATGGCGAATACCGCGACGAACGAAAGGGCGATGAGGGCGGGGCGCAGGAGACCCCAGCGGGGCGCTGGAACGGGTCTTGCCGCCGCCGCCTCTACGATGCGGCGATGCAGGGTCGACTCGAAATCTTCGGGAAGCGGCTTGTCGCCGAACCTCGCTTGAGAAAGGAGGTCGGTGACGAGTCGTTCCGCCTGTTTAACTCCATCGTACATACCGACCTCCTTCACCCTGTAGGACGCTTGTTCGCGCCGAAAAGTTCCATATTTTTTTCCACGAGTTCGGTCAACTGTTCCCGCGCGCGCGACAGGCGGCTCCGGACCGACCCGACCGGAATATCGAGATATTCGGCCGCCTCTTCGTAGGAAAGGCCCATGAGTTCGACCAGTATCACGATCTCGGCGTGCTTTTCGGGCAGTCGCGCCACCAGCGCCAGCAGATGGTCGCGCCGTTCCTGTTCAAGCAGTTGCTCTTCGGGAGTCCCCTCCCGCGCCGCTTCTCCCTCCTCCTCGTCGAGCGGTTCGGTCTCGAGGCCGCGGAGGCGGACCTGATCGATGAACACATTGCGGATGATGCGCCACAGCCACGACGAGAAACTCGACCGCTCCTCGAACCGGTCGATGCCGAGGAACGCCTTGATGAGCGCCTCCTGCAGAATGTCGGCCGCGTCGTGTTCGTTGCCCCGCGTGATACCGAGTGCGAATTTGTAGAGAGTGCGGTGATGGCGGCGCACCAGCGTTTCGAACGCCGGGATGTCGCCCTTTTGCGCCGCCGCGATGAGTTGTCGTTCGTCCACGATATCTCCTTCAGGTCGCCATCAACACCGGTTGCCCTCACAGGTGCCGTCGCAGCATTCGTCCGGCGTTTCACAGGCGGCGTTGTGGCGGCCGCAGTCGCCGTCGGGCATCTCGCAGGTGTAGTAGTTGACCCCGGCGCTGCTGACATCGTTCCAGCGGAAATCGTCCGCGCCGCTCGCCGTGACGCCGTCGCCCGTATTGTTCGGCTGGCCGTCGGCCCAGTTGGTGTAGCCGTGCGGGACGCCGGTCGCCGTGCCGATCCACGCGGTGAGGCCGTTCTTCCAGAGGAAGGTCCCCTCGGTCCCCAGATCGTCGAGCCCCAGCCAATAGGTAAGGTTCGTCGTCTGATATTTCTCGATCGACATCTGGTCGAGCTCATTGTCGATAACGGCCAGATGACCGCCGATATCGACGCAGGCCGTCTCGGCGGCGTCATAGGTGAGCGTCGTCGTGTCGAACTGGTGATGGAACTTGTTCCGCGGCCGTTCGCAGAGCGCCCGGGCGTCGCCGTGGTCGCAGGCAGAATTCAACCACCCTCCCGCGGAGGTATCGGCCGTGAAAAGAACGCAGTCGGAGGTGTCGGTGGCCGGATAACCGGTGCGCCAATAGTTGAACCCGCCGTCCAGCGGGCGGCCGGTCGCGGCGTCCCCTTTCCAGACAACATCGCCCGATACCCAGCGCCAGTCGTCGGCTTTGAGGCTGTCGGTGAGCCCCACCCAGTAAGAGACCGAATTCGTGAACCCGTCCAATGTTTCCAAAAACTGCCGCTCCGCCTCCGATCCGACGACCACCAGATCCATTCCGCGGTCGAGACATTCGGCGCGCGCCGCGTGCCAGCCGGCGGCGTTCACGGTGGCGACATGGTAATCGGCGGGATCGAACGACGCGACGGTCCGGTCGCCGATGCGGTAGGATACCCCCGCCTCGAAGTAGTCGACCACGATCTGCCCTTCGCCGCTGCCGCAGCGGGCCGGAGCGGTCGGGGTCAGCGCCAGATAGAGCCGGTTGTCGCGGTTGCGGGTCATCGACCGGATGACCTCTTCGTCGGCGATCGACACCGAAAGGTCCGCCGGAGAATAATAGGTCGCGGTATTGGCGGCCAGACTGCGCCAGCCGCTGTAGTGCCAGCCGTGTAGCGTCGCCCCCGATATCACGGCGGTGCAGGTGGTCGAATAGCCGCGGCCCGCCGCGTCGGCGGTCACCTCGATGCGGTCTATCGATGCGTCGGCCGGAAGGTCCAGCACCGACAGCGGCACCGATACGGCGAGCGTCGCGCGGGAATTGTAGCCGGTATCGAGCCGGTACCAGTCGCCTACCACCGTCGAAGGGTAATTCCCTTCGTTGCCGTGGAAGACCATCGCCGCCTTGTCGGCGGGACTGTAGACCATGCGGGCATAGTTGCGCGCGCTCGGATCGCCGTCGAGGTAGGAGTGATCGGTCCAGGTGGTGTTCGGCAGGAGATCCCAGAGTGTCCCCGTGTAACTGCCGCCGAAGAGGAGCGCCTTGCCGCGGTCGCTGTCGTAGGCCATCGCATGAGCCGTTCTGGTGCCGACCTCCGCGACATCGGCATCGAGCTGACTCCAGGTATTGGTCGCCGGAGAAAGCGCCCACAGCTGCGTATCGGCATAGCCGCCGTACATCAGGAAGCGGCGGTTGGCGGCCACGGCGTTGGGCATATAGATGAATGTGTGCCGCGTCCGGGAGGCGAGCCCGACGGGCGCCGCGATCTCGCTCCACGAGCCGGGATTGCCCGGGTTCCAGATGAAGGTCTTCGCGTCGCCGCCGCCGAAGATGTAGGTCTTGCCGGAGACCTCGTCGTAGGCCATGGCGTGTTCGGAGCGGGCGCCGGGACCAGACCCGGTCGGCACTATCTGATTCCAGCCGCCCGAAGAAAGAGAGTATTCCACGAAGTCGCTGTAGGTCGTGCCGCCGTAGTAGTTGGCGACGCCGCCGTGAATGAGTATCGAATTGCGCGAAAGGTCGAAGGTCCCGGCGGCGTGGACACGCGCCGTAAGGCCCGGCCACCCGCTGTTGCTCAGCTTGGTCCACTGGTTCGAAGCATGGTCATAGCGCCACAGTTCGTTGAGCGTCCCGGTCGTGTCGGTACCGCCGTACATGTAGGTCTGGTTGGCGTTCTTGTTGTATACGACCGTCGCGCCGAAACGGGCGGTCGGCGTCGCGGTGCCGTAGTCGAAGGTGGTGGTCGCGCCGCCCGGCAGTGAAACGGTCTGTCGCCGGTAGACATAGTTCGTCGACTCGTAACTGCGCCCCATCAGGACCAGCCGGGAATTTATCGGGTCATACACCATTCTCAGTTTGCTGGTCGTGGTGGCCAGCAGCGACCATTCATTGCGCCGGATATCGTATTCGTAGACATTCTGCTTGATATCGCTTTCCGTCGGGCCGGTACCCGTCACGCCGCCGAACAGATAGAATTTCTGATACCGGCCGTCGTAGGCCCCCTGCGAGCTCATCTGCACGGCCGGCGCGGTACCCGACGGGGAGAGCGCGTACCAGGTCGCGGTGTCGATGTCGAATTCATGCAGATCGTTCTGCAGACCGCTTGCGGCCTGACCGCCGAACAACAGAAGGCGATGCCGGCGCGCATCGTAGACCATCTTGGCGCCCTGCCGGGCCGAAGGCACCGTACCGCTCTGCGTTATCTCGATCCACGCGTTGGCGGAACGGTCGTATTCCCACATGTCGGCAAGCAGGTCGGCCAAGCCGCCGTCAGGGGTCCCGCCCCAGACGATGTAGCGGTCCCGCGAACGGTCGTGCGCCATGGCGGGAGATTGGCGGGCGGGCGGCAGCGGCCCGTTCTCCTCGACCGAGTACCAACGGTTGACCGAAGGATAATAGAAGAAAAGATCGTTATGGGTCGGCGTATAACCGCCGCCGCCGAAGAGGACCAGCACATCGTTGATATCGTCGAACAACAGGCCCTGATACGCCTGAGCGCCCGGTTTATTGCCGTTCGGATCGGGATCGTCGGCCCGGTCGGTGTTAAGATCGTAGGTGTAGAGGTTGCTGATGTAATCGGTCGGATTGCCGTACCCCGGCGCCGCGCCGGTCCAATACCAGCCGCCGAAGGAGTAGACCTTCCCGCTGTTCGGGTCCATGACCATCTCGGTCATCAGCTGCTGCGCCATCATCAGGAGCGGGTGCGAGCCTTCGTCCATCCGCCGCCAGCTGTATCCGCCGGTGTGGGTAATGGCGATCCCGTCGTCGGCCGCGACGCGCTGCAGTTCCTGTTCGGTCGGCTCCTCGTCGCCCTGATCGAGCTGCGGCATCAGGCGCCGCGCCTTGACCATGACCAGCGGATTCTCCAGGGTGCTGTAGGGGACCTTGCCGTTGAGCGTCCCGCGCCAGACCACATGCCGCGCCGGTTCGAGCGAGGCGCCCGGATCTTCGGCCGCGTAAGCGATCCGCAGACCGCTCCGCTTGACCGGGTCCAGATAGACGACCGGCACATCGCCGCTGGTCAGCATCTCCATGGAGAACGAGCCGTCGCTCTGGGGCACGGCCGATCCGGCCATGAGTCCGTTGGGCGCTATCGCCTGCACCAGCACGATCGACCCGTCGGTGACGGCGCCGGTCGTCGCGGTCAGCGAGAACGCCGGCAGGCCGGCGGTGTCGGCGGTCCCCCACGGTTTACGGGTGAAGGTCGCCTTCTCGCCGTCGACCGTCGCGCGGGCCGGTTCACTCTTGTCTATCGCCATCCGCCACGGGATATCGCGGGTCGCGGCGTTGCCGAGCAGGTCAACCCACGAAACGGTGAGAACATAGAGCCCTTCCGCGTCGGCGTCCGACAGGGTTTTGGTGTAGTAGACCTCGTCGGCATTCACCGTGGCGGCGCCCAGATCGAACCCGGCGAGCGTCGGGCCGGCGGCCACCTCCTCGTCGGCGTAGAGGGTGAGCGACGCGGCAACCAAGGCGTTGGTGTAAGGGTCGCGGATGCTGTAATACTGTATCTCTCCCGCCTCGTCGCGGGCCGGGGCGAAGTTGGGCGTCCGTTCGAACAGGGCGCTCACCAGCCGCGGGCCGGTGAGATCGTAGACCACCGTCGCGAGCTGGCTCTTCACGGTGATGTTGCCGGCCCTGTCCTCGACGCTGAGCGAGAGGAACTTGATCCCCTCCCCTTCCGCCTCGTCGGCGGTGTGTTCATAGCAGTAGGTGCCCTCCTCGGGCGCCGCGCAGGCGACCGGCGTCATGGCATAGCCGCCCAGATCGAGCACCGGATCGGCCGCCAGCGGCTCGTCGAAGCTCATGGTCAGCACCGCCGAAACGATATGGCCGTCGGCGGCGGCCGGCCCGGCGGGCAGGACCACGCCGCTGTTGGTGGTCACGCTGACGGAAGGAACGGTCGGCGATGCCGGGGTGCGGTCGACGGTCGTGGAGCCGACCGCAAGAGCGCTCGCCGCGTTCCCCGCCCGGTCGGCGGCGGTGACGCGCAGTGTGTAGAGCCGCTCGGCGTCGCCCGACGCGACGGTATGGGTGCAGGAATAAGATCGGTCGTCGTCGGTCGCGCAGGAGAAGGTCAGGCCGTCGCCGTCGAAGGAAAGACTCTCCGGCACCACCGCCTCGCTGAAGGAGAAGACGGCGCGGATGACCGCCCCTTCCTTCGCCTGCGGCGGGGTCACTATCGGGTTGACCAGTTGCGGCGCGACCAGATCGAACACCGCGGTCCCCAGCCCGACGGTGGCATCGTTGCCCGCCATGTCCCGGAGTCCCGCCGTTATCGTCTTGATGCCGGTGATATCCTCGCCGGTCACGGTGTAGGTATAGGTGTAGGCGAATCCCTCGTTGGCGCCGAGCGTGAGCGGCCGGTCGTCTATCTTCACGAGCGGGTCGGCCGGGAGCTCTTCGCTCGCGGTGAATGAGACGGTGAGTATATCGCCGACCCGCAGCGCCTCCTTGCCGCCGGTATCGACGACAATGTCGTCGAGGGAGGGCGGCGTGCGATCTATCGTCACCGTACCGAGCGTCACCGCAGCGGTCGTATTGCCGACCCGGTCGGTGGCGGTCAGCGTGAAGGTGCGCGCCAACTCATCGTCGCTCGCGTCGACGGTGTAGGTATAGGTGTAACTCCGGTCGCCCTTGTTGTCGGCCAGAACGAATGCGAGTCCGCCCCAATCGAGAACCAGCGCATCGGGCAGCACCGCCTCGTCGAACGAGAAGCGGACCGTTATCGTGTCGCCCAGCTTCGCCACTTCGGGGAACGGCGTAATGTTCGGCAGCGGCGCGGTGGTATCGAGATAGACATCGGCCCGCTGCGGGTCGCTTTCGTAGCCCAGCGTGTTGCGCGACTTGCCGAAGACCGAATAGGTGGTGTCGCCGAGCCCCTCCCAGCCGGTGGTGATATCCCACGGGCCGTATTCGTAGGTCGTGTCGTCTATCTGCGCGAGCTCGGTCAGTTTCAGCGTGGCCGGACCCTTCTCGAAGTTGAGGTCGTTGGCGATGATGACGGTGTCGGCGTTCTTCACCGTGAAGCGGAGCGTCACCGTTCCGGCCGGAACGCGGTCGGCCGGTACGCCGTCGTAGCGCACCTCTATGGCGAAACTGCCCGCCTCGCCGGTTTCATCCACTCCGGCGTTCGCCTGCAGTTTCATGTTCACCGCCACCGGCTTGTTACGGTCATCCGCCGAGAAGTTGAAGAGTTCCGATATCCCTATGTAGAGCGGATCGCCGGTCCGTTCCGCGTTGTCCCAGACCGCCGCGCGGACGAACCGGTTGCTCCCGTAGGTCAGTTTCGTGAAGTTGAGCGATTCGCCGCTCCCCAGTTGCACCGGACCCGCCTCATCGAGCGATTTGGCATTGGTCTCTATGTCGGCCGGGAATTCTTTCCCTTCGCCCCCTTTCCATTCCTGATAGTAGGCCCAGATGTAGTAGTCCTTCGCCGCCGTGTCGGGTTCGTGGCCCGCTTCCCACTGGAAGACCACCACGAACGACCCCGGATCGGTCGATAAACTGTCGCAGGCGCCGAAGAGGAGAGACACCAGCAGGGCCGCTACGAAGAGGTATTTATTGAACATCGGTTCTCCCCCCGAGATCATGATGGGCGAGTCTATCACGCGCCACTATAATTTTCAAGATTGCTTTCGCCCTCTTTTTTTGCTATGGTCGTTCGGTCAACACTATGGAGGATGACATGGAGATCACCGCGAAGGTCCTGATGGAAACAAGCAAGGGTAACATCACGCTCGGCCTCTACGGGAAGGAGATGCCGATCACGACCGCTAATTTCCTCAAGTATGTCGAGTCGGGTTTCTACACGAAACTGCTCTTTCACCGCGTCATCGAGGATTTCATGATACAGGGGGGCGGCATGATAGCCGGCCTGTTCACGAAAAAAGAGCCGTTCCCGCCGATAAAACTCGAGATATCGCCCAACATCAAGCATGAACAGTACATCCTTTCAACGGCCCGCACCAATGAGCCCAACAGCGCCACCAGCCAGTTCTTCATCTGCACCGGCAAGCATACGAGCCTCGACGGACAGTATGCGGCGTTCGGGATAGTGGTTGAGGGGAAAGAGGTGGTCGACGCCATCGCCGCGGTCGAAACCCACAGCGTCCGTCACTACGACGATGTGCCGGTCGAGAATGTCGTCATCAACAAGATGTCGGTCGTGAAGTAACCGGTCCTATTTCTTCCACACGAAGTCGTTGCCCTTCCGGTCGACGGTGATGGTGTCGCCGTCGCCCAGTTCCCCCTTGATGATGCGGGTCGCCAGTTCGGTCTCGATGACCCGTTCAAGGTACCGCCGCAACGGCCGCGCGCCGTATTCCGGCTCGTAACTCTCCTCGATGACCAGATCCTTCGCCGCATCGGTGAAGGTGAGCGCGATGTCGCGGTCGGCCAGCCGCCGTCCGATGTCGGAGAGCATGATGTCGACGATACTGCGGAGATGTTTCTTGCCCAGCGGATTGAACAGCACGATATCGTCGATGCGGTTCAGGAACTCCGGCTTGAAAGATGTCCGGACGCGGGCCATGACCTGCTCACGTTCCTTATCGGACACGGTGTCGCCCTTGCCGGAAAGAAGATCGCTTCCCAAGTTCGAGGTCATGATGACGATGGTGTTGCGGAAACTCACCGTCCGCCCCTGATTGTCGGTCAGGCGGCCGTCCTCCAGTATCTGTAGTAAGATGTTGAAGACATCGGGATGGGCCTTCTCTATCTCGTCGAGGAGGAGGATGCTGTAGGGTTTGCGCCGCACCGCCTCGGTGAGCTGGCCCCCTTCGTCGTAGCCGACATAGCCGGGAGGCGCCCCGATGAGACGCGACACCGAATGTTTCTCCATATATTCCGACATGTCGACGCGGACCATGTTCTCTTCCGAGTCGAACAGTTGGAACGCGAGCCGCCGCGCCAGTTCGGTCTTGCCGACGCCGGTGGGGCCGAGGAAAATGAAACTGCCGATGGGACGGCGCGGGTCCTTGAGCCCGCCGCGCGACCGGATGATCGCACGGGTCACCGTCTCTATCGCCGCATCCTGTCCGACGAGCCGTTCACGGAGCCGGTCGGGAAGCGCCAGAATTTTCTCGCGCTCGCTTTCGACCATCTTCGCCACCGGGATGCCGGTCCAGCGGCTCACCACCTCGGCGATCTCGCGATCGGTGAGCGTTTCGCTGATGATGCGGTCGCCCCCCTTTTGTTTTTCCAGTAGCGCTTTCAGGTCCGCTTCGAGCTTCGCGAGTTTCCCGTATTTCAGTTCGGCCGCCCGGTTGAGGTCGTAGGCGCGCTCGGCCTGTTCGATGCCGAGTTTCACCGACTCCATCTCGCCGCGCAGTTTCTTAACCTGTTCTATCGCCTGCTTCTCCAGTTCCCATGCCTTCTTCTGAATCTCGAAATCCTTCTTGAGTTCGCCTATCTTCCCCTCCAGTTCGGTGCGCCGTTTCTTGCTCTCGGGGTCGCTTTCGCGCTTGAGTCCCGCGATCTCTATCTCGATCTGCATGATACGGCGCCGCACATCGTCGAGCGATGCCGGCATCGAATCGATCTCGGTGCGCAACATCGCGCAGGCCTCGTCGATGAGGTCTATCGCCTTGTCAGGGAGGAAGCGGTCGGTGATGTAGCGGTTCGACAGCGTCGCCGCCGCGATGATCGCGCCGTCGGCTATCGTGATGCCGTGGTGGACCTCGAACCGCTCCTTGAGGCCGCGCAGTATCGAGATGGTGTCCTCCTCGGTCGGCGGGCTTACGAGCACCGGCTGGAACCGCCGCTCGAACGCCGCATCTTTTTCTATATACTTACGGTATTCGTCAAGCGTGGTCGCGCCGATACAGCGCAGTTCTCCGCGCGCCAGCATCGGTTTCAAGATGTCGCCCGCCGCCATCGAGCCCTCGGCCCTGCCGGCGCCGACGATGGCGTGCAGTTCGTCGATGAACATGATGATGCGGCCGTCGCTTTCCTGCACCGCCTTGAGCACCGCCTTCAACCGTTCCTCGAATTCGCCGCGGAACTTCGCCCCTGCCACGAGCGCCGCGAGGTCGAGTTCGAACAGCTCCTTATTCTCCAGCGTCGTCGGGACATCGCGCCGGACGATGCGCTGAGCGAGCCCTTCGACGATGGCGGTCTTGCCGACGCCGGGCGACCCGATAAGGACCGGGTTGTTCTTGGTACGACGCGACAGCACCCGCACCACGCGCCGTATCTCGGCGTCGCGCCCGATGACCGGGTCAAGCTTCCCCTCGCGCGCCAACTGGACGAGGTTGCGACCGTAGCGTTTGAGCGCCTCGGGCTCACCGTTCTGCGGTGTCACTTGGTTCCTGGTATCCATCTCATGCCTCCCTGATGGTCGGGATACCTAATAAACACCGCTTTCCTATTTTCAAGTAGGGGCGCGCCAACGGCACGCCCTCTTCCTTCCGGTCCCTTGTCAAAGGGACCCCTGTCAAGACATTTGCTAATCTTGCCGTAATTGATTTCGTCAAGACATTTGC
>CALMRE010000186.1 GCA_937871295.1 uncultured bacterium | reverse complement strand
TGTAGAGCGGATCGCCGGTCCGTTCCGCGTTGTCCCAGACCGCCGCGCGGACGAAACGGTTGCTCCCGTAGGTCAGTTTCGTGAAGTTGAGGTTATCGCCGCTACCCAGCTTCACCGGGCCCGCCTCATCGAGCGATTTGGCGTTGGTCTCTATGTCGGCCGGGAACTCTTTCCCTTCGCCCCCTTTCCATTCCTGATAGTAGGCCCAGATGTAGTACTCCTTCGCCGCCGTGTCGGGTTCATGGCCCCTCTCCCACTGGAATACCACCACGAACGACCCCGGATCGGTCGATAAACTGTCGCAGGCGGCCGCGATGAACGCGACCAGCACCAGCAGACATACCAAAAGATACCGCTTCATACCCGCGCCCCCTTGTTGCTTGCATACCGGCATACTGAATGCCCCCACCCACCGTATATCCTTCGATTATAGTCAAGCGGCGAAAAAGGCAAAAAAACAGGGCCGGTGAAATTTGACACCGTCGCCGACCGTTGCTACTATCGCCCGTGCGTTCGGACAGTTCATACGGGGGAACATCATGCGGATCATCATGATCGCGGTTTTAAGCCTCATCGCCGGGTTCCTTTTCGCCGAGGCGGGCAACGAAGCGCCGCCCAGCCCCGCGCAGATCGCCGCCTTCAACGAGAAAAAATGCACCGGCGGCGACCGCGAAGCCTGCATGTACCTCGCCGAGAACTACTACTACGGCCGGGAACTGGCGAAGAACCACCCCAAGGCGCGCATCTTCTACCGCCACGCCTGCGCCAAAGGTAACGCCGACGCCTGTTCGAACCTCGGCGCGATGCTTGAGAACGGCGAAGGGGGCGGCCGCGACTGGAACGGCGCCGAAACGAACTATAAAAAGTCGTGCGACGGCGGTTCGGGGCTCGGGTGCAACAACCTCGCGGTCCTCTACGAACGGCGCGCGCTGAAGGAACCGAAATTCCTCGGAAAGGCGCTCGACGCCTATAATTCGGCCTGCGCGATGCAGTATGAAGGGACCTGCGCCCGCGCCGAAAAACTGGCGCAGTACGCCGAGACCGACCCGAAGAAAAAACTGGAGAACCACCAGATCGCCTGCAGCGGCAAGGACGATCTCGAGGCGTGCCACAAGGCGGGGACGATGCATTACCTCGGCGACGGCGTGCCGCGCAGCGTCGCGAAAGGGGCCGAATACTTCAAAAAGGCGTGCGACGGCGGGGTGGCCGCGGCGTGCTACAACATCGCCATCATGATGGAACAGGGAGAACTCCCGCGCGACGCCAAACAGATACTCGCCACCTACGACAAGGCCTGCGACAAGGGCGACGCCCGCGCCTGCTCCAACGCCGGGTTCATGTATATCAACGGCGACGGCGCGCCGCTCGATCAGGAACTGGGCCGGGCGCTGTTCGAAAAGTCGTGCACCATGAAACACAACGAAGGCTGCTATAATCTCGGCAATGTCTACGAGACGGGGGCCGGGGTCGAGAAGGACACCGCCAAGGCGCTCGAATACTACACCCTCGCCTGCACCTACGAACATAAAAAAGCGTGCGACGCCCTCAAGGCGGCAAAAGCGCCGAAGAAGGGCGGCAAGAAAAAATGATGCCGCTCCCCCCGCCGTGTGATATCTACGCGGTCACGGGCAGACCGGTCCTCCACAGCAGAAGCCCCTTCCTCTTCCAACCGCTGTTCGGCGAACTTTCCGGCGCTTTCTACCTGCGGCTCGCGGCCCGTACCGCCGCCGAAGCGCTCGCGGCGGCTACACACATCGGCGTCACCGGACTCAATGTCACCGCCCCGTTCAAAGAAGAGATGCTGCGGCTTTCCGACCACGCCGACCCGGCGGCGCGCAACATCGGGGCGGCCAACGCGCTGACTCTCACCCGCGACGGCATCACCGCGTGGAACACCGACCATCATGGCGTTTCGGGCGCTCTGGCGGCGGCGGGGTGCGACCCGGCGGGAAAGCGGGCGGTGGTGCTCGGGGCGGGCGGCGCGGCGCGGGCGGCCGCCTACGGCATCATGCAGGCGGGCGGCATGGTCACCGTCGTCAACCGCACCTTCGACAAAGGACGCGTTCTCGCCGAACTCTTCTGCTGTCGGGCGCGGCCGCTCGAAAAATTGGATGAACTGCTCGCCGATGCCGACATACTCGTGACCGCGATACCCGATCCGACCGCGGTCATCACCCGCAATCACCTCCACGCCGGGCTCACGGTGCTCGACGCCGACTACAAGGGGACCGCGCTCATGCGGCTCTGTGAAAAAGCGGGAGCCCGCTACATCGCGGGGAGCGAATGGCTGTTCCATCAGGCGCTTCCCTCCTACGAACTCTTTACCGGACGGAAGCCCGATGCGGCGCTCATGCGGCGCGGATATGCCACGCCGCCGCTGTCGGCCAAACGCCCCGTCGCCCTCATCGGTTTCATGGGGAGCGGCAAAACGGCCGTCGGTGCGCTTCTCGCCCCGCTTCTCGGCCGCGAACTCATCGACACCGACGAAACCATAGAGCGGCAGTGCGGCATGACCGTCGCCGATATATTCAAGGAAAAGGGAGAGCCCTACTTCCGTGAACGGGAACAGAAGGCGCTCACTTCTGCGCTCGCCCCGCGCCGCGTCGTTTCGTGCGGCGGCGGGATGATCCTCGACGAAGGCAACCGTCGTCTGCTCCGCGAAAAGGCGACCGTCGTGTGGCTCTTCACCGACGCCGCGACCACCCTTGCCCGTATCGGTGACGACCCGCAGCGGCGGCCGCTCCTCGATGTGCCGCGTGTCGCTCAGCGGACCGAAGAACTGCTCTTGAAGCGGACCCCGCTCTACGCATCGGTCGCCGATCTGGTCATCGACGCGACGGCGCTGACCGCCGCCGATATCGCCGCACTCATCGCCGAAGAACTGGGGAGGCTGGGGCACTAGCGCCTTCGGTCGCCAAGTTACGCCATGTTGTACAATGTGTCGGTTGTGAGCAATACACCCGTGAAAGGATGATAGCGGCCTCTACCGGATCACGGTCAGAACCGCCGCCAACAAGTAGAATCCGGCGAAGAAGTATGCCATACCGCACCGGGCGCGTGAAATGAGCAGTTCGGCGAGAAAGGCGGGCGGCAGAAAGACCAGCCCGACGAGGATCATGTCGATGCTCGTGAGCGAACGGTACGACTGGTAGGATGTGCCGAATATGCCGATAGCGACCGACACGACCGCGAAGATCGCCATGCGAAGGACAATGCCGCGCCTCAGAATGGCGGTTATCTCCGGGATGAACAGGATGACGCAGAGAACAAGAGAGACGAGCAGGTAGATCACGGCAAGCAGTTTCTGATTGGTGAAGACGGTCGGCAGGAGAATGAATGCCTTCGATCGAGGAGCCGCCCCAAAGAGGTGCAGTCCCAGCACGATATAGGAGCCATAGAAGCCGATCAGGATCGCCCCAAGGGTTCGGTAGAGACTTCTGGTGAGGGCGATGGCTGCGGTGAGGGTGATGAGGAGGAGCGGAGCGAGTGTGAAGAACTGGTGGTGGTTGCGCGGGTGGAAGTAATTAAGCGTGAGAAGATGGAAGAAGAAATCCTCATCTACCGGCAGGTAGGCAAGGTCGAGAGGAGACCCCGTCATCCATGCATGGAGAACCGGGATGAGAACCAGCGGAGCGCCCCAACCGATAAGATGCAGACGCTCAACTGGCACTTTTAAGAGATAGCGGGGGGTTGCCACGAACCAGAGGAAGACAGAGGTGAACCAGAAGAAGTGGTGGATGAACAGGTGGTAGTCAAGGCGATGGGAGAAGACCGCGAGTTCGAGGTAGACGCGGAGGAGAATGATAGAAAGAAGAAAAACAGAAACACAGACAGATTTTCCAGCCATATCATTTCAGCAATGCCTTAAACTCATCTTTGTTCTTGAGTGATTTAAAGTCCTCATCAATTTTTGCTTTTTCTTTATACCTACTGTCTGTTCTAATCGCGGCGCTAAGACAATTTATTGCCTTGTCAACATCTCCTTTTTTTGCGTACATGCAAGCCATATTATAAAATAGAGACTTCGATGTGGGATTTATGTGCAGAGCTAACGAAAACATTTTTTCTGCCATGACATAGTTGCTTTTTATCGAATAATACACCCCCGTTTTCTCGCATGCCATATTATGTAACATCTCACAGGCTTTTTTTGTAAATTCAAGCGCTTTGTCGCTGTTTTTCTCTCTTTCCATATATATGCCGTAATTATAACAACCTATTGAAGACCCAAATTCACATGATCTTAAAGCATATTCTTGAGGTTTTCGCTTGGGATCAATAATTTTATCTTCTGACATCTCAACTATGAAGTTACATCCATCTGAAACTTTTCTTTCACAAAGAAGGTGGAATATTTCATACGCCTTAAGAAACTGCTTCTCGTGATAGTATTCTATTCCTTTTTGTAAGCAGTCCTTGTCCAATGCTGGGCAATCTTGATTGAGTGAGGTGTTATTCTTTACATCAACCTCTTGACTCAAAAGAGAGAAGAAAAGAAATAAAACAGAAAAGACCATCAAACTCGGCGTGCGCATGATTATCCCCCCTAGCATCATCTACTTATCGTATGGGTCGACTTCCGGCTGGAAAAACCAGTTGTGCATCTGTTTTAATCTGTCGTATGTGCTCGCTCGATCATATTCTGGCTTTGCGCGGAAGGGGTTGAGTATGGTTCTCTTTTTCCCGTCCGCATCTTCGTATTCAATGAACAGTTGGTGTAACAAATCAGGCTCACGATAAAAGGGGTTTCTGATAAATAATGTTGCTCCGTCTTCTCCCCTGTAGGGTATTATTGGTTTTTCTTCCCATTCTTTGGGTTGATCTTCCCAACGATAACGCGCCTTATGCTGAACGCGAGGGCCCAATATCCTATTAACACCTTGTTGCATGAAAAAAGATTGCAACAGATCAATCCCAGCGTCAGGATCAGCAGGATATGATTGGGTTATAATAACTTCTTCCCAATGATCCGAAACCCAGATGTATTTCTTAGTAATCTTTCCTTTGTTATATATTCGCAATTCGGTGGGATTCTTTTTCGAATCTCTATCTATCTCTATAACCGTATCGCCATCCCGAGCGATAGTAGTTGACGAACCGTCGCCCCAGTAAAAAGTTGTTCCCCATAGACTTTTTCCGTTGTAGTTGACCGTAACGCCATCTACAACTCTCTGCGGAATTCCTTTGGCTAAAAAATCTTTAATCATATCAGGATTATTTTGATTCATATTTGCAGAGCTGGAGGGGGCAGCATTGTTTTCCCCCTTGTATCTTGGCATATATTTACTGCCTTCTGATGCTGCGGCTAATAATGTTATAATTGGCGCCGATGCTATAAGAACCTTGCCCACCCCAGCAACAGCTGGCGCGTAAGGGCCTGCTAGCGGGGCACAGAGCACAGCACTTTCCCCTGTTACTGCAACAACTTCTGGCAATGTTTCTAGGGTAAGTATTGTATCTATGGGCTTTAGCACTTCAGCTGTAGCCCTACCCATATCTTGCAATCGCCCATCCCTTGACATATCTGTTAAGGTATCTTTATCATGGAGCCCCGTCGGATCACTATGCTCAATCACCATTCCCGCGACATAGGCAAAACCATTGCCGAGGTTGTTGGCGTCACCCCAGATACCTATCGGGTCCTGATTGATGAACCGCTTCATGCCGATGTGGTAATAGCGGTTCCGCA
>CALMRE010000185.1 GCA_937871295.1 uncultured bacterium | reverse complement strand
GATTGAGGGCCTCGACTCCTATTTCCGCTCCTTCAATTTCGAGGCGGCCGAGACATTCTTCAACCGCGAACTCGGCACCATCGACGCGACCATAGAACTCTTTTCTCTCTCGGTCCTCTCCGACCCCGAGAACGAAGCGAACCTCAAGGCGGGCGACTTCCTTAAAAGGACGCGCGCGCAATACCTTAAAGAAAAAAAACTCAAATCGAACCGTAAATATCTGGTCATTACCTCGGACAAAGCGGGAAAATCGCTTACCAACTCACCGCTCCGGGAGGATGTTCACCGGAACTTTCTCGACATCTTCGGACTCAAAGGCCGTCTTCTCGATACGCACGAGATCAAGGAGCTGTACTACCGGCTCCTCAATATCGACGACGCCTTTTCAACTTGCGCCGACATGACGCTCAAAGAACAACTCGTTCAAACGCAGATGCGTTACACCGAGGACCACCTACGGATCGGCGGCCAATATGTGAAGGTTATAACCCTGAAACACCTTCCCGACCAGCTCTACTACTTCGACATCGACCGCGTACTCGACGACTTCGCGTTCGAGCATTGTTTTGTGTCCTCCTCTACCGTACTCGATCAGCGCACGGCGGGCGGCGCGCTAACCCTCCTGCGCAATGTGTCCTACTCCTCGGTCAACAATACCGACGCGGCCGGTAATGTCGTCAACAAGCCGACCAACCACGCCGCAATGCAGAAATTCGAGGAATCCGACCAACTGAAATCGTACCTCGAAGAGACGGGGCACCTTTTCGTTTCCTCGACGCAGAAACTCATCGTCTGGCATACCGACCCCGCCCAACTCGAAGAGATCGCCAGAGCCGCGATAAACGCCTTTAAGCGGCGCAACATCTACATGCACGAAGAAGAATACTACCACGACAAAGAGTTCTTCCGGTCGTTGCCCGGAACCACTTTCTACAGCGCGCGCGGGAACAAGGTGCTCACCCCTCATGCGCTCGCGCTTCTGCCGTTGTCGCGGCTCTCCGGCGGCGACAAGAATCAGGAATTCCCGTTGTACCTGCGGACACGGTTCGGAACGCTGTTCGCGGTCGATTCATTCAGCCAGCTTCGCCAGCCGTGGAATACAATGGTGCTGGGAGCGTCCGGGTCCGGGAAATCGGTTTCGGTGAACATGATAATTATTTCCTCGATATACCCGCGCATTCAGAAATACGGCGGCAAATGCTTTATTATTGACTTCGCCGGAGCCGAGAATTCTTCCTATACGAAATTGGTGATGCTCTTCGGCGGCAAGTTCATCGCGATAGACTCCACGGCCAAATATACCGTCAACCCCTTCCCGCGCCGTTCCCTCGTGCTTCGTGACGGCGAATTCGACGCGGCGCAACTCACCTTTCTGCAAATAGTCCTCGATCTGGTCATAGGCAATTCGGGAGAAGACGCCAACTCCAACCTCAAGCGCTTCATCATCGCCAAGGCGATTCAGGCCATGTACCGCGAAAACGAAAAGCCCCGGCTCGAACACCTTGTTCCGTACATCGAACAGGTCGATTCGGAAGACGCCCACCTCAAGCGGGAGATCGTCAAGCTCCTTTCGGGCTTCCTCTCGACCCCGGAAAGCAAGCTCCTCAATTCCGAAACCAACATCGACTACGCCGACGCCCCGTTCGTCGTATTCGACTTGCAGGGCGTCTCGGGCCTCACCGAGCGGCTGCGGCAGCTCATGACGATGATAGTAATAAACGAGGCGAAGATCGCCGCGTACCGCACCAAAGGCTGGAAGTCCATATTGCTCGACGAAGCGGCCCAGCTCATTAAAGACCCGCGCATGATCTCCCTGATAGATGAAATGTACTCTACGGCCCGCAAATACAACGCGCAGATATACACCATTACCCAAAACTACTTGTCATACAAGGAATGCAACCTGTCCTCGAAGATCAAGCTGAACACCACCGCGACCGTCATCCTTTCGCACGCCGACGCGCCCGAGGCAAAGCGTCTCGTCGCCGAAGACTTCGGATTCAGCGACTACGAGAAGAAGGAATTCGAGAGCCTCAAGACGATCAAACGGCAATATGCGCTCGCCATCGTCAAGATGCAGGTAGGCGACCGCACCGAGACCGCGACCGTCCGTATAGAATTATCACCCTTTGAATACTGGCTTGCCACCAGCGACAAGAGCGACAACGAGAAGCTCGAAAAGATCGCCAAGGAACGGGGCTGTACCATCGTCGAAGCCTGCTGGTATGCTGCGCAGGAGGGCAAGTGAAGGTAAGAGATAAAGAAATAAATATCACAAGAGATATTTATCACAAGTTGACCGACAACAACAACGGTCTTCTATATTCCCGCGTCGCGCGCGCGTTTTTCCTCTTTTCGCTCATCTTCCTTTTCCCCGTCATTTATGCGAAGACACAGTACAAGCCGGGCGCGGCGTTCGCCGCCAATATCGCACGCGCCGACATCGGGCACCTCATGTCTATCGGCCACAGTTTTTTGATCGTCGCTTTCGTTGTCACCATCGTAATGCAGGTTTTCCGCGCCGTCATCGGCACCGAAAGCCTCATGTCGATCTTCAACACCATCTTCAAATATTCACTCCTCTTCGCGCTCTATTCCTATGGCGGCGACATGGTTTCCACGATCTCCGAATCTCTTATTGCCAACACCAACGCATCCAACGACCAGATAAGCGCTACCTATGTCGCTTTCGATCAATCGCTCGCAAAGCTCACAATGGGTCCGCAGGACGCCCCGGAAGACCCGAAAAAAGCGGCGGCAAAACAACAGTATCAGCAGAACATGGACAACCTTCCTGATGGCGCGGCTGGCATAGCGGCCCGGAGAAATACCGGCGCCCTTGATGACGATGCGGGCATAATCTCTACCTTGTCCCGGATATTTTCGCCTGCGTTCATTTGGGGATTCATTTTCGCGCTCATCCTTAAATTTCTCCTGATTCTCTCGCTCGCGACGAAATACCTGCTTCTCGATATCACTTGGCCCATCGTTCACCAACTCGTGCTCCTCGGGTTCGTCTTCGCCGTTCCCTTCGTCGCGTTTTCCGGGTGGGACCCGGTAAAGAAATTCGCCGTAACCGTCGTCGAGGTCAGTTGTTGGCCCATCATCTACAACATAGGCTTCGGGGTGGCGGCTAAGATGGTACAAGGCACCTTCGACCACTATACAGCGCTTCTGGCGGGTGCTGGCGACTACGAAACGATGGTCGGCGTCATGTACGCCTCCATAGACGATCTTGCCAAACTCTTTGGATATTTCATTTTCCTCATTACGCTGGGAACGCTCACCCCCGCTATTGCCGCTATGGTCGTCCGCTCCGAATCGGGCGCGGCAATCGCCGGGGCGATGGCCTCCACGGTGTCCGGTGTCGTTTCCGGCGGCATGGGCGCAATCTCCGGACGAGGGAAAGGCGGCGGTATGACCGTCAACAACACAACCAAGATCGGCCAGCAAAACATAACCAACAACACTACCGGCGGGTCCGGCGACAGCGGAGATTGACCATGAAGCCCAACGCGCGCGCATACCATATAATATTCATGACCGCCGGGTATCTTGTCATCGGGGCGCTTGCCGTCGTAATTCTTGCCCTGCTTGCCGCGATCGCTCACAAGAGCCTCACCCCGTCGCCGGTCGTCACCCGTTGCGACAAGACCGGCGAATCGCTCATACACGAATCGACCGTGACCCCGGAAGGCACCAACGAACAGGCGGTCAGATTCTTCCTGCGCCGCTTCATCGGCCTGTATGTACAGAAGGAACGCACCACCGAGGCGGCCGCCGAGCTTTCCTACATGATGACCCCCGCGTTCGAGAAATTGATTCAACTCGACGCATGGAAGCCGCCCAAGTGGGAAGACAAAGAGATCGAGACCGACTTCATCGTCCGCACCGTTCAGATAGCGGGGGCGATGAACAACGGCAACACGATACAGGTGATGGGAACCGGCGACCTCATTTTCCGGCCCAAGGCTAATCTCGCCGCGTCGGACGCCACCGCACAGACCGTCAGCGTTTTCTTTCAGTCAACCTTGTTCGTCTACCGCGTCAGCGAGAAAACGCCGCACGGCCTCATGACCCACTGGCTCAATCTGACCTTTTTCGAGAACGAAGAACTACTCAAGACCTTCATAGAAAAAGCGGGACAAAAGTAGACAAGAGGAGGGGACGAAATGAGACTTGAATATCTCGACATGATCGACCGGGGAGCCGTACCGGACAAGTATTTCAAAAACACCCGTCTTTTGACCTCGCTTCTCGACACCCTCGGCAAGCTCGACGATATGGCTTCCGATGTCGCGGCGGGCACCATGCCGCCGCTCGACGCCAACACTCTCTATAGGCTTATGATAGAGGCGGCCATGCTCCAAGAGATCGAGCCGATCATAAAAGGCTTCTTCGACCGGCGCAAGAGATTTCACGGCGGAGAAGAGGAATAAATGATTATCACAAGTAATATATATCACAATATCACACAGGACGCCGCATGAGCAACAACGCAGACAAGTTCTTCGAGGCGCACGGCGCGAATGCCATAGAATCGGCGCGGCGCTCCTCGCGGCGCACCGTGCTTATCGGCGCGGCGCTCCTCCTCGTTCTCGCAATCGTACTCGGCGCGGCCCTCTTCGCGGTCACCCTGCGCCCGCTCACGGTCATCGACCATTGCCCCGCCTCGGTCTCGGCCCCGACACAGGTATCCGACATAACCGTTTCCGTATTTCTACAACGATTCATCGAACTCTATTCCGCGCAAACCCCCGACGCGGCGCTCACCATCGCCGAAGCCTACAACCTCATGACCCCCAAACTGCAACAGGTCCTCTCTGCGGAGCGGGCCGACGCGGGCCGCGCCGATAAGTGGTACGATAAGAACATCAAGAGCGACTATATCATGGAGGGGCTACAGATCGCCCGCGAACGCGAAGAAGGGGAGCCCTTCACCGCGCAGGCCCTCGGAAAACTCGTGTTCCGTCCAGCGGTCGGCTTTAACGGCGACTACCGGCCATACGAGGCGGGGACCCTTTGGGTCTACATACAAGCCGCTTTGGTTCCCGTACCCGTTACCGAGAAGAGTTCTTCCGGCCTCCTCGTCGATTACTACCAGATCAATTATTTCAACGACGAGGAACTCCGTAAAGCATACCTCCTTAAACGCAACATCCTGTTCGGCGAGGGGCAACAATGACCGACTTTTCCATGACCGCCGATGACATTTTCCGCTCACCGGAAAACACGGAAGAAGAAGCCAAAGGCTGGATAAGTGATCAGGCGATAGACAAAATAGCGGACCTTCTCGATACCGCTCAAGAAGCGATTGTTGCCGGGATAGACCGCTTTAACGCCGGGAACGACAAGCAGGCGGACGATATTCTCGCGCGCAGAGAAGCGGAGCGGAATCTTGAGCAGGTGAACCGGTCGCAAAACTTCGATCTACAGCAAAAACCGCCCGTCGTCGAAGTGCCGGCGGAACCCCCGGCCCTTCCTCCGACGGCGGCCCCCTTCAACGCCTTTGAACAGCGCCGCGAAGAGCCCACGCAACCCGCGCCCGCCGCCGCGAAGGTCGCCGATACTCTTTTCAACCGCATCGACCGGCAGAAGAGCGCCGTTGACGAACAGAAACCGGCCCCGGCCGCGAAACCGGCCGTCAAGTCGGTTGCCACCTCCTCCAAGACCGGGAAGCTCACCGGCATTACGGTTGTTGTCGTCGGCGTGATCGTTTTGGGCATCATTGTACTCAAGTTGATCGGCGGCAACGCCGACGCACCGGAAAAGAGCACCGAGTCGAACACCAAGAAACTCCTTGAGGGCCTTAAATCCTACGATCAGCGGGACATCCGCAACATGCAGGAACGGCGGCCCGTGGCCGCTCCGCAGGAAAGCCCGTTACCGGCGGCGAACACCCCTGCCCCGGAAGAGCAGCTCCCGGCCGCTCCGCAGACGGCGCAAGCGCCGCGCCCCAAGACAGGCAAAGGCGCGAACTACTATAAAGATAAAGACATCATAGAACAGTACAAAGAGGTGAACCCCGGAGCCGCCGCCGCCGAGGGAACCGCCACGGCCACGAATCCGGAAGGGAACAGCCTTCGTTACCGGCCCCGGCCTTTCAGCGCAGGGACAACCGGCGATAACAAGGGCGGGATACGCATTACCGGCCGGGATACCGGCCCACAGAAAACGAACACCATACAACTCCACAACACCCAGCTCAAGGCACGGCTCAAATTCTCGATACGCTCCTCTGCCTCGAACTCCATAACGGCGGAGTCAAATCAGGACATCGAGAACATCCCGGCCGGGAGCATCTTTTACGGCTCCGGGTCGTTCTCGAACAAGCGGACCTATGTTCAGTTCAACCGGGTCCGCATCGGTGAAACCGAATACGAAGTGAAAGCCTACGCGATCAGCGGCAAAGATCCCGGCATCCCGTCCGAGGTCATCGAGATAGAGAACAACGCGAAAATCACTTTCACGAGCGGCGTTATGGACGCCACCGGTAAAGTTCTCGACAACCTCGTTTCGAGCGCAACCGCCGGGGCCGGTAGCGGCGTCGTCAACGACACGACCGGCGAAGTCAAAGACAAGAACGAACAGCAACGCGCGCGTTACGAGTACCGCGTTGGTGCGGGAACGACATTCACGATCTATATAGAGTAGGGGAGGGGAGAAATAAATAATGTATGAAAGTATGAAAGTGATAAATAACACTGATAGGGGAACAGCTATGACCCGCACCATCCTTGCCTTCGTCCTCCTGTTCGGCCTCACGCTTTCGGCCGCCGAACAACCCAAGACACAGACCGCCCCGGCTTCGGCTACGATGCCGGCAGCGGCACAACCTGCCCCAAAACAGGACGACCGCTTTATCCCCATTACCGAGAAGATCGCCACAATAGAACTCAAGAACACCGATACCATCCTCTACCGGACAGTCAACATCGCCATCGGCGAAGTCCTCGTCCTCGAATACCCGGAGGGCGTTACCCTCCTCGGCGATCCGGTGATCGGCGACAACGCGCTCCTCAGAGCCGACATCGAGGCAAACCCCCTCGCCGTCAAGGTATGGGCGCTCCCGTTTCAGGGCGTCGCCGAAAACGAAATGTGGGGCCTCAATACCAACCTGCAAGTCAGAACCAATGTCGGTATCACCTTCATAGTCAATTTCCGCGTCTCAGAGGCCGCCAAAGCGTCCAATCGTATCGTTTTCACCTACCCGGAGTTCACGAACAAACAGAAGGCGATGCAAGACACCCTCGTTGAACTCAAGAACAAGCTCAACGAAGAACACAAGAAAGCCATGAGCGAGATCGACAAACTCGCCGAGACCAAGAAACTCGAATTCCTCACGCGCGAGTTTGGGGAATTTTACATGTGCAATAGCTATAAAAATAGAGAACAAACCGAACTCGTCTTTTTGTCGAGTGACCGTATCTGCAAGATCGGCCCCGAAACCATCCTGATAAACTTTCTCATCAAGAACCGTTACCGGAACTACTTCTATCTGAAAGAGGTGAAGGTCTACGCGGTGCAAGGCGGCTCCGAGGTGGAAATGGACTCGTACTATTGGGTTGACAAATACGGTATCAAGTTCGACGAAATGCTGAAAGGCGCGGTCGGATTCAGGATAAAAGACTACACCCCCGAGTATGTGATCGAGATAACGGAAGAGTCGGGCAAGATGCGTAAAATACGGCTTACCGTGGGGTTCTAATGATGAAAAGACTACTGGCGATATTACTTCTCTTCGGCGCGTTCGCGCTTCGCGCCGAGGAAGGCGAACTTCAATTTCACATCGGCGGCGGCGGCTACTTCCCGCTCTCCCTCTCGACCGACGACAAAACCGTCGTCGTCCTCGCCTCATGGAACGCCTCGGCCTCTACCTACTTCGGCTTTACCGACAACTTCGATCTCGGCGTCTCCTACAGCGTAACCTACATGCAGGACATCTACTTCAAGACCACCTTCAACAGCATCGAGGGCAAGGAATACTTCAACTACCTCTCGAACAAGCTACAACTCTTCGCGCGGTACAATGTCTATCCCGGCTACGCTTTCAGCCCCCATGTCATAGTCGGCGGCGGAATGCTGATCGAGACCTACCGCGAACGCGCATTTCTCAACAAGAACGATCTCGTCATATCCGACTTTGACGGCGCGGACTACGCAAAAGTCCGCCCCTGCGTCTCGGGCGGCTTCGATGTGCAATACCGGGCGTGGGAGTGGCTCTTGCTTTCGCTACAGACCGTTTTTACATGGTCCCCCAACACAATGCACATTGAAACCAACTTCTATCTCGGGGCAACATGGTTCGTTAAGAGTTACTATTTCTAATAGGGGAAAACAGCGATGGGAAGAGAAAGATTTTTAACTTATTCTTTCGGCATTTGGCGCGAACATGCACTTCTTGCGGGCCGCTGGACTGATTGGGAGCCTGAATACGACAAAGATGTCGAGCGCATAGATGTCAACAATCAAGAAGATCTTGAACTCCTGCTCGAAAACACTCACAAGGTTCTTTTCGACAAGATCGGGCTGACTTTGACTTTATATCAAAGGCAACGCCTATACACTATTCTTGTGGTATTGCGTAGCGTGTACGGCAAGAATGAAAGTGAAGTAATAGACCGGTCCAGACGAACGACCAGCCCGGCCTATTTTCTAACTATGTGCCAAGATAGAGACAAAGTAGCATACAAAGACGGCGAATGGCATTTTGGCAGGGACATGCTTATCAGCACCTCCGATAATAAAACCACGCCAAGAGAAGCTTTTCGCGCAGCTCGGGAAAAACTCAACCTCACCGCAACGGACGAAGATTTCAGTCTTTGGTTGCGGTCATGAATAAAGCAATAATTATCACTTGTAATATATATCACTTTATGGGGGTTGTCATGAAACGCTTTACCGT
>CALMRE010000184.1 GCA_937871295.1 uncultured bacterium | reverse complement strand
CCTATATATATAATAAGGAATAGGAGCGTTCTTTCCGGCCGGAAAGGACCAAATAAGCGCTTGACACGAAACTTTTAGCTGTTAGGCTCGGTCTAGGTACTGTGTTTTTTTTCTTTTCCGGGAGGAATAGACATGACGAAGGCTATCCGACTGTTGAGCGTAGTTGCGCTCATGCTTCTGGCTTTTACCGCCTGCGACGACGGCGGTTCTTCCAAGACCGACAACCAGAACCCGACCGATGACACCGCTCCGACCGATGACACGACGACCGATGACACCGCTACCGACACTACACCCACTGATGACACCATCCCCGCAACCTGCGGCAACGAAGTGACCGACCTCGGCGAAGTCTGCGACGGCGACCCGAAGGATTGCACTCAGATAAGCGCCGCCTACATCGGCGGCTGGGCCGAATGTAAAGCCGATTGTTCGGGCTGGGACACCGCTACCTGCACCGTCGATCCCGACGCCGATATCCCGGTGATAGACAACGGCCCGACCGATGACGATTCCGTCGAGACCGACGACGACGGCTATGTGGCCCCCGACGCCGACCAGCCGATCGGCCCGGTCACCTTCGCCAGCACCGTCGTTGACGCCGCCCCCGACAAGCCGGCCTTCGTCGGCGCCGAGGATCTCGACGGCGACGGCTACAAGGAGCTGATCATCAGCAAGTTCGCCAATTCCGGTCCGACCGGCGCCGGCTATGTGGATGTCTACAAGATGGCGACCGCCGGCAACTATATGACATGGAATAAGACCCGCATACTGGAGAACATAAAATTCCCCGCGGTCACTTCCTACAAAGACATCGACAACGACGGCGATCTCGACATCATCGTCCCGGGCGGCTTCCTTGCCTGCACCCCCGGCAGTTGCGGCATGATGGCGTGGCTTGAACAGACGCCGGGCGGATGGACCAATCACACGCTCGTGAGCGGGCAGCAGCGTTTCTATCATCATGCTGAATGGGCCGACATCGACGGCGACGGCATCAAGGACCTCGTCGCTTCCGGCGAAGAAAAAGGCTTGTTCGGCGACGGGACGACCGAGACCCATTACTTCAAGGGCGACAACACCGCCGACCGTTTCGCCAAGAGCCCGACCAAGATATTCAGCCCCGGACTCGGTTCAGTGCCGACGCTCCACGACATCGACGGCGACAGCGATCTCGATCTGTTCTCGGGCGAGTATTTCGGCAGCACCGGTTCGTTCGCGTGGCTCCGTAACAAAGGCGGCAACGGCGGACAGGAGAGCAACTGGGAGAAGTTCTATATCGACAACCAGCACGGCAAAGCGATCCAGTTCTCCTTCATCGATAACCTCTGCGGCGACGGTCAACTGCGCGCGGTGGGCGCGAACCACACCAACACCATGGACACCCCGAGCGATTCGCCCGAAGCGGTCTATATGTACGAAGTGCCGAACGATCCGACACAGGCGTGGCCTTTCACCAAGATATCGGACAACATGCAGTCGCGCAAATCGCCCATGATGGGTCCGCAGGGAGCCCCCGGCGTCTTCGCGTGGGGCGACATCGACGGCGACGGCGACATCGACCTCATCGTGAGCGGCGACGGCAACCCGAACTTCTTCTGGCTTGAGCAGACCGCCCCGTGCCAGTTCACGCAGAAGATATTCGCCGAGAATATGCCGCAGGGCGGCGTGGCGATCGCCGACTTCGACAAGGACGGCAGGCCCGAGGTGGTCACCAGCAGTTACGAGTCCAACCAGATACTCTTGTGGTATGTACAGTAGTATGGTATGACTTCATAAGGGGCGGAGAGGGATCGATACTGCAAACGATTTTCCGGAGGTCACGATGCGTTACCTACCGACGATCTCATGGGTCCTGTTATTGGCCCCTCTCCTTCTCCTTTCCTGTGAAGACGGCAAGACCAAACGGGTCGATGGCGACGCCGTTCCGGATGATGTCGTCGTGACCGACGATCCCGTGACGCCGGACGACGCGACCGACGAGCAGCAAACGACCGACAACGAAACCGATTCGGGTCTTCTTACGGATGATGATATCACCGGTCCGCTGTGTGGGAACGGCATCGTCGAAGAGGGGGAGTTCTGCGACTCGAATGCGGTGAACTGCCACGATCTCGATCCCGCCTACATCGGCGGCGTCGCCGAGTGCATGAGCGATTGCACGTGGGACGCCTCGCTCTGTGTTGAAGAGACGAACGATGAAGATGTGGTCACCTCCTGCAATACCGCCCTCTTCTCGCCGGGTGTTGTCCCGGTTTCCAAAATATCGCTGAAAGAGGGGGATAACGGCGCGCCGAAACCGATCCTCATCTATGCCCCGAACGACGCAGAGACCCGCCCCGTCGTCTTCCTTTTTCACGGATTCCTCTGCTCCTCCACGTGGTTCGAGAATATCCTCTTCCATCTGGCGACCCACGGTTTCATAACGGTCGCGCCTCAAATGTACGACGCGAACGGCATACCGATCGGCAAGCCGACCGCGGCCGAAGAGGCCACCGACGGTATCGCGGTGGTGCAGTGGGCCGAGAATACGCTGAGTTCGATCGTGCCGGGAACGGCCGATTTTGCGAAAGTCGGTTTCTCGGGTCATTCGCGCGGCGGCAAGGTGATCTGGCTCATGATCCAGCAGATACCGCAATACTTCTCGGCCATCGCCGGCATCGACCCGGTCGACGGCACCGGCGGTCCGTTCGGCGGCGAGGCCGAGGCGCTTCCGGGACCGATAACTTACACGGCGCCATCGCTCGTACTCGGTACCGGGCTCGGCCCCACCGGCACCTCCGCCTGCGCTCCGGCCGATGACGGCTACGCTCACTTTTATGCCAACATCCCCGCTCCGGCATGGCAGATCGTCGCGAACGACTTCGGCCATATGGAGATGATAGACACCGACGATGTCTCCACCTGCGGGACCACCTGCAGTTTGTGCGCGAAATCGGACGGTCTGCACCGCGAGGAGTTCCAGCAGACGGTCCGCGGCATGCTGACCGCTTTCTTCAAGAATACGCTCCTCGGCGACAACTCCTTCATGCCCTGTCTGACCGATGCGGCGGCGATGCCGGTGGCGGTCACCCTGCAGAATAAATAGGTGCTCAAGAACTTTCAAAAAAGGATCAACGGAGGTTATGGCATGTTCTTCAGGAACATATTTTTCGTTTTAACGACCCTGCTTTGCTTCGCCTGTGCGGAAAAAAAGGATCCGGCCACCGATATCGACCAAACGATCCCGCCTGACGAAGATACCGTCATCGCCGATACCACGACCGATGAAGACGCGGTAACGCCCGATCAGATCAACGATAACCTCGCTTCAGACGACGATCTCATATCGGAACCGCTCGCGATAACTCCCGGTGACGGTATCGGCGCGGTGAAGGTCGGGATGACCTATGCCAAGGTCAAAGAGGCCGTCGGCACGACCGAAGATGTGATGATATACAACCGCTTGGCCATCGTCACCTACCCCGAACTCGCGCTGGAAATGCTGTTCACCTCGCCGGAAGATTTCACGCTGGTCGATTCGGGCCGTCTTATCGCCGTCGGCGCCAAAACGGATGGGCATTTCGACTTTGCCGTCACGCATGGCATGACCAAAGAGGCGGCGATCGCCGCCGTTGACGAATCGGGAGAAGATGTCGGCAAGCGGATATATTTCCCTTCGGGTTTCTCGCTGGAGTTCGACGACGCCGGACTCGTATCGCTTATCGGCGTATTCAAGCCGTATGTCCCCAAGTTGGAAGCGCCCGAAATGGAACCGTGCGCTTCGACCAAGCCGGCGTTGAGATAAGGAGGTGATCATGCGTACCCTATATACTGCGATCCTTGTTGTTCTGTTGCTCTCTTGCCTCCCGCTCGGCGCCGCCGTCACCATCGACGGCGAGGAGTACGAGGTCATCGACCCGCACCTTCATGTCGGCGAATTCGGCGCCATGCCACTGGGGGGGAAACAGTTCTTGAGTAATTTCATTTTCCTCGGTGCTGCTTATCTGCCGGCGCTCATCAACGATGTTTCGCAACCCTACGGCGAGAACATAGGCATAGCCGGCAATATGGATATCGCCGGGATCGACACCGGATTCCTGCTGGGGGTCTATACAAGGACCGTCGGGTATGCCACAAACAGTCAACTGGAAACGCTGTTGACCGACGAGCGGAATGACGACGGAAATGGCAACAAACGCTTTTATGGCCTTGCCAGCATCAATTTCGAAGGCTACGATGCCCCCGGCGTGGCCGATGCTCGACTAGCGGCCCTTGCCACCTACTTCGAACAGCGGCCCGACCTGTTCGTCGGGTTGAAACTCGCTCATGCCCATATGGGCTTCGCCTTCGACGAGGTGCTGTACCAGAATGTGTACGAGGTGGCGGCCGAATATCAGGTCCCCGTTCTTCTGCACAGTGGATTCTCACCATTCCCCGGGTCGGAAGATATGCCCGAATATTATGACCCGATCTACATGGAAGATGTCATCGCCCGTTACGACGGCCTCGACGATCAGGGACAGCCCGACGCCAACGAACAACCGGTCACCTTCGTCTTCGCCCATGTCGGGCAGGGAGATAAACTGGCGATCAAGCACTCGCTCGAATTGGCGCAGAAGTATCCTAATGTCTACTTTGACCTGAGCGCCCTGAAGCGGCCATTCCTCCGCGACATTAACGGCGCGGACATCCCCGAAGCGGATCAGCAGACCGATGAGGACTACGACAAAGATCTCGGCCAGATCCCCTATGTTCTCACTCTCATAAAAGATATGGGCCTCATCGACCGGGTCATGTTCGCGACCGACGGCCCGCAATACGCCGGGATGCTGAAAAGTTACCTCGACGCCATGATCAAAGGGATGCAACAGGTGGGCTATACGGCCGAGGAAATGCGCTCGGTACTCGCGGAAAAGGCCAAAGAGGTCTTTTTCGGCGCCACGAAAAAGAAATGATCACCGATATCCAATAGGAGGAGAACGACCATGAAGATGTTTCTTGTGATCCTTGCCGCGATGATGATCCTTGTCGCCTGTGGCGACGACACCAAGACCCCGGTCGACAACAACGCGACCTCCGACGACACGGTGACCGATGACGCCGTTACCGACAACACCATTCCCGACGACACCGTCATCGACAACGCGCAACCGACCGATGACATTGCCGCCGCCGTCTGCGGCAACAATATGACCGAAACGGGCGAAGCCTGTGACGGCGATGTGAAGGAGTGCACGCAGATCGATGGGAACTATGCCGGCGGATGGGCCGAATGCAAGTCCGATTGTTCCGGCTATGACCTCGCCGCTTGCACCACCGGAACCTACGACGATGAACCATTGACCGACGACACGATAACCGATGAAACGGTGACACCCGATGAAGAGCCGGCCGGCACCGTTTGCAAATACACCGGCAAATATTCGGGCGGCGAGGAGTGCATCGACTATATCGGTCCATGGACCGAAGAGGAGAAAAATACCGATTGCACCGCCGTATCGACCAGCGGGGTTCCGGCCGCGCTTAGCGCCGGTCCGTGCCCGACCGAAGGGGCCGCTGGCTACTGCACCGTCGACGAAGGTAACGGTAAGAGCACCAATACCTATATGTACAAGGCCAGCGCACAAAACAAGATGGCCTGTGAAACCTTCGCGCAGGGCACCTGGACCCAGTTCTGACGACCCGTTCTTCCCTAAAATTTGACTTCACCGCGCTCCGCCGCGATACTTCCCCGTCAGCGGAGATAGAGGATGCGGATACTTTTCATCAACAAGAACGACATACACGGCGGCGCCGGCATCGCCATGCTGCGGATCGCCGACGGCCTTGCGCGCTACCATCATACCGAGAACCGTATCATCGTCGCGAAGGGGGCCCTGCGCCGTCCCGACATCACTCGGACCCGCGGCCGCGTCGGCTGGATGGTCGAAGAGGCGATCGACCGCGTCACCCGCTCGTTCGGCCACCCCTACCGCTATTTTCCGGTGTCTCCGGCGGCGATACTGCGCGAGGCGCTCCGCTTCAAACCCGACATCATCCACCTCCACAACACCCACGGCGGCTATTTCACGCACGACCTTTTCGAAAAACTCAATGCTCTGGCCCCGATAGTGTGGACCCTGCACGACATGTTCTCCTTCACCGGCCACTGCGCCCATTCGTTCGACTGCGACAAGTGGCGCACCGGCTGCCGCGGCTGCCCCCGCCTCCGCGATTATCCGTCGCTCCGGGTCGACCGCGCCGCCGCATTGCTGGAGCGGAAAAAAGCGCTCTATGGCCGGATCGACCCGACGATCGTGACCCCGTCGCGATGGCTGGACGATCTGGTCGGCGAAAGCATCCTGCGCGACAAAAAAAGGATCGTGATACCCAACGGCGTCGATACCGATATCTTCACGCCGATGGACAAGAACGAAGCGCGCCGCGCGCTGGACCTGCCGCAGGATAAGACCGTCGTCCTGCTCGGCGCGTACGGCGGCAAGAGCAATCGCTATAAAGGCGGCCGTTTCATCGAACGGATCGTCCGAGACCTCTCGGACCGCAACGATGTCCTCTTCCTCCACATCGGCGGCCGCTGGAAAGGGTGCGGCGACAATGTCGTATGCCGGGGACGGATAGCGAGTGAACCCGACATGGCCGCCTGTTACGCCGCCGCCGACATCTATCTCTTCCCCTCGCTCGCCGAGAACTGCCCGCTCATGGCGATAGAATCGATCGCCTGCGGCACCCCGGTGGTCGCCTTCGCGACCGGCGGTGTCCCCGAGATCATAACGCACGGAGAGAACGGGTATGTCGCCCGGTACGCCGACGCCGACGATCTCATGCGTGGATTGATGCTTCTTCTCGATGACCCCGCCCGCCGCAAAACGATGGGTGAACAGGGACGCATAAAAGCGCTGGAACAGTTCTCGCTCAAAGTGATGGCCGACCGCTACTGGTCCCTTTTCAAAGAAACGATGCGGAAAGCGGCGGAGAAGTGACAATGCGGATACTCTTCATCAACAAAAGCGACCGGGGCGGCGGCGCAGCGGTGGCGATGAACCGCATCGCCGACGGACTCGCGCAGTTCCACGGCACCGAAAATTACTTTGTGGTCGCCAAGAAAAAAAGCGGTCTGCCGAGTGTCTACGCCACGCGCGGCTTTTACGGGTGGCTCATCGAAGAGGCGATCGACCGCGTCACGCGCCGGATCGGCGCCGAAGGGTTCTGTTTTCCCTTCTCCGGCCCGGCGATACGACGGATGACGACTGCGCTCAAGCCCGACCGCATCGTCCTCAACAATATCCACAGCGGCTACTTCCCGCTGTCGCTCATGCCGGAACTCGCCCGCATCGCACCGCTCTACTGGATCGTCCACGATCTCTGGCCCGCGACGGGGCACTGCAGCGCACCGCTCGACTGCGCCAACTGGCGGGATGCCTGCGGAAACTGTCCGCATCTCGATACCTACCCGTCGCTCGGCAAGGACGCAACAAAGAAACTCGCCGACCGTAAGCGGCGCATCTACGACGAGGCAAAACCCGTATTCATCGTCGCCTCTCGCTGGATGGAGAATATTCTGCGCCAAAGTCCGCTCACGGCCCATCACCGTATCGCCCGCGTCCCGCACGGCATTCCGGCCGACTTTTTCAGCCCGCAGGACCGGGACGCCGCACGGCGTCACTTCAAGATACCCGATGAGGGGATCACGCTTCTGTTCGCTGCGGAACATCTCGACAACCCGCTGAAGGGGGGCGAACTTCTGCGCGATATCCTGCAACGGATCGACGGGCAACTGACCGCTCCGGTCCATCTGATCGCTTCGGGCAAAGGACGGATCCCCTTCCCGACCGACTTCCGCAATATCAAAGCACACACCATCGGCTTCCTGCCGATGACCGAACTGCCGATACTCTACAGCGCCGCCGACATACTGCTGTTCCCGTCGCAGGCGGAAAGCTTCGGGCTGACGCCGCTGGAGGCGTTGCTCTGCGGTGCGGTGCCGGTCGTCTTCGGCGTCGGGCCGCTGGCCGAGAACATCGTCGACGGCCGGACCGGCGTGGTAGTACCGCCGTTCGACACCGCCTTCTTCGCGGCGAAGGTCGCGGCGCTCATTCAGGATGCCGACGCCCGCGCCCGCCTTTCGGTCGCCGGACGCGAACATATCATGAAAGAGTTCGCCCCCGAAGCGGTGGCCAAGAATTACTTCGAACTGTTCGGGAAGTAAGGTTTACGGACAGGTGTTCGCCGCACCCGGCGTCGGAGCCATCAGCAAGAAATCGGTGCTGTTATTGTCTGTATCATCACCATCTGGGCATCTTCCTATAGATTGTGTTACCGTATCCATGGAAGAGGCACCACCTTCTCCTACAGCCATAGCATCTGATGTCAACGGCATTGTTCCCCCGTAATACAGCCCATCAATGAAGATTTCGCTTTTACGAAGCCTTAACCCGTCGGGGGAACCGTTCTGGATCGCATTGCTGAGCGGTAAAAGCTGTAAAGAGATCGCTCCCGCCTCAAGTGTCACCCCGGCACTATGTACGACCAGGACGCCTCCCGCTGGCAAACTAGAAGCCGGCGAGAGATCGTATGCGGCATATAGCACCGCGCTACTTGTTGCGCCATTCACCAACTCAAGGGTAACACCTGAAAGGTCGTAGGCCATTTCTCCGCTGTTGAATATTTCCACATATTCGGTGTAATCGGTACCAGACTGGTCGATATCTACCTCATTGATGACCAGTTTGCCCGGCAGTTTGCAGGTGTGATCTCCCATATCACACACCTTGCCGTCAGCGATGCAATCGTCATCGACATTGCATTTACCCGGCAACGCCTCACAGGCATACGACCCTAGGTTGCACTGCTCCCAAGAGTCGCAGTCATCATTGCTATCACAATCCACGCAAACACCTGCCGCATTGCATATCTGATTCGTCGGGTCGAAACTGCAGTCATCATTGCTGAAACAGAGAACCGTCAATGTGCCGACCCCGCAGTAGGTCCATGTCTGACCGCTATTGCCCGAGAAGCGATAGGCATAATCATATACGCCGGGATCCATCTCAATCAGCGGCGAAGCAATGTATTCATCGTTGTTCCCGATATCCGCATTAGGGATCGCCGTCATCCACATCTTGTCCCATGTCGCCGGATCGGTTTCATGCGGTCCGGCACCCAGCTCGGCCTTTATCTGCGGCATATACGGATCGATGGTGTGCTCCGTGCCGTTTATCGTATTGACATTAGTCAGGTTATCGATCCAGAGTTCAGCGGTGATATCCTTCTGATCGCCGGGGAAGGCATTGGCAGAGAGGGGATCCATATTGCCGCACCAGCCTATCACATAGGTCATCAGGCACTCATTGACCTCATAGTTCTCATGGTAGCCCGGAAGGGTGCACGCCCACGGACAGGTGTCTGTCGCCGGCTCCCAATCTTCATCGCCGGGACCGACCCATGTCTGCGTGAGATTGCCGACTCCGTCATAGGGAGCGCTCTCGATCCACTTGGCATCGGCGGGAAGCGGATTGGTGCACATCCGTCCGATGGTGTTGGGCGCGCACTGCTGGCTCGAGGTCTCATAGTGAGTATCGGCCGGGCATTCCCACGGACAGGTGTCGGTAGCGGGCGTCCAGTCATCATCGCCGGGACCAACCCATGTCTGCACAAGATTACCCGCTCCGTCATACGGCGGCTCGGCTTTCCACACCGATCCGATCGCCTTGGTGTTGGTGCACAGCCGTCCGATGGTATTGGTGGCGCACTGTTCGCTGGATGTTTCATAGTGATAGGTCGCATCGCAGTCCCACGGACATTCGTCGGCCGACGGCTGCCAACCGTCGACTAGCGTCCATGTCTGCAGGACCGTGCCGTCGCCGTTGTAGCCCGCCTGCGGCATCCAGTGACTGTTGGCCGGTTTGTTGTCAACGCAGTTCTCGGTTCGCGGCCCCTCGGGAAGGCAGGTGACGCCGTCGGAGGTGTAGTTAAGCGAACAGTTGCAGGTATAACCCCCGATGGTATTACCGCAGGTGGCCCCGACATCATAGGTGTCGCAGGGATTGCTCAAGGTCGTGCATTCGTCGATATCTATACAGGTGCGAAGAGGAGATCCGACGCCCCCGAAGACGGCCAACTCGAAGCCCTCCGAACAGCCGCAATCGTTCCCCGGAGAGTTATTGGTGCAGGTGGCCATAGGGTCGTCGATGACACAAGAATTAAAACCACCAGTGCATTCGTCGAAGTCCTCGCAACTGTCGCCGTCCCATACATAGTAATAGTCCTCGCATTTGAAGCGACACTCGGAGGCGCTGGCCTCCTCGTTGTAGATCGCTCCCGTGCTCGGTTCCCACGAATCGCCGTCCCATGTCTGCGTGATGGTGGTTGCGGTGTTGTACACTGAGTTCGCCAGCTTGCCTGTGCACGGCTGATCGTTCCGCGTGTCGGAAACGCAGTTCCCGTCCCCGTCGTCGTGATAATCCGTGTCGCAGGAGCAGGTGTAGTAGGGCTCGGTATCGCCGTCGGCGCAGACCGATTTGTTCGGCTCGGCACAGAATC
>CALMRE010000183.1 GCA_937871295.1 uncultured bacterium | reverse complement strand
TCAACTTCTTGCGTGATTATTTCCTGTGTAAAGCGGTCTACCATTTATAATTCCATTCCTTTCGATTTCGGTATTGTATTATTCGTCCTTTCCGGCTTCAATGTCTCAACGAATTTCTTGAGGCTATCGGTGCTGATACCGCTCTTCATTGTCTCTCCGTAAATCGCTTCACGATGTTGCTGGTGATTGTTCTGAATTATGAACAGTTCCGCTTTCTGTAAATTGACTTTATCCTCCGGTGCAAGGTCGCCGATTTTCTTCTCATATTTTGCAACCTCGGCGTTTGCGTTTTTGTAAAGATTGTCGAGGTAGTCACGACCCTTGCCGAATGCTCCGTTTCTGACTTCATCGACAAGCGTTTTGTCGGCAAACTTAGAGAGAACGATTATCTGCTTTTCCGTGAGCGGTTTTTCGCTGTAGTCGCGTTCTATCTTTGCGTGCAGTTCCGCGATGTATTTTCTGCCTTCGCCGGGGTTTCCTTCCTGCACCGCTTTCTTAACATTTTCAGGAGCGTATTTGTCTACTACGGTCTGTTGCTTTTCAGTGAGCGGTTTTTCTTTGTATTCCTTCTCAAGTTTTGTGTGCAGGCTGGCGATGAAATCACGGGCCTCGCCGTAGTTACCGGTGCGTACCGCTTCCTTGAGTTTTTCGTCGCCGTGTTTGTCTATCACCGCTTGCTGTTTATCGGTGAGTGGCTTCGCTTTGTAGTCCTTCTCGGCCTTCTTGAGCATTTCGTCAAGTTGCTTCCGGCAGAAAGCATAATCGCCGGTCTTAATAGCCTCTTTTGCTTCGTGGCTTCCGTGTTTCTCAAGAACCGCATGTTGTTTGTCTGAAAGCGGTTTCATGTCGCCCCATTTACCGGGTTCTTTGAGAGACGCTTCTATGTAACGAAGCGCGAGCGCTTCGTTCCCCGATTTGTGAACCAGATAGGGGGCGCTTTCGGCAAGAAATGATTTCTGAGTTTCATTCAATTTCGCGCCGTCTTTATTGTCGAGGCCGGAACGAAGTTCTGCAAGATATTTTTGAGCGAGTTCGGGGTTTTTGGGGTCGTGTTTGATCGTTCCTTTATCGACGGTTTCGACGCCGTAGATTTTGAGGTGCAGTTGGATGTTCTTCGATTCCAACGAAAGCTCTTTGGGGAGATCGGTCGTTGCCGGAACCGCTTTGAGGGTGTCGATGCGCGAGACATTGGTTTCGAGATAACGGTCGAGCGTTGCTTTGTTCGAGAATTCGATGTAGTTGCGGTTGTCGGCCGGGAATTTTCCTTCTGCGTCGCTCGGAACTACCGAGTGATTTAGTTTCTCGTCGTAGTAAAGGCGCTGTTTGCCGTCCATAGCTGTTTTTTCCTCATGAGGCATTGTTGTGGCTCTGTGTTCTTTTTCGAGCGCGGCGAGAGCTTCGCGGGCGACGGCATAGTCGCCCATATTCATTGCGGCGGCGGCCTTACCCCAGCCGAAGGTATCAACGGCGTCCTTTTCCTTATCGGAAAGAGCGCGGTCCTCTTTGTATAGTTCGGGGTTTTTGAGCGCCGCCTCGATGTACTTGAGGGCAATTTCTTTGTTCTCTTCCAAGGAGTATTCATACCGAATAGGGAGCGGCGCATTCGTCATGATGAATTTGTCTTGAATGCGGTTCGGCGTGGAGCTGTCTTTTTCATCGAGGCCGGAGCGCAGATAAGCGAGGCGCTCTTCCGCCCGGTCGGGGCCGTAGTCCCGCGCATCGTGATTGAACTCCTTGAGAAACCGGTCCGTGGTCGGGTCGGCCGGGTCGAGTTTCGCGGGGAGGTCGGTTGAAGAGGGAACGGCGTTCACGCTTGCTATTGTCTTTTCCCATCGGGAGACGAACTCCCGCCGTTCTTCTTTGTCCGTGAATTGGAAGACCGGCCTCCCCTCTTGTGTGCAGGCGAATTCGTTGTTGATCACGCCGGTAATTTTATTATCGGCGCTCTCCGCCAGTTGTTCCGAATGGGGTTTTTGTGGGTAAAATTGATAGAAAGTGCCGCTCATAGCCTCCCTCCCGAGAGAATATTCTGTAGGGTCAGTCTCCTTTTGATGTTTCCGATATTGTTTTTATGAATTCTTTGTAGCGCGCCTTTTCTTCTTCCATGGTATAAGCCTCTAACTGTTCAGTTATAGACTTCCACGCAACTTCGCTGTAAGGGAAGTGGTATTTGAATTTAGTTTCGCAGTTGAGTTCTATGTATATCCTTTTTTCTGTTTCTGGAGTAACAAAGACCGTGGCTATGTTCTTCTTGGCAATGATAAGTTTTTGTTCGGGAAGGAAAAGAAATTGTTTTTCGTTCATGGTCTTTCTCCTATTTGTTCTTGCCGCGAGGCTTCGGCGGTTCGCCTTTGAGGTGTCTTTCGGCGATGGTGAGCTGGCCTTTGAGCCACTTCGTAAAGTCGCCGGTCAGGTCCATTTTGTACCCGGCTTCCTTCGAGGCCGCGATGGTCGCAAGATGTCTTTCGTAAAGGTCAGGGGCGATCTTGAACGACACTTTCTTCATCTGCGATTTGGCCCGCTTCTCGATCTTGAGCATTTGTACCATCGTTGCCTCCTTCGGCGGTTATAGGGTTAGGACGAATCAACTGTTTTTTGACCGGGGCGGCCGTAGCCGCGCCGCACGGCGGGTTCTTCTTATAGCCTTCGTAGTATGCGAGAACTTTGTTGACATAGTTCCGCGTTTCGGGGTTGTCGGCGATCCGGCCGCCGAGGAGCGCCGATTTCTCGGTGCTATGGGAGCCGCCGTTGTACCCGGACACGGCCCGGAGGAGATCTCCTTTCGTGTAGGTGAGGAGCGCCGCCATGAAGCGCACGCCGCACTGTATGTTCGTCGCCGGGTCGTACATATCTTCGTACTTGCAGCCGAGGAGTTCGGCGGTCCGCGGCATGATCTGTAGAAGGCCGCGCGCGCCGACCGGCGAGGTGGCCTTGGGGTTGCCGCCGCTTTCCTGTGTCATGAAGGCAAGGACCAGCGCCGGGGCGATGTAATATTTCTGTTTGCCGACGATGTAGGGATTGGCGGCGATGGCCTTGCGGATGGCCGGAAGTTGGTCACAGAGGGCCGGGGCTTCCGCCGGCGCGGAAGTGACCAAGTGCAGTGTGAGAAAAAGCGCGGCAATCATTTATTTCATGGGGCTGGTGTTGAGCATGTTGTTTATCTCTTTATTTTTCTTCATTTCATCGGTGCGTTTCTTGTAGGCATTGAGGAAGCGGGAGTTGCCTTCTCGTACCTGCTCCTCTTCGAGTTCTTTCTTGACATATTCGGCCTTCTGGATGTTCGCCATCGTTTCCAAATCGCGGGCCTGTGATTGTTCGAGGCCGAGTTGGATAGCCTGCCCCTGCGCGGTAAGGTTCTTCGAGCGTTGCGCTTCGGCGAGGTACTCCTTGACTGCCATATTTATCATGCTCGCCTGAACGGTCTTAAAGGAGAGTTCCGAGGCAAGACCGCTCTTGACGAGGGCGGCCGTGTATATCTGATCGACCGCTGTAGGTTCGTTGTCAAAGCCGTAGTATTTCGACATCAAGGGAGCCACCTTGGGGTAGACATGCGCCTTCATCATGCCGCTTGCAAGGCCGACGATGAAACGGTTGGTCTCCCTGTTCCAGCGGCTCTTGTACGAGAAGAACTTCTCGTCGCCGCTTGTGATCATTTCCACATTGTCTTTGAGTTCGAGAATGGAGCTTTCGAGGCCCGGACAAGTGCCGGGAAAGCCGTTGCAGAAGCCTTCTTTCATGTCCCGCAGAAGTTTTTCGGGGCTGTAGTCGGCAATGCTTTTTCCGATCTCGTAGAGTCGGCGGCTGGTGTCGAGGGTCGCATTGGCTATGTCTATGGTCTGCTTTGCGCGTGGGATTATCTCGGTCATGATGATGTTGTTGCCGAGCTGTTCTTGGGCGACGATCTGCGTGAGGGCTTGTATTTGTGTCGAGAGAAGCGCGTCGGTTGTTGGGGCGTCAACGATCAGTTGGCCCGCCGCGAAGCGGCCGGTCAACATTAACACCGTGATAATGGCAATACGAATATTTCGCATGGTTATACACCTCAAAATGACAGTGTAATTATAGTTGAGAATATCAACATTGCAAGAAAAAAATATGATATAAACTTTCAACAGAAATGTTGAAAGATACGGCGTTCTGCCGGGGTTTGCCGGGGGTTCGGTCGATGCCCGGAAAATGTGCATTCTGACCATGCGAAATTTATTGACTTCCTTCGGCGGGATGTTACACTGATCGTACTGGCGAGAGGGGCGGCGAAAGCTGCCCCATTTTTTTTACTCCAAGACAAATGAATTTCAGAAACGAGGACACGGCCTTTGGCTCGGTGCGTGTTGCCGCGCCAGCGGCCTCTTACGCATCGAGCGGTATTATATTCAGGCAACCGATGAATCGGCGTCGCTCGTCGCGATGGTAGCGAACAGGTAGCTGATGGGGAAGCCGAGTCCGCTCCCTCTTGCCAGTGTCGCCGAATCGAGACGGGCCGAAGGCTGGTCGAGTGAGGCGAAGGTATTGGAATTGAAAATGGGTTGGGTATGGGCGGAACGCCCATCCGATTAGGAAAGGGCGTCAAGCATAGAGCCGTGGGGTTGCTACGAGGGGCCAAGAGCTCGCCAGAGGCGAGCGTGGAATGGGTACGGGTGCGCCGTAGGCGCTAACCCGTCCTTATAAGGGGGGGGGGAAGCGGAATGTGACTAAAACGCGCTACGCGCGAGGCGGCTCCGCCGCCGGGGTTCCGCCCTGCGGGCGGCCGAATTCAGGCGCTACGCGCCAAATGCGCGCTCCGCGCGCAGATCGAGCGGCCTCCGGCCGCGCCGGAATTGAATTCCATTCGCGCGCGCGAGGTCGTCGTAGTTTCTTGTTTTGATGTTTAACTAAGAGAGAGAGTACAGAGAGAGGGAACGGGTGGAAACCCATGGTTGTATCGGGTGGAAACCTAGTGTCATGTCGGGTGGAAACCTAGCGTTGGACGAAAAAAGTATCAAAAAACGGGTGGAAACCCATCTTTTTTCTTGACAAACGGGTGGAAACCCAGTATTAAACGGGTAGAAAGCGGTCTTTAGAGGTCGATCCTGTGTGGGGTTTCGTGTCAGAAATGTCTTTTGCGCGCTTGCAACATATTGATATTATTCGGCATCGGGTGGAAACCCATGGTTGTGCAAAAAACATCGGGGAAAATGACCGGTCGTGGTGTTTTCCGAGTTTTAATGCTTGTGACTGTCATTTAACCACATGAATTTATTGGTCATCGGGTGGAAGGCTAGTATTGCGTGTTTGTCGCGTAAAAAGAGAGTCCAAAGGCAAGCCGATTGCCGTGAATGGCAAAAATGGTCGTTGCAAGATGCTGATATTATTAGATATCGGCTGGAAACCCAGTATCATGTCGGCTGGAAAGCTAGTGTCGGGGGCGAATGATGGCAAGAAGTGAAAAAAAAGGCGGCGGGCTTCCGGCGGGCGCTCTCGTTATTCGTGGCGGAGACAGCGATTCCATCGTCATGCCCAAGCCCATCGTAGAAGAGGAGTTCTACGATCTCACAAAAGATGACCGCTCCATCCAGTACGAAATGAACATGATCGAACTTCCCTTCTTTTGTCGGGACGACCGGCTCCGCGAGAATGTGACGAAGGTGTACTATTTCTCGCCCGACAAACAAAGCTACATCAAGGTGGTCCCGAGCGTGTCGGAGGATACCGGCTACAAGATACCGCAGGATTTCGATGAGCGCATTTTCTATGCGATCATGGTGTTGCATAAGCGGCAGGGCAAGAAGATCGTGGCGACGATATGGGAACTGTTGAGCCTCGCGGGGGTAGACAGCGTGAGCACCAAAGAATATGCCCGCGCGAAAGAGGCGTTGAACCGGTTACAGGGAACCCGCTACCTCATGCAAGGGGTGTTATACAACAAGGAGCAAGGGACCGTAGAGCAAAAGGAACGGAAGCTGAACCTCATACAACAGCTCGTTTTTTACACCACAGCCAACGCACCGGAGGAGTTGCAGGATTATTTCAACGCGCGCCGGAAGGAGGTCGTCTGGATCGTGCTGTCGGATTTTTTGCACGAGCACATAGAAGCCAAAGGCTTTCTTTGGTACGATAGCCAGAAGTTATTGGAGGTGTCCAGCGCAACCACGCGGAAATTGTATCTGCTGTTGGAGAAGTGGCGCGGAGCGGAACATCTTATGACGGTATCGCGGCCGTCCCGGTTTTTCGCGTCGCGGATACCGTTGTCGTGGGTAAAGAAAAATATCGCGTACACGGTGGCCGCCCTTGAGAAATCAGCGGGAGAGCTACAGAATAGGGGCATGATCGGCGGGTGGCATCTGGATAAAAAGGAAGGGCTTGAGAAATCGGAGCTTCATTTCTTTTTTCAGGAACAGACCAACAGCGCCCGGCTCGATGTCATGCGGAAACTGAACGCGGCGCTGGCCGTGAAAACGGGAATGGAAGAGCGGGAAATGTACGGTATCGAGGACAGACAGACAACTGTGTTCGATATGTCGGCCGAGGCCGTGCAGATCGTCCACGAGGGCATCGAGAATATCCTTGAGCTGTTGCCCGAGGCATGTACTACCGACGATTGGAAAAAGAAATTGGAGCGGTGGTTGAAAGATAAGGGCGAGGGCTATGTGATATCCAACATCGAGTATACCGTGAAGAGAGCGCCTACAAGTTTCGCGGGATTCCTACATGGGGCGCTCGAAGGCGATTGGGGCGCTGAACTGCGGGCCGAGAAGTTGCGGGACCAGAAGACGGCCGCGATAGCGGCGGGCAAGTTCACACTGGACGATGTGCGGGAGTGGTGGACCTCTCTGTCGAGAGAAGCGAAAGCTCTTGTGTACTGCGGTTTTCAGGAAAAGGTGCTGTTCGACTTCACCCGGAAGCACGCCGATCTGAGCACCGAAGAAAAAAACCGCTGGGAAGATTTTAAGGTTGCCGCGTACCGGAGTTCGGGAAACGGCTCATAATATGAACGACACGAGGAAGGTATCAGGAGAGTCCGCACAGGCGGAGAGCGATAACCGGTAAGGGTTCGCTCGGGTCGAAAAATTCAAAGAGGTCAAAAACATCAACGGGAGAGGTGTGTCTTTGCGATATTCTTATAGCCCCGCCTCTTCCCGGCCAGCCCCCGGCCGCGCGCTACGCGATGTGATATTGTGATATATGTTACTTGTGATAAAGTGTTTTGTCATCGGTCCATGCCCTTGTCTTTGGGTTTGTCTGGGGCCTTTAGGGGAGTCAGCGCTTTTTGGATTCGGAGGCTTACGGTGCGCTCGGCGACCTTACGAAGTGCCGCTTGGAGGTCTTTTCTCTCGTAATGTAGCAGTTCGCGGGAAGACTTGCCTTCGACTATCTCGAACTGCACTCCGGTTTCGCGATGTATATAAAAAGCATGAGAGGTGGCCGTCTGGCGCTGTAGCTCAAAACCCGCTTTATGGAGAAGAGAGCGGCATTCTCCGACCGTAAAGGGACGCTGGGGATAGTCGGCCGCTTTTTCGGCGAGTTTATCGAATTGGGCGACCATCAGCCTTTCGCGCCGTCATCGGGAATTTCGTTACCGTATTTCTTCACGAGGACATCTACAGATTCTTTCCAAGCGCCTTCGGCCGTGTGTTCGTGCTGAAAGAACCGGTAGGTTTTTGGTGCGGCACGGTGGCCGTCAACAACCAGATCTTCCACGAAGAGGAAGCAGGCGCAACGGCCGGTTTTGACTTCAAGGCCGAAGGCGTTGGCCGCGTAGTGCCGCGCGAGTTCTTCAAAGGCTTTCGCGTTCTCGGTCTCTTTGGTGAGGAGCCGGACATTGCGCGGGAGGCGCTGGCCGTCGAGTTCGTTCCGCATTTCGTGTTCGTTGCAAAAGGTCTCGAAGCGCGCTTCGGTGGTGTGGTCCATGGTGTCAAACTCGAAGGTGAAAAGCGCGGTGAGTTTTGCGATCTTCATTTTATCTCCCCCCGTTTCTTGAGGTCGGTTGTGACAAGTTTTTCGACATACTTTGAAAAGCTCTTGATGCCTTCGATCTTCTCATCAAGTATGGCCTTGTTCGCCGTGACCCACAGCGGCTTGTCAATGTGTATGCTGGTGCGAAATATCCGGGAACGCGCATCGGTCCCCGCCTTTTTCACTGTTACTTTGCGCGCCGTCATGGATCCCTCCGCGAACATTATTGGCCTCGTTCTTTGGGTAGAGTAACAGCACTGTTAATAATTGTCAAGAAATATCTGGAAGTGTGCCCAAAGGTCCGCAGTGCCGCTTTGTGGTGGTCTTTCGTGGGGCAGTATAATAATACCGCTTTTAACGAATACGCAATAAAATAGGAACGAAAAAACGACCATCGAAAAATATTAAAAATAGTGGTTGCTTTTTAGAAAATGTTTCTTACCCTTTCTTGTAGACAGGGGAGGTTCCGCCTCTCTTCGTTCTTTGGAAAGGGGTCGGTCGGGTTCGGCCTGAGACAGTACAAGGCTCTCTCAGGGACGGTTTCGTCCCATACGAAACCGGCGGTTGGCAGTGACCAATCACCGAAACCAAAAGAGGGAGATTAACCTTGTCTACGCAAAGCAAGGCTCTCGCCCTCCTACATCTGCTTCTCATAGCGGGAGACCTAATGACCGGCGGACACCGCTTCGTGTGTCTGGCGGTCGTCCTCCTGCTACTTGAGTTATGGGGTGTAGTGCAGTAAGCGAACGGACCCGGCCGGTCTCGATCCGAACATCTGAGAAAAAGAAAAGCCCGGAAGCAAAAGCCACCGGGGTATTCATATCAAAACCTTGTCTACGCAATTATGATTTTAAGTCTTGCGAAGATTTTGTCAAATATAATTTGAAAGATTCTTTGAAACTGATGCGACCCTATAAAAAATGTCAAGCAAATTCGATAAAATAAAAATTCAGCAACAACGGGCAGTTGCGTCTTTTTTCAAGGGATGGAGTTCATCGCGTAGAATGATGATCTTGGCGGCTTTTTTCAAGGGTCTTGAGTCGGCTTTCCTGCTTGTTTTTCTGGTCCTTGCGCCATTGCCACGGCGCGGCCGGGGCGGGGTCGGCCCATAGGCCGCGCTTCGCGGTTCGGGCTTCCTGTTCGAGTTTGCCGAGTGTGGCGCAGAGCGGCTCGATCTTGCAGTATTGAGGGTAGCGCCACGCGAGACCAGCGGCGACGAGCTGTTCGTTGACGCTGCCCCCCTCCCCTATCCGGACGATACCGACCTCGCGGCCGTAGCGATCGGTGTCAATGATCTCGACGCTGGCCTCCTTGCCGAAGGCGATCTCCGAGGTCTTCTTCTTGGCGACTTGGCCGAAGTCTTGGGCCTTCTCCGGGGCGTCGATGCCGTAGAGCCGGACTTTGACCTCCTGTTTGTCGGCCGAGAGGATCTTCACGGTGTCGCCATCGGTCACGCCGACGATGCGGCCGGTGACTGTGCCGGCGGCAAGGAGCGACAGAGAGAATAAAGTGATAAAGAAATAATGTGATATATGTTTCTTCATTCCGCCCACCCCTCCCGGAAAAGATATTACCATATCAATCTCTCGGCGTTAATCAGAGGTACGGTGATATTCCAACCGGCAACGGATTGATAGGTGAACCCGCCTGTGACTGTTCCATAAATGGTGACCATGTGGTTTTCTTCAAGATCGGTAGTGTTGTCGAACACCACCATGATCTGATCGTCCCAAAATCCGTATCCGTGATTCGTTACATTAACTTGCATTATTGTTTTTCCGCCTTCTTCGCGGATAGTGAATATCTTCCCATAATATTTGACGAGGGTGCCCGCGTATGAATCGGGGTTCTTCTTCAATTTGCCGTAGGATAAGCGAATGGCTTTTTTGTCAAGAAGTATTCCTTCGATCTTGTCAATTTGCTTCTTGCTGTTTTTGTAGTCCCCGAGTTGTTCGTACAGGGTTTTAGCCTCCTCATATTTTCCCGTATTGAGGAGTTTAGATGCCTTTTGATAATCCATAGCCAACATTTTGGCGTCGGAATCCGCCTTGCGTTGCGCGGCGTCCTTATAATCCCGGAGTTCTCCGAAGGCATAGCTTGCGCCCGCATAATCTTTCTTTTTGAACAGTGAAACGGCTTCGTTGTATTTGCGTTGCTGGTGTTGTTCTTCTATCTGGTTTAAGTATTCACGTGATTTTTCATAAACGGGGCCGACTGCGTTAAAGCCGATCTCGGCTTGGGCGATATCGCCGTTGTTGAATTGAGAAACGGACAAATCATAAAGCTCCTTGCGAATAATCCCCATTTTCTCTTGAGCGCCTTTATACTGCGCCGCCGAGGAATTGAGCTTGCCGTAAATCATCAAGGCAAGAGGAAGGTTCTTCTCCTTATAGAGGTTTTCGGCCTTAGCAAAGGTGGCGGCGTCTTCGTCCGCGTTGTTGACGGTAGGAGTCCGTTTCGTGTCTGCGGGCGACGCCGCTCCCGAGGGCTTCGCAAAATCGGAATTGGCTATTACCCCCATCGCGAAGGTAAAGAGGAGAAACACCGCACCGAAGCGCTGCACCCCGGAAATCGTCTTGTTGGTAGCGAGGAATATTTTTTCCCTTATGGGCGACAAAAGAAGCCCGGAGATCACCAGAAAAAGAACGGCCGCGAAGAAAAAGGCACCCGACGAAGTTTCCCCGATGATAGAGCCAAGGATGAAAAAGAAGCCCATCAGAAGAAAGATAACGCCTAGTGCGTTGTTAAACATCGAAACGAGTTTTTCCATGACAGCCCCCTTAATATGGTGATTCGTGGTGTATCGCGCGGCCAATGGTATCGAGTTCAAGCGAGGTCCGCGAACCGTTTATGAGATCGCCGAAACAGCGTACTGCGCGGGAGACCGTTTCGGGGTCGTCGATGCGGACCGCGACTTCGTAGTTGCGGAATAGGCCGAGTTGGGTGAAGTTCAAAGAGCCGGTCCAAAGTATCCGTTCGTCGATGATGTAGAGTTTCGCGTGTACGAATTCGGCGCGGCTATCGGTATAGGGCGGCTTGGGCTTTACAACGATACGGAGCGGAAATATCGGCTTGTAGGTGTAGCGGCAAGCGGCCATGTGCCGCGTTTTCAGGAGTTTCTTGAAGATGAAATAAGAGGCATAGCCGAATATAAGGGTCAAGAGCGCCCCGGTGAACAGCTCGGCCGCCTCGATGGAAAAAAAGAGGTATGCGGTGAAGGCCGAGAACATGAGGAACAGGATCAGATACAGGCGCTGAACGGTTTTCTTGCGAGCGCGGCCTTCCGGGTCGTCGATGCGTTCCTGTTTGATCAGCATTTGAGGTTCGGGCAAGCCAAGTTCGTCGGTCGTGATAAGTTCAACGGCGACCCCGCGATTGTGCAGGCCCACCAGATCGGAAACCGTCTCGGAAGAGAGATAGGGACTGCATACCTTGACGGAGCGCTGGGCGCTCTTGAGTTCGTCGAGGAGCTGGCGGCCGTTGCCGGGGCCGAAATAGGTTTCGGTGGAAGAGTTGGTCACAGTGCCGTCCCGTACTGCGGGCAGGAATCCGTGGTATAGTTGCCGGTGTAGGTGAAAGTGATCTGATTGAAGTCGTCGGCTATTTTTCCCATACCGCCTTGTACATACTCAGCCCGGCGCAAATAACAATCATATCCATATGTACACCCTGAATCGAAAAACCATTTACTCATAACATCTACACAATACCGATATGACCCAAATTTCTCGCATATTGTCTCATCATATTCTGTGGGACAATCACCTGCGTCTGCACATTTTGTTGTGTGATCATTCCAATAGTACCCTATAAAGTTCTTAACTTTAACCTTTTTGTTGGGTAAATCGTTTGTCGAAGTTCCTTTCTGAATTTCTCTTTTCAGATCAAAAACTCCGCCACATGTGGTCGTCGGCGTTTTCATCGCAAGGACACCGGTAGTGCTGTTGTTTATTTCATTGGTGATGATGCTGTGTTGGAAGTTGATGTCCTTCCCCGCCGTTGTGAACGCCTCACTCAGTACCCTGAGCTGCTGATTCACATTAACTATCTTGCGGATCGGCGCGGCGCTTATGGAGTACGTCGTCGGCGAGGTAGAGGCTCCGCTGTTCGAGGTTATCTGATACTTGATCGCCTCATAGATGCCGCCCGCCGGAACGATTATCGACAGGGTCACATCGTCCCCCGGCCCATCGTATACCAATTCTTCATACGAAGCATTGGTACAGTAATTACCCGAGCAGGTATACCCCGCCGAGGTGTAGTTCTTGTTCACCTTGCGACCATACAGCCATATTTTCACATTCTTCACGCCGTAGGCGATCGCGGCGGTATAATGTACCGCCGGTTTTGCGTTCCCGAAGTAAGAGGGTTGCGGGCTGACATGGGTGAAGGAAAAACTGGTTACAGTGCGGTCGATGGTGAAATCGGTATTTTGGGTCGCGATATTACCGGAGGTGTTGTCTCTGCTCGTTACCTCGATCCGATAATCGCCAGCGGGCCAAGTACCCGTGTTCGAGATATTTATCGTCTGCTCCCCGGTCGCATTCGCGCAGGTATATTTCAACACATTGCTCGAATTATATATCTTACAGGTCTGAATGGTTGCCGTGTCGGGAGTGGACACCTCAAATACCAATTGCGTCGCGTTGATGCTGGTAACGGTAACATCGAGCGCCGGGTAAGAGAAATAGACGCTCTGCTGGACACAATAGTAATTGTCGGCTTGGCAATCGGTCGCTACGCCTGAATTCCCGTATTGATCGGCCGATGTCACCCGCGCCACATGATCGGCCCCATCATTAGCGACCGTGCAAGCAATATTGCCGTCAGCTCTCAGGGCGCAATCGGTCGAGACGGTCGTTGAATCGAGATATATCTTTGCGGAAACCGCCGGTTCTGTCGGATGGAACAGCAGTATGCGCGGGCAGATAACTTCAAAAGTTATCGGATTGATATAGCATACACCCAACTGCGCTCCGAGATAATGCAATATCGGCGCTTTCCGATCTACGATCCACTGATAAGTTTCTGTGTCGGATACATTGTACGCCTTGTCGGTACTCCTCAGTTCGAGTGTCACCACGGTATTCTTGTTTTTCCAGAAATTCGCGTCAAGGAGTGTTGCGTCGGTTGAGGCTGGGAATATTACCGTTCCCTGAGCACTTGCGTTGATGGTGCGATTTATCCAACTGGAATAGGCAGTCGTCATGGTTTTGTAGCGATACTCGACCTTCGAGACATTCACATCGCCGTATTGAT
>CALMRE010000182.1 GCA_937871295.1 uncultured bacterium | reverse complement strand
TTCAAGTTGACATAATGGCGATTATACGAAGTAACTATTTGATATTATTAGGCTTATTCCGAATGGCTAGGCCTTGACCCGATCTCGTTCGCCCCGCCTGGGGCATTTACGGAGGTCGGTTTTTCTGGAGGCTTCCCGATTCATCGCTCGTACACCTCGCGACGATGACGCACGCGCACGATGAGGATCGTGATGCGGGCGTCGTCCTTTGAGAAGATCACCCGATAGTCGGCGACCCGGAGACGGAACATCGGGTCTTTCTGTCCCTTGAGTTGCGTGATGTTATTCTTGAGGGCGGCGTAGTTCTCGCCGAGCAGCAGTATCTTTTCCCTGATGAGGCGCTGCGCCGGCCGATCGATGGCGCCCAGTTCCTTGAGAGCCTGCGGCTCAAACTCGATAGCGTACACCATCAGTCGAGACCAAGCTCCTTAAAAGCCTTCTTCGCCGGTATCGTGTGGACCTTGCCGCTCTTGACCGCGGCCAAGCGCTTCTCGGCGATCTTGACATCCAAGTAGTCAAGATAGAACTGCCACGCCTGCTCGATGAGGTGGCTCTTCTTTTCCTTCAGCTCGATAGAGATGTCGTCGAGTTCCTGTACCATCACCGCATCGAGCGAAAGCGTTGTCCGGATCCTTCTACCCATAGTAGTTACCCCTACTCCATCTTCGTACTTACGATTGTATGCAAAGTCTTATGCATGTCAAGAGAAAAAAACCCAGAAAAGAGAAAGGGAAAAATAAAGGTCCGAGATGCTGTATTGATTAAAAAAAGAAAGAAGTGCATATTAGAAGATACTATAATGTATATATACATTATAGTATCTTCTACTTTGAGCTTGAATTTGAAAAGACAATAGACCAACAAGATCAATATCTTAGAAAGTTCTTGACAAATGCCGAAAAAGCGATACTCTTATAGAGTATATATACTCTATAAGAGTATCGCATTACTATGGGCAGAAAATCAAAAGTTCAAAAAGCATTGGAAGATGCGAGCAAGAAGATCACTCGCTTCTTCGATACCCAGACTCAACAAGTCTTTCGCAAAACGGAGCTCTACCGATTATTCAAAGCACAAGACAAGACATGGGGTCTACCTTCTTCGATGCTTGCTCGCGAGCTTTTTTCGAAGCTTCCTCTTACGCTTCCCGAAATGAAGGCAAAAGAGTTTCACTTCTATGGAAACGACACGATGCTTTACCTTTGGGGAAAGCCTTCCGTGTACGAGGTTGCCATGACCTTGGACCCGCAGGCATATCTTTCTCACTACTCGGCCCTGTTCCTTAACGACCTGACAGATCAGATACCCAAGATCATCTATCTCAACCATGAGCAGAAACAGAAAGCGTTGGGGGATGCTCTGCTTGAAACCGAGATCCCGCAAGAGCAGATCGATGATGCTTTTTCCCGTCCTCAACGCATATCAAAGAATATTGTTGAGTATGACCAGAACAGCAGCCTTTGTCTTTTGAACGGCATGGGTGACGGTAAGGTGGGCATCGTGGTCCGGCAGGTTCCGCCAAAACTTACCGTGAGGGTATCAGATCTGGAGCGGACTCTTCTTGATTGCGCCGTTTCGCCTTATTATGCTGGAGGGGTTTTTCAGGTGCGCGATGCTTTTACGCGGGCGGCCGAGCGCCTGTCGGTGAACAAGCTGATCGCCTACCTGAGGAAGATGAAGTATCGCTACCCCTTCCACCAAGTGATCGGCTTCTATCTGGAGGCATCCGGTGCCTATAAGGACAAGCAGCTCGCGCTACTGGATGCGTTCCCGCGCAAGCGGAAGTTCTATCTCATGCATGGGATTGAGAAAGCAAAATTCTCCGAGCGATGGCAACTGTACTATCCGGAAGGACTCTAGACCGGTATCTTTTCGAGGCGCTCAACGACAAAGTCAAAGTAAAAAGAGAAAGGCTCCAGAACGAAGCCCGGCTTCATGGAGTTTTTGAGAGACGGGTAGTCGGTCTCATGAAGAGCCTTATCCTTCCGTACATCGCGCAGTAACGCAAGCGGAACGCGCTTTATCTCAAAAATGCGACGCAGAAGCTTGATCGAATCAGGAGAACACAGGTCTATTTCAGGGAATCGGGTCAAAAGCTGATAGATGTCGAAGAAGTCCCTTGCGCGGGCGGAACGGGAAGAACGCATTATGCCCTGGTACCCCTCGGTCTGCTGACAAAGCGCTCGGATCTTTTCGAGCAGGATGATCTGGGGTGGATAGATATAGATGTCATAATTCTCAATTTGTCGTCTCTCTTTTTTCTCGCAGAATTCATGCTTGCTGATGTCGATGGAGAAGGTTCGCGTGTGATCAGCAGCGAGCTCCAATGCCCGTCGGCGCATCTCGTTGTTATCGCCTTGAGAGGCGAGGCTCTTATCCGCCAGTTTGAACTCAATGCGATAACCACCCCATTCGGGAGGTTGCTCCGGCGCCAGCTTTTGAGGCCGAGGGCCAAATTTAATATCGAATGGCACCAAGTCGATTCTGGAATATTCATCCATAAAAAGACGGGTCAACCGTTTCTGCATACCGGCGCGTTCTTCGTCCGAGAAATCGGTTGCCATCGAGAAATCAAGATCCATGGATGCGCGTGACGATATTTTGTAGATTAGGTCCAGCGCGTTGCCTCCCTTGAAAACCAGCATTTCAAACAGGTCATCATCGGACATCAACGCCGTGAGCGCTGTTTTCTTCACAAGTTCAAGATACGCCAGATCCATGTGGCACCTACATAAAACAACTGCCAAGCATGGTGCATCAGGGATCGTTCATTGTCAAGGGAAAGTTCGGCGCAAGCCAACCATTCGCAACTTGACACCGTCAATGTCATTGCATAACATTCGATACCACCAGTGCGGAGGCATCCATGGACATCAAACTTACCAAGGAAGAGTTGCGGACAATAAGCCGAGCCCTCCTCATGGCCTCGATCATCGCCGAAGAGAATGCTGAACACCTCCGCCGATTCGAGACGCTGAAGAACAAGATCAACCGTATCGCCCATGAAAACGGCTGTGTTTGGGTCGAATATGACACAGAGGAAAAAAAGCACGAATTGGTTCTGGAAGATCTCGACATAGTAATTGACGAACTCATGGAATCTTATGATGATGCCAAGGCATGGACCGGCCTCGTCCATCGGCTGACCATGCGCGATTACGACCGGGAACATCCGCCGTCATTGATGGCAAAACCGCAGGACTCCGATTATCAATTCAACTGGATCCTGGAGCATCGGAAGAAATATCTCGAAGAGATCGAGAAACATGGTCTCGACCGTTTTTATGTGAAGGAATGATAGAGAAGTGGTTCGCCCGATTAAAGGACATTTTGACCATCACTCAATAACCATTTCCCGCTCTAGAATCAAATAGATCGATTGACTTTTCATCGGTTTATTTTGTCAGAAAAACTAGGCATTATTTCTGACAAAAATAGAGGGGGTTCGAGATGGAACACTCCGATGAACTGACCCCCCATTCCGGAGCATCCTATCACGATAATGCACATTAACATAACAGATGATAATGTGCAGAAAAGGGATAACATATTGCAATGATGCACTATACTTCGTCGGGCAAGCCCCGATCCAGATACTTGTTCCGCAATACCGCGGCCTGTTCCGCGGCCC
>CALMRE010000181.1 GCA_937871295.1 uncultured bacterium | reverse complement strand
CACCCACCTCGACGAATTCGTCGCCATCCGCGAACAGTTCAGGGACGAGGTCTGACCGCACCGCCGTCTTTTTCTTTTCTTGAAATATCATATCGCATTCGCTACAATCGGACGAACTTTCCACGGGGAAACCATGACCGCACCGAAAACCGTCCTCAACCTCATCGAACGATTCGAGCAACAGCTCGATTCCTACAAGGCGGGCGACTACAAAGAGGCGTCGCTCCGGCGCGAATTCCTCGACCCGTTCTTCAAGGCGCTCGGCTGGGACATCGACAACGAACAGGGCTACGCCGAGGCGTACAAGGATGTGGTGCACGAAGACACCCTGCGGATCGGCGGCGCGGTCAAAGCGCCCGACTACGGGTTCCGCATCGGCGGGGTCCGCAAGTTCTTCCTCGAAGCGAAAAAACCGAGCGTCGTGGTGAAAGAAGATATCTCGGCGAGCTACCAACTGCGCCGCTACGCATGGAGCGCAAAACTGCCGCTCTCCATCCTCTCCGACTTCGAGGAATTCGCCGTCTACGACTGCCGCGTCCGCCCCAACCCGACCGACAAGGCCGCCACCGCCCGCGTGTTCTACTGCACCTTCCGCGAATACGCCGAAAAATGGGATTGGCTCTACGCGACCTTCTCGCGCGAAGCGATACTCAAAGGCTCCTTCGACAAGTACGCCGAAACGAACAAGGGGAAACGGGGCACGGCGGAGGTGGACGCCGATTTCCTGCGCACCATCGAAGGGTGGCGGAGCGAACTCGCCCGTAACCTCGCCATCCGTAACGCGGCGCTCACCCAGCGCGAACTCAACTTCGCCGTCCAGCGGATCATCGACCGCATCATCTTCCTGCGCATCTGCGAAGATCGCGGCATCGAGGATTACGGCCGCCTGCTCGCCTTGTCCAACGGCGGCGACATCTACAAACGGATGGGCATGATCTTCCGTGAAGCCGACTCCCGCTACAACTCGGGACTCTTCCACTTCAAGGCGGAACGCGACGCCGCGGAGCCGCCCGACGAGATCACCCTCGCCCTTGCCATCGACGACAAACTGCTCCGCGATATGCTGAAAAGCCTCTACTTCCCCGACAGCCCCTATGAGTTCAGCGTCCTTCCGGCCGATATCCTCGGCCATGTCTACGAACAGTTCCTCGGCAAGGTCATCCGCCTCACCGACGGCCACCGCGCCGTAGTCGAAGAGAAACCGGAGGTCAGAAAAGCGGGCGGCGTCTACTACACACCTACTTATATAGTGGAATACATCGTCAAAGAGACGGTGGGGAAACTGACCGAAGGAAAGACGCCCGGCGAGATTGCCAAAATGCGGATCCTCGACCCGGCGTGTGGTTCCGGTTCGTTCCTGATAGGCGCATACCAGTATCTGCTCGACCGCCATTTCGCGTGGTATCTGGAAAACGACCCGGAGAAGTGGGCGAAGGGCAAGAAACCGGCGCTCGTCAAGACGATGGCGGGGTGGAAGCTGACGGTCGCGGAGCGGAAGCGGATACTCCTCAACAACATCTACGGGGTGGATATCGACTCGCAGGCGGTGGAGGTGACGAAGTTGTCGCTGCTGCTGAAAGTACTCGAAGGGGAGACGGAGCAGAGTGTTCAGACGATGATGAATCTGTTCCGGGAGCGGGCGCTTCCCGATCTGGGGTCGAATATCAAGTGCGGGAATTCACTGATCGGGCCGGACTTTTACGCGCAGGCGGCGTTGCCCGACATGAACGATGAAGAAAGGCTTCGGGTCAATGTGTTCGACTGGCAGGCGGAGTTTCCGGCGATATTCAAAGCAGGCGGCTTCGATGCGGTTATCGGCAATCCGCCGTACCGTATGCTTCAACCGAACAATACGGAAAAACCATTACTTGATTATCTGAAGAATCGCTATGTGGCCGCTGAGTTTAAGATCGAATTCTTCCATCTTTTCCTTCAGCGAGGCATTGAGTTATTGAAGACGGCAGGCTATCACGGCTATATCGTGCCGACGACGATACTCAACAATGTTTACGCTGCCAATCTCCGCTCGTGGTTGCTTGATCAGTGTGCCATCGAAAGCATTGCGGTTGCTCAACACCGTGTGTTTGCGACGGCAGATGTTCACACTTCCGTTCTGATTTTCCAAAAAGAACCGGACGGCAAGCGTCGTAGTAGACATCTTGTAAAGACATCGACGGACTTGAGCATAGACTTTACAAGAAGTCCTTTCTTTGGTGCGTCTGTTCTCCAAAATCGGTTCCACGAACTGCCGGGGAATGTCTGGAACATTCTTATCACGGAGAAGAATGCCGAATTTCTCAAGCGACTGACCACCTCTTTTGCCCAACTCGGCAACATTGCGAAAATTAACCGGGGACTTATAACGGGCGATCGTGGCAGCTACTTTGCAACAAAACAGGCCACATCAAAGCATGTTCCCATTCTTGCCGGTGGAGACATCTACCGTTACCATTTTTCTCAACCGTCAGAGTTCGTATTGTTTGAGCGCCCCAAGACGGCGGGCGGTTGTTGGGACCGTGAAGTCCATCTGGCACCGCATAAAATTGCAGTGCGACAGATTGGAGCGGGACCGACCGCGACATGGATCAACAAACCCATAGCCGTGACCGGAAACATTTTTACGGTTCGCGGTACGGACAAAGAGCATGAACTTTTCCTGTTAGGGATACTCAACTCAAAGCTCGTCGATTATTTCTGGCGGGTCATGTTCGCGGACTTCAAAGGGTCCTTCCCGCAGGTAACTATCTTTAGTCTGGAGCAGGTACCGGTGCGCGAGATCGATCAGAAGAAAAAGAGCGACCGCGAAGCGCACGGCAAGATGGTGAAACTCGTTGAACAGGCGCTTTCTCTGCACGAACAGGCCGCCGCCGCCCGCACCCCGCAAGAGAAAACAGCCATCGACCGCCAGATATCGGCGACCGACGCCCAGATCGACCGCCTCGTCTACGACCTCTACGCCCTGACGGAAGAGGAGATCAAGATTGTGGAGGGAGCGTCCGAGAAGAAATGATCGATGGCACTTCTCCCACGATAACTCCCGAAACCATCAACGAACCTTGGGTTGCTGAATTTGTCCAGATGTTGGACTGCAACGATCCAAAAGACCTGAGAATAGAAGAAGCGTATGCTTTAAAATTAAAGCACATGCCGGAAATACTTTATAAGTACAGACGATTCGACGACAATGGCCATGCACTAAAGAATTTGGAAGAAAACACGATATGGCTATCGTCGCCCAAAGTCTACAACGATCCATTTGAATGTGTGGAGTGTTCCGACGCTGAACAGATTTTAGCTTTTATATCTCGCAAGAAAGAACATTTCGAGAAAACGGTAGAAAAATTCTCTCAGAAATACAACTTGGATGTTGACACTGTTGAACAAATGAGACGAGAAAAAGACCCCGCAATGGCATTTGCGCAACATGTTTTTCTAAAGGAAGGAAAAAAAACAGAGGAAATTGAAGCCTTTTTTTCAGTGCTAGAAAAATCTAAGAAAAAAGAAATAGAAAGAGCAGCAAGATACTTCAACGAGAAAAAGACCGAGTTGCTAAGACTATGTTCTTTCTGCAAAACGAAGGATTCCGTTCTTATGTGGAGTCACTATACTCAAGAGCACAAAGGATTTTGCATCGAATACGATGTCGGAAAACTACCCAGAGAGGACTTCTTCATAAGGATGCTTTACCCTGTAATATATTGCACTGGTTTGTATGATTCAACGAAGCATCGATTGAAAATTCTGGAGAATAACGGTGTTTTCAATAACATATATTTTGTGATGACCTCTATGCGGAAGGCTCTGGGCTGGCACTATGAGCAGGAATGGCGGCTGGCTCTTAATCATGGACTCATGGACAAGGATGAAAATTTCAGCTTTGCACCAATCTCAGCGGTCTATCTTGGCTGCAAGATTGACCCTAAAAACAAAGACAAAGTCTTGGCAATCTGCGCCCGAAAAAAGATTCCGGTGTTTCAAGCAGAAACAAGTCTTGATAAGTATGAACTTGCCTTCAAAAAGGTGGCGGCGTGACCAATGCCCGACCGTGATGTAAGTATCGAAAGTAGCAGGCAATGGTTTGAGATCACAATTTGTGACCTCAAACAGTCCCACGGAGAGCTGACAGACGCGGAGATCGAGAGTTTGAGGTTCCAAACTGGCACCACAAACACGGGGCGCGGCGGTCGCCGTTATCTTCCCTATGCTTTTACCGAGCAGGGAGTCGCCAGTGGAAGGGTGCGGGGTCCTGACCCCCGTTCTCCCTTCTTCCTATTTTTTTGACATTGCCGCTCTTCCCGCATAGGCTTCGGGTGTAGGGTTCTCGCGTGTCTCATTGTTTTCTTTTTTTGGAGATAATCATGATCAAAGACCTTCAGGGTATCCTTTCCCGTAGCGCGAAAAGCGCCAAGAAATCGGTCATCCGCGAACTGCTGAAACTGACTCAGCGCCCCG
>CALMRE010000180.1 GCA_937871295.1 uncultured bacterium | reverse complement strand
GGCAGGCTCGTCATCCAGCCCACCGTCAGCTACACCATCCTCAACCAGATCATCCTGATACTCGGCGGCGAGAACTATCTGGATACCGACCAGAAATGGTACCTCTTCTACCGCGTCGAGGGGAGTAAGTATCCCGATAAATTCTGGGGGATCGGCGACAACACCCCGCGATGGGCCGAGGAAGACTTCACCGCGTGGTACGGACTCATCGACATCACGGCGCGCTACAAGGTGTGGGGCGATCTGGGGATCGGCCTGCTGTACGATTTCGCCGGGTACGACATGCGCGATCTGGATACCTACGCCAATAAAAAGGATCCCGACGGCCGCAAGGTTCCCGCGCAGTTGAAGGGGGGCAAAAAGATCCCCGGCAGCAACGGCGGCTACTACAACTCCATCGGTCCGCTCCTGCAGTACGACAGCCGCGACCGCGTATCGGCGACATCGAAAGGGATCTATGCGACGCTGTCGCTCCTGCCCTATCACCGCTACACCGGCAGTTCGGCCAATTTCTATAAGGGCGAATTCGACTTCCGCTGGTACTACAGTTTCATCGAGGACTATGTCTTCGCGCTCCAGTGGGATACGGTGCTGTCGGAGGGCGATGTTCCCTTCACGATGATGCCGAAGCTCGGCGGCCGCGATAAACTAAGGGGACTTCCCGAAGGGCGCTACCGCGACCGCAACATGACCCTGCTCCAGCTTGAGATGCGCATACCGGTGGTCTGGCGTTTCGGCGCCGTATTCTTCGTCTCGGCGGGGAATGTCTGGAACCGCTTCGAGGATTTCCACCCCGAACGGATCACCTACGGCGGCGGCTTCGGCGTGCGGCTGACGGTCGATAAGGACGAGAAGGTCAACGCGCGGGCCGATATCGGCGTCACCAAAGAGGGGTGGGCCGCCTATTTCTACCTCATGGAGGCCTTCTGATGGAGCGGCATCGCTTCGATGTGGCGATCATCGGGGCGGGACCGGCCGGACTCATGGCGGCGCTCCATATCCCGGCGGGGCCGACGGCGGTGGTCCTTGAAAAAGGAGCGCGGCCGGGACGGAAACTGCTCCTAACCGGCGCCGGTCAGTGCAACCTCACCGCGGCGGGCGACATCGGCGACTTCGAACACTGCTACGGCGATCACGGCCGCTGGCTGCGGCCCGCCCTGCGCAATCTCTCCAACCGCGATCTTATAACTTTTTTCGAACGGCGCGGGGTGGCGTTTTCCTGCACGCCCGAAGGAAAATACTTTCCGAAGAGTCTGCGGTCCGCCGAGATAGTGGAGACGCTCCTTGCCGATCTGCGGCGGCGCGGCATCGCGCTCCACCGCGACCGGCCGGTCGAACGGATCGGCGTTGTGGACGATCGTTTCGTCGTTCACGGCGGCGGCGACATCTACGAAGCGGCGGCGATCATCATCGCGACCGGCGGGAAGAGTTATCCGCAGACCGGTTCGACCGGCGACGGACAGCGGCTTGCTACCGCGCTCGGCCACACCATCGTGCCGCTTAAGGCCGCGCTTGCGCCGGTCACACCCGCTGAACATCCGCTCGCTCCGCTGGCCGGGAATTCGTGTGAAGAGGCGCTGCTGACGGTGATGCGCGACGGCAAGAAAGTTCATGCCGCCGCCGGACCGCTACTCATCACCCATACCGGCTTTTCGGGACCGCTCATACTCGACAATGCCCGCCGGATGGAACCGGGCGACACCCTCTGCCTCGCTTTTGCGACCGTACGCCGCGAAGAATTCCTGCGTGATCTCATCGATGCGTCGCGCGGCCGGGGCGCCATCGCGGTGAAGAATATCGTGAAGGATGCGGGACTCACCAAAAATCTGCGCGAGGCGCTTATCCGGCACGCCGGTATCGACCCCGACGGCCGCGCGGCGGAGCTTACCCGTGATCGGTTCGCGGCGCTCGCCGACGCCTTCTGCGCCTTTGCGATAACGATAAAAACGCTCGGCGGCTTCGAGACGGCGATGGCGACATCAGGCGGCGTCGCGCTCACCGAGGTAGATCCCAAGACGATGATGTCGAAGCTCGTGCCGGGCTTATTTTTCGCGGGCGAAGTGCTCGATATCGACGGCGACACCGGCGGCTACAATCTGCAGGCCGCCTTCTCCACCGGCGCGCTGGCCGGCCGGTCAGTTTTACTTCCTCGCCCTGTCTAGGGAGAGGATTGAGGTGAGGGTGTTCTGACCCTCATCCGGCCTGCGGCCACCTTCTCCCTCAACAGGTAGAAGGTTGGTAAATATATTAGCTGTTTTATCTCTCCACCGGGATATGAAGGACGAAACGGGTCAGGCCGGGGCGCGACTGCGCCAATTCCAGCGTTCCTTCCATGAGCCGCGCTATCTTGCGGCAGATGGCGAGTCCGAGGCCGTTGCCCTCCCGCTTGGTGGTGAAGAAGGGGTCGAATATCTTTTCGCGCAGATCCTCGGGGATGCCGGGTCCGGTGTCGCTCACCTCCAGTTGGAAGGCCGTTGGCTTTTCATGCACCGCGACGGTCACTTCGCCCGGGGCGCCCGACTGTTCGATCGCCTGTAGTGCGTTATTGACGAGGTTTATCGCAAGATAGCGGAGACGGTCCCAATCGAGCCGCGCCCGTTTCCCTTCCGGATGTTCGAAATGGATGGGTATCGTCGCGGCGGCGTAGGTGCGCTTGAGATCCGCGACGAAATCGTCGAACGAGCCGTCGGCCGGTTCCAGTTTTATGTTGCGGCCGAATACGAGCATCTTCTCGACGGTGTCGTTGAGCCGTTTGAGTTCACGGTGGGCGATATCGAGATATTCGGGGTCGAAGGCGGTCCCGGCGCGCAGGGAGTCGTTGAGGACATCGAGGTTGAACATCGCCGAGGTAAGCGGCGTCCGTATCTCGTGGGCGATGACCGACACCATATTGCCGGTCTCGGCGAAGTACTGCGCCTCGCGCAGTTGCCGTTCCTTGCGCAGTATCAGCGAGAACAGCGACAGGCGCAGATAGTTGTCGGCGGTGACGGCGGCCAGCGCGGCCACGGCGCGTCCGGCGGCGGGCGACAGTCCTTTCCCGCGGGCGGCGAGCAGACCGAAGAGTAGCCCTTTCTCGCGCAACGGTATCACCAGATCGGCGCCGAGCCGGGCGCATTCCTCCTCCAACAGGCCCGACGGCGCGGTGCGGCGCAGAAGGTGGTCCTCCTCGCCGTCGGAGAACCATTCGACGATGACGCTTTCTTCGAGCGCGGGGTCGAACGAGCGCTGGGGCCCGAGTTCGGCGAGCCGCTCGTCCTCCGCGGAGAAGAGGATGTACCGCAGGTCGGTGATGCCGCGGAAGGAGTGGCGGAGGGTGGTGTCGAAAAGCCGCAGGAGTTCCGGATGGGATGTGGCGGCGGCGGCGCGGACCCGGTGAGCGGCGACGACCCGTTCGTAGTAGGCTTGATTGAGCGAGGCGTAGCGGTAGAAACGGTCGGCTAACCACAGGGCGGCGGCGCCGAATAGGTTGAGGGCGAGGAAGACGGCTATCGTCGCCGGTACGGGGAAGGCGCCGGCGGGCATGTGGCTGGCGATCAGGACGCGCAGGGGAAAGAGTTCGAACCAGGCGAAGCCGAGCGGCAGGGAGAAGATGACCACGAGCAGGACCAGCGGCGCGGTGAGCGGTATATCGCGCGATATGCGGCGGGAGAAGGCGAGTAGCAGACCGACGGCCGTCAGCACCAGCGGTATGGAGATGAGGAACGGCAGGGTCGTGAGGAACTGTAGCGCGGCGGCGGCGGCGGAGCCGATGAACAGCGGCGGGAGGAGCGCCAGCCCGACGGTGAGATTGGCCCAGCGGCGCAGTTCGGGGCGCAGGTAACGCTGTTTACGGACGATGAAGAAGGCCGACAGGGCGGAGAAGAAAAGGGTGGAGAGCGCCGTGGCCGGGGCGGCGAAGCGGAGGTCGGCGGTGAACAGCAGCAGCAGCAGCGCGTCGGCCGCCGCGATGAGCAGGTACCAGCGGGGCGGCGGCATGATGGCGTTGGGGAACGTGTAGATGTAGAGGGTGAAGAGGGATTGCAGGGTCAGAAGGGCGGAGAAGAAGAGGGGCGAGTAGAAGGGAAAGTAGGTCGGTGCGGCGGCGCTGAAGAGAAGTCCCGCCGACAGGAGCGACAGAAAGGCGAACAGGCCGTCGGGGGTCCGTTTTCCCGAGGTGACGATGCGCCACGCGAGCGCATGGTAGACCGTCAGGATGGTGAAGAGGGCCGCCGAGACCCACGCCGGCTCAAACATCCTTCGCTATCCCGTATTCTTCAAGTTTCTTGTCGAGCGTCGGGCGGGTGATGCCGAGCGCCGCGGCGGTGTTCCCCTTGTGGTGGCGGCAGGTGCGGTAGACGTGTTCGATATAGCGTTTCTCGAGTTCCTTGAGCGTCACCGTTTCCCCCGGGGGCGGCAGGAACTGATCGGGGCAGGGCGCTGCGGCCGATCCCGCCGGGCCGCGCAGGGCGGCGTCGAGCGAATCGCGGGTAAGCAGGCGGTCCTGCGAGGCGATGGCCGTCTTGACGATGAGGTTCTCCAGTTCGCGTATGTTGCCGGGCCAGCGTTGCTTCCGGAGAAAGGCGAGTCCCTCGCGGGTCACCCCTTCGATGCGGGTGTGCATCTGAAAATTGGTCTTGCGGAGGAAGTGGGGGACCAGCAGGTCGATGTCGTCCGGGTGTTCGCGTAGGGGCGGCACGGTGAGGTGGACGACATTGAGCCGGTAGAACAGGTCTTCGCGGAACCGGCCCGCGCGCACCTCGGCCCCGAGATCGCGGTTGGTCACGGCGATGATGCGGCCGTTGAAAGTACGCGGGGCGGTCGCCCCGACCGGGAAGTATTCGCGTTCCTGCAGGAGCCGCAGGAGTTTCGCCTGCAGTTCCATCGGTATCTCGGTCACTTCGTCGAGCAGGAGCGTGCCGTCGCCCGCCGCGCCGAGTTTTCCTTCGGAGGAGCGTTCGGCGCCGGTGAAACTGCCCTTCAGATGCCCCATCAGTTCCGACTCGATGAGATTCGCGGGAAGCGCGGCGCAGTTCACCGCCACCCACGGGGCGTCGGCGTCCGCGGTGCGGTGGATGGCGCGCGCCACGACCTCCTTGCCCGAGCCGCTTTCTCCGGATATGAGTACCGTCGCCTTGTTGGTCGCCAGCGCCGCTATCTGCTTGTATATCTCCACCATGGCGGGGGCGCGGCCGATCAGTTCGTCGGTCGCCGGGCCGGTGTCGGCGGCGATCAGGGCGACCGTTTCGGTCATCCGGATCTTTTCGAAACTGCGCTGGAGCGTCAGCCGGAGCTTCTCGAGCGGTATCGGTTTGGTGAGGAAGTCGTAGGAGCCGAGCTGGGTGGCCCGGACCGCCGCCGCGAGGTCGCCGTAGGCCGTTATGGTGATCACCAGCGGCA
>CALMRE010000179.1 GCA_937871295.1 uncultured bacterium | reverse complement strand
CGTTCAAGGAGAAAGTACTTTCGAGAATGCAGGTATCGGGTTGCCGGTTCTCCCCCTCGCCGTAAAGCGTCACCTGATCGTCGATGAGCGAGTTGAACATGACGAAATAGTCACTGCTCCCCTCTTCCCAACTCGCGTACGGTTCGCCGCCGATGGGCGTTCCCTCGTACCCGCCAAGCAGGACCGGCAGGAGGAACGCCGCCGTCAGGAACATCGCACGCCACGGTCCGCAGAACATGCCCCACCTCCCCTTGTGCCAAGATAGCGCATGATAGCACAACCCTTTTCCTTGTCAAAGAGAAAAATATAACGAAGGCCCAAAAACGGCTCGAAGGCAGCTAAAAAGGGCATTCGGGAACAGCGAAACGCAAGCGCGGGAATCAATCGAGCATAAAAAATGCAAAATAATCGGCTATTAAATTTGACATGACCGAAAACAGTTCTTATATTTATTTTGATGAGAAGGTATGATACTCACCGTTCACTATTCACAAAAACATTCGGATCGACGACCACCGCGCGTTACGCTGAGCCCGGCCTCCCGACAGGCTTTCCGGACAAGCGGGGTTTTGCATGAAACAGGCGTCACGCCGGACCGATATCCCCGTCATACTGCTTCACAACATCGACCCCCGCTGGGACGCGCCCGATATCGAACTGGTGCTGAAGGATGTGAAGATCATGAACGACGCGCTCGTCGCCGAGGGTCATCCGGTGATCGATCTGCCGGTATTGTCGCCCGATCTGGTGAAGAGTCTCCGCCCCTACGACCCCGACGGACACATCGTGCTCAACTGGTGCGAGGAGATACCGACCCAGCCGAAGAGCGAGGTCGATGTGGTCGCGCTTCTGGAGGAACTTTCCTACACCTATACCGGCTCGCCCTCCGATGTGCTCGCTCTGTCGTGGGACAAGATGAAGGTCAAACGGATACTGCAGGAAAAGGGGCTCTCGACCCCGCACGGCGCTCTTCTCAAGAAAGAGGAGGCCGACCGCTGGGACCGTTTCCCCGCCATCGTCAAACCGGCCCGCGAACACGGCAGCACCGGCGTAACGGCCGACGCGGTGGTGATGGACCGTCGCGAACTGCGGGCGCGGATCGCCTACATCGAAACGACCTACCGCCAGCCGGCGCTCGTGGAGGAATTCATCGAGGGGCGCGAACTGCATGTCACCGTCTGGGGCAACGGACGGCTCGAGATGCTTCCGCCCGCCGAAATGAACTTCTCGGCCTTCACCGAAACGCGCCGCCACCTCTGCACCTACGATTCGAAGTTCAAGCCCGGCTCGGAGGATTTCGAAAAGATAGAACTGACCGTCCCCGCGGTGCTCGACGACGCGCAACTCCGCCAACTGGAACAACTCTCCGTCGGCAGTTACCGGGCGATCGGGTGCCGCGACTACGCCCGCATCGACCTCCGCCTGCGCAACGACACTTTCTATGTTCTCGACATCAACCCCAACGCCGATCTCTCCCCCGAGACCAGCACCGTCTTCGCCGCCGCCTCGACCGGCCGGAGTTACGGCCGGTTCGTCAGCGGACTGGTGAACCTCGCGGCGCACCGGCATCCCGTTTTCAGCGCCCGTTCTTGACGCGCCTTCAAAAACCGTTTAGGATGCCCCGAAGTCTGTTCACTAACTGCCTCGTAGGAGTCACTCATGATCAGTCGTCAGATGTTGGAACCCCAGAGCATCGTCGTCGTCGGCGCCTCGAATGAACTGGCCAAGCCGGGCGGCAAGGTTCTCAAGAACCTCAAGGACGCCGGATTCAAAGGCCCCGTGTATGCGGTGAACCCGAAAGAGAAAGAGATACAGGGGATCGCGTGCCACGCCTCGGTCGCCGACCTGCCGCAGGTCGATATGGCCATCATCGCGGTCGCCGCGAAATTCTGCCTCGAGACGGTCACCATCCTCGCCGATCAGAAAGGGACCAAGGCCTTCATCATCCTCTCGGCCGGATTTTCGGAAGAGAGCGAGGCGGGCCGCGAACTGGAAAAAGCGATCGTGAAGAAGATAGAATCGGTCGGCGGATCGCTGGTCGGTCCCAACTGCATCGGCGCGCTGACCACCCACTATGCCGGTGTCTTCACCACCCCCATCCCGCGGCTCGACCCGTTCGGCTGCGACCTCATCTCCGGCTCGGGGGCGACGGCGGTCTTCATCATGGAGGCGTCCATGCCCAAGGGGCTGTCGTTCTCCAGCATCTGGTCGGTCGGCAACTCGGCCCAACTCGGCGTCGAAGAGGTGCTCGCCCACCTCGACGAATCGTTCGATCCGAAAACGAGTTCGCGCGTGAAACTCCTCTATATCGAGAACGTGAAGAAGCCCGATATGCTCCTCAAACACGCCCAGAGCCTCATCCGCAAAGGGTGCCGCATCGCCGCGATAAAATCGGGTTCCTCCGAGGCGGGCAGCCGCGCCGCATCGTCCCACACCGGCGCGCTGGCATCGCCCGACGCCGCCGTGTCGGCCCTCTTCCGCAAGGCGGGGATCGTCCGCTGTGCGGGGCGTGAGGAACTGGTCGCGGTCGCGTCGGTCTTCATGCACAAGGAGTTGCAGGGAAAGAACATCGCCATCATCACCCACGCCGGCGGCCCCGCGGTCATGCTCACCGATTCGCTTTCCAATAACGGGCTCGAAGTGCCGCACCTCGAAGGCGACGCGGCCAAAGATCTGCTCGCGAAACTCTTCCCCGGCTCGTCGGTCGGCAATCCGATAGACTTCCTCGCCACCGGCTCGGCCCAGCAACTCGGCGAGATCATCGACGCCTGCGAGAACCAGTTCACGAATATCGACGGGATGGTGGTCATCTTCGGGTCGCCCGGACTCTTCCCGGTCTACGACGCCTACCGCGTGCTCGACGAGAAGATGAAAACCTGCAAAAAGCCCATCTTCCCGGTCCTTCCCAGCATCATCAACGCCGCCGACGAGGTGAAGGAGTTCCTGAGCAAAGGTCGCATCAACTTCCCCGACGAAGTGGTGCTCGGCAACGCCATCGCCAAGACGCTCCACACCGCCAAACCGGCCCCCGCGAAAATAGAACTGCCGAAGATCGACACCGCCAAGATACGCGCCGTCATCACCGAAGCGAAGGAGGGCTACCTCGAACCGGCCGCCGTCCAGACGCTCCTTGACGCCGCCGGGATCCCGCGCGCCGGAGAGGCGGTGGTCACCAAGAAGGCGGACGCCGTCGCCGCTGCGAAGAAACTGGGCTACCCCGTGGTCATGAAGGTGGTCGGCCCGGTCCATAAATCAGATGTGGGCGGGGTTGTCCTCGGCGTGAAGGACGACGCGACGGTCGAGAAGGAATTCGACCGGATGATGAAGATAAAAGAGACGACCGCCATCCTTCTCCAGCCGATGCTGTCGGGCATTGAGCTGTTCGCCGGGGCGAAGTTCGAGGAGAAGTTCGGCCACATGGTCCTGTGCGGACTGGGCGGCATCTTCATCGAGGTGCTGAAGGATGTGAATTCGGGACTCGCGCCGCTCACGAAGGACGAAGCGCTCTCGATGATACGGTCGCTCAAGGGCTACAAGATACTGAAAGGTGCCCGCGGTCAGCAGGCGGTGAGCGAAGAAAAACTCGCCGATGTCGTCGTCCGCCTCTCGGCGCTCGTCACCGCCGCCCCCGAGATATTCGAAATGGACCTCAACCCGCTCCTCGGGAAAGGCGATCAGGTCGTCGCGGTCGACGCGCGGATCAGGATCGTGAAATAATTCTTACCGAACTCCCGCCCTGTCGACCTCATACCTCACCCGCCTGACGGCTGCCCGCTCCTTGTAAAGGCGAGGGCAAAAACCTTTTTACTCCTTCTCCTTTTCCAAGGAGAAGGCCGGGATGAGGTCATTCGGTGATCTTTTCCTCGCTGCCCATCACCAGATCGGGGAGTTCGTTGGCATGTTCGCGGTAGGCGGGACAGTGCGCCACGAGCAGAACGCCTATGCGGCGCACCGCCGTGCAGATCGCCTCGCCCCGTTTTTTCCGCTTGATGCCGTCGGTCAGGTCGGCGATGATGCCGTCCCATGTGCCGTCGGGCAGATTGGCGTTGATGCCGCGGTCGGCCAGTATCCAGACGCGCCGCTCAAAAACGGAGATATAGAGCAGGATGCCGCTCTGGTCGCGGGTCTTGTGGAGGCCGTGGGCGAAAAAGGCGGCCGATGCGGTCTCGCGGACCTCTTCATCCATGGTCGCGTCGGGAATGAAGAACCGTTTGAGCACCGAACAGAGATTTATGAGCAGATAACAGAGCGCGAAGATCGGCACGAAGGCGATGAGAAAAAGGGCCAGCGAATCGTGCTGATAGTATTGCAGCCAGTTGACGAGATAGGCGGTGCCGATGGAAAGGGGCATCGTGAGGGCGAACGCCCCGAGGAATTCATGGGCGCCGTAGTCACTGCTCTCCGAAACGATGAGCGGCACCAGTTCGCCGGAAGTGCGGCGTTCAGCCTCTTTCACCGCGTGGATGATGCACTCTTTTTCGTGCGGGGTCAGGAACCGTTTCGTCAAATCGCGCATATCACCACCCTCCTGAAGAGCCGCCGCCGCCGAAGCCGCCGCCGCCCCCGGAAAATCCACCGCCGCCGCCAAAACCCCCGCCTCCGCCGAACCCGCCGCCGCCGATATA
>CALMRE010000178.1 GCA_937871295.1 uncultured bacterium | reverse complement strand
TATGCCCTTGCCATGGGAGATGGGAGAACTATCTCCTGGCGCCGTTGGCGCCGAGTGCGCTTCGCGCACTGAGTCGGCCGCCGGCTCCGCCGGCATTGAATTAAATTTCGCGCGCGATCGTCGGGGCTGTTGTAGTTGTTTTCTCTGTTACTAGTTAATATCCAATACCTTATAGGGGGGTGTGGGGGGCGCGGATGGATGTCTCGTGTTTGTCGGATGGATGTCCTACTTGAACGCGGATAGTTGACCGGTGTTTTGCCGGATGGATGTCCTATAAATCGCCGGATTGATGTCTCATATAATCGGATAGAGGTCTCGTGTTCTGGGGCTTTTTTCTTCCTGTTGGAACAAAAATGAAGCTGAGCCGCAGATCGTTTGAACCCTTTCTGGATTATTTTTCGTACCGATGTCTCGTTTCTTCGTATAGATGTCTCTGGTTTGCTCGCTGATCGAGAGATTGTCGGATGGAAGTCTCGTTTCTTTCTGGATGAGTGCTCTTGAAATCGTACCGATGTCTCAGGTCGTCGTCAAAAATTCGGAAGGAGGTCCTGTGTTGTCGGATGGATGTCTCGTTAAATCTGATGGTGGTCCTATGTTTTTTCTTGACTTCCGTTTCCGCAGGCGGTACAAATCGGCTGGAAGTCCTATTTGCGGAAAGCGCCGCGACGAAGTCGTTCCTGTGTTCCTCGTCGGCAAAAGCCCATGTGGACAGGGCTTTGCGGGTGGTGTCGGATGGAGGTCGCGTATGGTGAGGAAAGTTTCCAAGCCAAAGAAGGTAGCGAAAACAAGCCTCCCCTCCCCTATTGAGGATCAAAAACTTCCCGATGTTATCGTCAAAGAAGAGGTCTACAATCTCCTAGACGACCAGGCCGTTGTCCCCATTGAGTTCAACATCGCAGAACTTCCCTTCTTCACAAAGAACGACCGTATCGAGGAAAATGTCTCCAAGAAATATACCTTCGCGAAGAACAGCTATATGCAGGTATTCCCCAGTCACGACGAAAAGAGCGGGAAGAAGATATTGCAGGATTTTGACGAGAAGATCTTTTATGCGATCCTCATGCTGTACCGCAAGCAAGGCAAGGAAATCGTAACCAATGCCTTTGAGTTGTTACGGCTTGCCGGCATTGAGTATAAAGGAGGTATCTACGACCGGGTCCACGAGTCCATGTACCGCATGAAGGGATGCCAGATACGATTCAGCAACTCCCTCTACAGTGCCGAAGCTCGCTCCTTGATGAAGAACGAACGGGTCATAAGCATCCTGCAGGATGTCCAGATATGGACCTTGGAGAAGTTGCAGGACGAAGGCAAACACCAACGAGACAAGTATGAAAAATATTTCAATGGCCGCCTGAAAGAGATCATCGTTATCCGCCTCTCTGACTTCATCGCCACCAATATCGAGCACAAGGGCTACCTCTCCTATGACGCCGATAAGTTGGTACAGATCAACAACGCGACGGCGCGGAAGATCTACATCATGATAAAGAAATGGCAGGGATGGGAAAAGAAGAAGACCATTGAACGAACCTGCCGGTTCATCGCAAGCCGTATTCCCCTATCGTGGGAAAAGAAAAACCTTTCAGGAACGATCCGCGTCATCGAGAAGTCCTGTCAAGAACTGAAACAGAAAAAGTTCATAGAAGATTTCGTGTTGAAAAAAGAGAAGCCTATCGAGGAAAGCACCGTCATTTTTATTTTCCCCGATTCTATGAGTGCTAGGGAGCGCGCTATCGAAGCGCACAATACCGCGCTGGCCACCACGACCGGACAGGAGCACTTTCAGATACAGGAAGTCGAAGAACAACAAACCAATCTGTTCGAACTGGTAGGAAATTCAACCGACGATGTAAAAGAGCTGCTCTCCCTTATCCCCTCTCAAGTACAAACGGTCGCCATGCGACAAGAAATAGAGAGCACATATGAGAAGCGTGGCTATGATTATGTCGAATCGAATATCCGCTATGCCCTCATGAACGCCACCGAAAATGTCGGCGCCTACATGGTCAAAGCCTTGAGAGAAGATTACGGCAGCACTCTTCGGTTGGCGATCGAGGCAGAAAGAGAAAAGCAGAAGACCCGTCGGGACGATATCCGGAAACAGAAAGAAGAGCAGGCAGAAAAGGAACGGGTTACAAAACGCCGCGAACAACTGAAGCGCTTCTACGAAAGTCTCACTGCAGATGACCAAAGATCAATATGGGAACTGGCTGAAAAGAAAGCGCGCAAGGCCGGCGCAAGCGAGAAGATGTTAAAGATAGCTGTTGAAACCACCTATCTGATGGGTGCGATAGAAGAATACCTTCTTTCTCAGTAAGTACCACCCTCCCCCCAAAGCAGATGCTTACTTATATCTTAAATATGTTATAAGTATGTATGTTATGCGAAGAATGCTTTTTCTTGAAAGCTCTTCCTGAAGGCCTCGTCGTTCACCCACAGGTGCATGAAGCGCGAAACGATGTCGGATACGATAAGCTGGCGGGATTGGCAAGCATCTTGAAATGAGAGATAGTCAGTATAGGAAAGGTTCAGCGTCGCCGCCTTCCTTATCGGCATCTTTTCGGTCGGAGCAACCGGTTCCGGTTTCGGGTCCTTCTTGGCCGGGGCTTTTTCTTTTGCCCCCTTCTTTTGCCCCTTATCTTCTTCTTTCGCAGGTTGCGCAGAGGGCTTTTCAAAAGTCTTCTCGCGGGCCCGATGAATGATCTCCTCGGCTTTCTTCTCATTAAGAACGATGTCTTCTCTCTTTTTGATCGGCATGACTTGCCTCCCCTATCGGTTTTTCATGTATTCTAACGATGCTCGCATTACATGGAAACCCATTATAATTTCTGAATCTCCGCATATAAGCTTTTCATTTCACCGGAGGCAGCAATATATTTATCTCCTTCACACTCTATGACACCCAAGCCCTGCGAAGCCGACTCTTTATATGCAACTCGGTGTACCAATGTGGTGTTGAGCATTTTGAATTTATACTGTTCTTCATATTCTTTGAGAACTTCGTATACATCGGCAAGCACTTTCTGATTTTGAAGAGACGGTAGCATATTGAGAAGAACGCACGCTTTTATCTTCTTGGTCGTTGCGAGTTCCCCATAAATCTTGAAGGTGTCAGCACTGGACCATATATCATAGGGAGAAGGTGTTATGGGAATAAGAAGAACATCAGCAGCGAAAATAGCTGATCGGAAACATTCAGTGTCCCGGCCGCCCACATCTATGACAATGTTTTTTTGTGAGAATTGCTTCATTTGCTTGTGAATTGTCGGCGTTTCTATGGCCACGGCAAAGATTGCCGGTGCCGTATCGGGCCGTAAGGAGTGGAACAACATGGCGGACCCTTGCGGATCCGCGTCAATGAGCGCGGCCGGACCCTTCGCAGCGAACAGTGTGGCAAGATTCGTTGCGATCGTGGTTTTTCCGCAACCGCCCTTTTGATTGGCTACTGTAACGATCATGGGCACCTCCCCATACAGTGTACATACGCATATAATGTGTATTTGTTAAACAAATGTCAAGTAAATATGTATATTGCACTTAAGCATGCTCTATGCATGCAACTATCATGTGTGTCATGCGTACTGATTTTATAAATATGTATTCTCTAATTACGCTGTCTCTGCGTATTTGTACTGTGCATACTTATTTATATTATGCGTATTTATGCTGTACGCATTGTTTGTTTTAGAACAACGATCATAATGCATGTTGAGCGTTTGCGCAGCGTTCTTTTTCTGTATTTATACCGTGCGTACTTATGTTGTGTATATGTATGTGTGGTGTGCGTATTTATATCGTGCATATTGCCCATGCGCATTTTCTGTCGTTTTAGCGGTGGCGGCTAGGCGTAGCCGTAACAGGGTCGAGGCTGGGCCTGCTTTTGTTTTTCGACTGAATCCGCTTGGGCATGAAGTCTTCGGAAGCGGCTATCTGTGACTGCAACCAAGTTTCTTTGTCGGTCTTGTTTGGCTTATGACGGTTCTGGGCACAGAAGGCGAGATAGTCGTCAACGGAATCGTGAAAGGCCTTCTCCATGTCCGTTTCTGCGGCAGACTGGAAGGTGATGACATCCTGTATGCCAATTACTTCGCCGTGATATATCTTGGCCTTTCTATCGTGCTTATAGGTGCCGAGGTATCCTCTGTAGCTCATTGGGAGTAGGGGCTTCTTCTTGCCGCTCGATGTCGCCTGTGTTTTTTTGCTTTTCGCCGGCGTGAGGCGCAGTTCCTTCTTCTCCTTGTTCCACTGCATGTCGAAGGTGTTGCATTTCAGTATCCTGAGTACTTCATCGGGGATGATGAGATACTTTTCCTTTCCGACCGTGACGATCTTTGCTTCCATTTTCATAGCATACTTCTCCATTCGTTCCGTTAATAATAGTACTAAAAGGTCTCATAGATGTAAAGGATAGACCCGGATACCGGAGATCGGCATCGCGGGGTAGGGGAGTAGGGGAGCATCACTCCCCCGCCCCCAGAAAGAACTTCCCGATCATCTGATTCAGCCTCAGCACGATATCGGCCCGCTTGAGGATGACATGGGCGTTGCCGTTGAAGTGGCCTTTGATGTGGAAGTATTCGTTCTCCGCTTCCGACTGTCCGTTACGGAGTGCTTCGGCGAGTACGGTCACGATACCGTCGGGGTAGAGGGCGAAGTCCCGGCCGTCGAAGAGACGGAAGGTGTTCTCGCAGTCGCGCAGGGGCGCTTCGCTGTAATACCGGAGCCGCAGGGTCTTGCCGTCCCAGTTTCTCTCGAAGATATTGTAGAGGATGAGTTTTGTGCCGATGGCGCCCTGGTTGCGTTCGTTTGTCTTGAGTCCTTTCCAATTCCGGGGTCTCAGGAATTCCCAGGTGGTCTTGAGCCGGTCCTTGATGATGGAGCCGGTATCGAGGTCCTCGAAGAACCGGCGGATGTTCTCCATGGTGAATTCGGGGAGGGTGTTCTTCTTCATCTCTTCGTCGAAGCGCTCGCGCATCTTGGTGGAGCAGAGTTCGTAGACGCCGCTCTTGATGAAGGCGGCCCGCCAGTAGGCGCGCAGGATGGTGAGGTGACAGTCCCCTTCGGGCATGCGGGAGAAGGGGGAGTCGTACTGACTGCAGTAGGAGCGCATGAGCTCCTGTGCGGCGGTAGCGGCTTTAAGGGACTCTTCGGCGAGGCGGATGGTTTCGCAGTATTTGCGGACCGCTTCTTCGAGGTTGTCGTACTTGATGAGGGCGGTTGTTTCGAACATTCTTTTCTCCTATCGGGGGGTTATGTTGTTGACGATCTCGATGCCGCGGTCGGCGGCGATGGCTTCGGCCAGTGCGATCGCTTTTTCGAGGGAGCGGCAGATATAGGTCCAGCCGACTTTGCGTGTCCCGGCGAAGATGGCGACCCGGTAAGCGAGGGTCTCGGGGTTCTTCTTCGTGGGGATGGTCACGGGGCCGGTAAGGGTTAGATGGGTCGGTTTCGGTCTTGGTTGGGCGGTCGGGGTCATGGGTTCTCTCCCTGTAAGGTTATATTCTGCCGTTCAATTTGAACGAGTAGTGGGCGTCGGCCGTGATGATGAGGTGGTCGACGATATCGATGCCGAGGAGTTTCCCGCATTCGACGAGGCGGCGGGTGATGTCGAGGTCGTCGTGAGAGGGTTCGGTACCGCCCGAGGGGTGGTTATGGACGAGGATGAGGCCAGCGGCCCGGAGCTCGATCGCGGGGGCGAAGGTCTCTCGTGGATGGACAA
>CALMRE010000177.1 GCA_937871295.1 uncultured bacterium | reverse complement strand
TTATTTGCAGGAAATACCTGTGTCCAGTCAGTGCCATCCCATTCCCATGTCTCGTCACTGTAAACTCCCCCAAGATCTCCTCCAAATAGCAGAATCTTCGCACGAATGCTGTCATAAATCATAGAATGATAGGCTCTTGATTCAGGTCTATTAGCGGGATTTCTCAATGTCCAATTGGTGCCATCCCATACCCATGTTTCGCTATCGGGATATCCCCGATGCCCGCCAAACAGAACTATCTCCTCTCGGGCGCTATCGTATGCCATTGCGTGAACGGATCGCGCCGCAGGCTTATCTGCGGGATGCAATTGAGACCAGTCTGTACCATCCCATTCCCATGTCTCGTTGTTATATGTGCTGATTGATTCATTAAATCCGCCGAATAAAACAATCTTCCCGCGGGCGCTATCATATACCATTGCATGTCCTGTCCGTATCGAAGGTTTTGTCAGCGAATAAAGTTGTTCCCAACTAGTTCCGTTCCATTTCCATGTCTCGTTGTCAAAGGTTGCAACTCCAATCTTTCCCCCAAACATAATATATTCGTCTCTGGCACTGTCGTAAGCTATAGCATGAGCAACTCGCCCCGCAGGTTTTACGAATGGATTGCTTTGGATCCATTTGATGCCGTTCCACACCCATGTTTCGTCATTATATCGTGATCCTTCCACGGATCCTCCGAACAGGAGGATGCTACCTCGCGTACTGTCATATGCCAGTGCATGACCCTGTCGAGCTGAAGGGTGAGCATCGCCTGATCGTAATTCCCAGTTTACTTGACCTGATGTTTTCAGATACGAAAACCCTGCCGCCGATGGCTCCTGTTTAAACACGATATCTTGTTCTAACGTTGCATTGACAATCCCTTTAACATGAAAACTGTTTGGGTTCTTAATTATGCTACCCGGTTCTTTTCCACCCATAGTGGCTGTCCATTCGACCTCGCGCACTTTCACCACATCGCTCCGGTTGCAGGCGGTGTCGTAGACGGCGATATAGACATCTTTACGGTCGGCGCGGTTGAGCTCGAACTCAGCGAAGGTCCCACCGGTCACCGGCGCCTTTCCTATTTCGCTCGCCGTCGCCGGATCGGGAGCATCATAGGCATAGACCCATGCAGCGTTCTCGTCGACCGCATCGCTACCCGCCGCAATGCCGAAATACTTCACACCGCCGGTGGCGTCACTGCCCCACGGAATGCGTTTGTATATCACCTTGCCGGCGACATCGACCGCCGGAGAGGCAGGCTTCAGCGTCAAGAGCTCAAAGCCCGTGGCCGGAAAGGCTATCGTATCGGTATTCCCCGCCTCATCCGTCAACTCTATTTCGAATGAATAGGTTCCGTCAGCTATGGCGCTTGTGTCGATGGCCGCGGCACGATAGGAATAGAAATAACCCGTTTGCCCGCTGAGGACAAAAGCGATACTGTCGGTCCCGTGCATTGCCCGGACGACGGGATCGCCCGCCAATATCTCGGTCACGGTAAAGGACACATCGATACTGCTGCCGTCAACGGCGGCGGTGATCGATGGCAGGGGACATCCCGCCGGTTTGGAAACGACAACCGTGGCGTCACCCGACACCGCCGGCTCGGTCCTATCGATGTACAAGGTCCCCGCGTTGAAACTGCCGATGTTCCCCGCCGCGTCGGTGAGCGTTATGGTGACCGGATCGATGGAGTCGCCTTCTCCGGCGGGGCTGGTGCCGGTACAGGTATAGTCAAGCCCCGTGTTGGTGCAGGTAAGCGTTTCCTCTTTCCGCTGAACCGTCACAAGGCCGCCGGACATATCCTCCTTTGCAGTAAAGGTCACGGTATAGTTTTGCTCGGCCGCTATCCGGTCGGGCGTTATGACCGGGGCACCGTCGAGTTCGGGTGCAAGCGAATCGACGGCGAAGGGATCGGATACGATACCGGCGGTGGTGTTGTCTATGAGGTCGGCCGCCGAGGTGACGATATGATAGTTGCCGTCATCGAGTGTGCCGATAACCGGTATCTGATAGCGATAGGAGGTGCCGGCCTGCAGTTCCTCCGCATCGGCGGAGATATCTTTGACGAGCGCTTCGTCCGCATCGTAGATCCCGATGACCGGGGACTCTCTCAGCGTTTCATTCGAAGACACCGTTATGGTGACTATGCCGGAAGCGTTATAGGCAAGCGCATCGGTCTTCACCGTCAGGAACGGTGCGGTAGTGTCGAGATACACTTCCGCTCTCTTCGGGATGCTTTCATAGCCCAGCGTGTTGCGCGATTTGCCGAAGACCGAATAGAGCGCATCACCGAGGTCAACCCACCCTTCCGTGATGTCCCATGCGGCCAGTTCGTAGGTGGTATCGTCTATCTTGGTCAGTTCGGTCAGTTTCTTTTCGGTCACTCCTTTTTCGAAGTTGAGGTCGTTGGCGATGATAATGGTGTCGGCGTTCTTCACGGTGAAGCGCAGGGTAACGGTCGGCTGTGCCACCCGCTCCGCCACAGTCCCGTTGTGGCGTACTTCGATGGCGAAGCTGCCGCCGCCGCCCGTCTCGTCAACACCGGCGTTCGCCTGCAGTTTCATGTTCACCGCGACCGTCTTGTTCCGGTC
>CALMRE010000176.1 GCA_937871295.1 uncultured bacterium | reverse complement strand
GTTCCGCGTCCTGTTCTGCATCGGCGAGACGCTCGCCCAGCGCGAGAAGGGTGAACTGTTCGCGGTGATAGACCACCAACTCACCACCGCCTTCGACGACAACCTTACCTGTCCGCCCGACGATATGGTCATCGCCTACGAACCGGTGTGGGCCATCGGGACCGGCGTCAACGCCACCGGGGCGCAGGCGCAGGAGATGCACGACTATGTCCGCAAGTTCATGGATAAACATTACGGCCGCAAGGATATCTCCATCCTCTACGGCGGCAGTGTCAAGCCCGATAATGTCAGGGAATTGATGACGATGCCCGATATCGACGGGGCGCTGGTCGGCGGCGCGTCGCTCAAGGCCGATTCCTTCTCGAAACTGATCTTCTGGGATAGATAAACACCCTCCGCCGCTACGCGTCACCTCCCTGCGACAGGGAGGTGTCATTGGAAGGCCCCCTGATGCAGGGGGCTTGCGGGGGTGTTGATGCAGGGGAGGCAGGAGGGGTGTTAAAACTCTTCTTCGGAATTCTCTATCGGGAGCGGTTCTGCCGAAGGGGCTGCGGTATCGACATCGGGCATCTCGCCGTCGGAGGCCGGTTCGGCGTCGCCGATAGCGACCGCATCCGAACCGCCGTTCATCGTATCGACATCGGAGGTCCCCGTCTCGTAGCCGTCGGAATAGTCTTCGCTGACCGCCCCGGCGTTGTCGCTGAAACTTTCGGGGGCGAGTCCGTTCTGGAACACGACGCCGTAAGCCATGCGGAATATGTCGACGCCGTCAAGCAGCATATTTTTGAGTTCCATCCCGGTCGAGGTCGCGGTGCCGTCGAAGATGAGGGCGGCGCGCGGGTGGTCCTTGACGGTCGAATTGAGGAGCGTGAAGGCGCGCTGCATGATCGGGTCGCCCGCCATGATCGGGTCGCCCGCCAGTTCGGGGGTGTAGACCACGATGCCGTCGGCCCCCGGCGTACCGGCCAGTTCCTTTGACGCCGCGATCTCGCTGTTCTCGATGAGTATGTTCTTCGCGTTGACGATGTTGATGCCCGCCAGCGCGTTATCCGTGATGGTCGAATCGGTCACGCTGACCTTGGCGGTGTCCTGTATCCAGAGGCCGGTGTAGCCGTTGCGCTGAAGGGTCGAGTTGACGACGCTTCCCTGCGCGCCGTTGGCGAAGGCGACCCCCATCCGGCCGCAATCCTGCGCGGTGACGCCCGACAGGGTGGCGACGGTCGTTCCGAGCAGGACGATCCCCTTGGCGTCGGCGGTGACCGTGGCGTTGGCCAGCGAGAAGGAAACGATATCGGTCGCCCGGATGCCGCCGCCGTTGACGGTCGAGACGGCGATGTTCGAGAGGGCGACATTGGCGAGCGTCGCGGTCCCTTCCTTCGGTTCCAGCCGGAGCGCCGGGGTCTCGGCGAGCGTCGCGAGTTCCAGTTTGAAGCCGATATCGGTAATGCTCACATTGCCCGAGTTCACCGTCAGCGGGGTGCCGGCGGCGGAGGTGAGCACCGTTGTCTCCTTGCTGACGCCCTGAAGGGTCTTCGGCGTATCGAGCACGAACTGCCTCTGATAGCTTCCTTCGAGCAGGCAGATCCGTTCCGCCTCGCCGGCAAGCAGGGCGGTGAGTTCGGCCGCCGTCGCCGCATCGGTGTAGCCTTCGCCGCACCGGCTGATCGTGTCGCTCTTTTCGCCGCAGGCGGTCAGGACCACCGCGATCAGAACGCTTGCCAACAAATAACGCATGGACTTCCTCCCGGAGATATCTCCAAAAAATAACGCACCTTACACACGCGGCGGGGAATGGCCAACCGCCATCGCCGCTCCGTTTAGTGATCACTCTACCCGATTTTTATTAAATTTGCAAAAGGAGGCGCTTCCCACTACACTCGGAGCGTTCCGCAACCGTTCGCGGGGGAGGGTATCGCGTGAAGGTCCACAATCGCATCCTGCTGATGCTTTTCCTGTTCGCCGCCGCCTTCTTTCTGGTCGCCTATGTCTTCTTCAATGTCGTGGTGACGCAGGAGAACGAACGGATAGCGGCGGGGTACGAGAAGACCAAGCGGTTCCATTTCGAGAAACTGGTCGCCCTCAAGGGACAGCCGCTCCAGTATTTCGCCAACGACTACTCCTTCTGGGACGACATGGTCGATTTCGTCGCCAAGCCCGACAAAGAGTGGGCCGGGGACAACCTCGATACCGGCCTCGACACCTTTCACGCCTACGGCCTGTGGGTCTACGACACCGCGCGCAAGCCGCTCTACGGCGTCACCAAACCGGCCGAGGAGTTCCGGCACGACCTGATGCTTTTCGACGAAAAAAAGGTCCCGGACGAGTTTTTCTCGGGCGATATCCGGTTCGCCCATTTCTTCCACAGGACCGCGGCGGGCCTTATGGAGGTCTACGGCGCGACCATCCATCCGGCAAACGATTTTGAACGGAAACAGCCGCCGGCCGGCTTTCTCTTCACCGGCTGGCTGGTCGACGAAAGGTATCTCGACTCGATGGCCCTCCTCTCGGGGGCGGCGGTGCGTGTCGGCGGTGCGGCAGAAGCCGATTTCGTCCGCGGCGACGGGGGGGCGATCTCGCTGGCATTGCCGCTCCGGGGTTCCACCGGTCAGGCGGCGGCGACGCTGGTCTTCACCACCCAACTTTCCGAGGTGCAGGCGCTCGAAGAACAGCGGCGCGTCACTTTCATGACCGCCAGCGCAATGATACTTTTCATCTTCGGCGTCCTGTTCTACTACCTGCGGACCCGCATCTCGCGGCCGCTCAGCCTCATTTCGCGAAGCATGGAGAAGAGCGATCCGGCGATCCTCAAACCGCTGGCGGGCAGCGCCGACGAGTTCGGCCAGATCGCGGGGCTCATCACGCTGTTTTTCCGTCAGCAGGAAAAACTGGAACAGGAGGTCGAGACGCGGCGGCGGGCCGAAGAGGCGGCAAAGGCGGCCGACCTCGCCAAGTCGCAGTTCCTCGCCAACATGAGCCACGAGATACGGACGCCGATGAACGGCATACTCGGGATGTCGGAACTGCTTCTTGCGGGCGGGGCAACCCCGCAGGAACGGAAAGAGTACCTCGAGGACATTCGCTATTCGGGGCAGATGCTGCTCGACATGATCAACGACATACTCGACCTTTCCAAAATAGAGTCGGGGAAGATGAGCATCGAATCGGTCCCGTTCGACATCGGCGATATCGTCGATCGGACGGTCCATATCTTCCGCCACCGCACCGACGCCAAAAAACTCGTGCTCGCCGTCGATTCGGACGGCTCCCTGCCGCTCCGGCTCACGGGCGATCCGACGCGGGTCCGCCAGATACTCTTCAATCTGATCGGGAACGCGGTCAAGTTCACCGAAAAAGGGAGCATCACCGTTCGGGTCGGCCACCGGAACGGGGTTCTTGAACTGGCGGTGGCCGATACCGGCGTCGGGATACCGCAGGAAAAAATCGACGCCGTCTTTGAGCCGTTCCGGCAGGCCGACGATTCGGTGACGCGCCGCTACGGCGGCACCGGACTGGGGCTTGCCATTGTGCGGGAACTGGTCGATCTGATGGGGGGCCGCATAACGGTGGAGAGCGCGGTGGGCGAGGCGACCCGCATCACGGTCCATCTGCCGCTGGATGCCGCCGACGGCGGGGCCGATGGACTTTCCCCCGTCGAAAAACTCGTCGCCGAACGAAAGAACGAAAAGTCCCGCCGTCAGTCGTGACGTTGTTTTCCCCGCAAGTTGCTTTTTTTTCTTCTCCACGCTACGATGGGCGCGTTGGACCGATTTCTTTCCAAAATGGAGGAACGCATGACTTCTAAAGGATCGATCGCCATTCTCTGCGCCGGCGGCCCGGCGCCCGGTATCAACACCGTCGTCGCGTCGGTAGCGAAGGCCTTTCTCATCGACGGCTACCGCGTCATCGGCCTCAACTACGGCTACAAGACGCTCTTCACCGACAAGCCCGACACCATCGAGATAGATTTCGAATTCGCCGACCGCTTCTTCAACCTCGGCGGCTCGGCGCTCAAAATGTCGCGCCACAAACCGAAGGACAGCGAGTTCAAGGCAGATTTCTTCGTGCGCAACGATGTGAAACTGCTGGTCACCATCGGCGGCGACGATACCGCGTCGACCGCGAACCGGCTCGCCAAATGGCTGGCGACGCAGAAACTCGATGTGCGCAATGTCCATGTTCCCAAGACCATCGACAACGATCTGCCCCTGCCCGACCGGCTCCCGACCTTCGGCTACCACAGCGCGAAGAACGAAGGGACCCGCATCGGCACGACGGTCTACGAGGATGCGCGGACCAGCGGCAACTGGTTCGTCGTGTCGCTGATGGGGCGCGAGGCGGGCCATCTGGCGTGGGGCGTCGGCACGGCGTGTCACTACCCGATGATCATCATCCCCGAGATGTTCAACAAGGTCGAGGTTTCGTTCGACCGGATGATCCGCATGATGGTGGGCACCATCGTCAAGCGGAAACTCATGGGGATCGACTACGGCTGCATCGCCGTGTCGGAAGGGGTGTTCCACTTCATGTCGGACGAGGAGGTGCTCCGCTCCGGCATCCAGTTCACCTACGACGACCACGGCCATCCCGAACTGGGCAATGTCAGCAAGGCGCACATCTTCAACATGCTTCTGAGCAGGAAACTCAAGGAACTCAAGATCAATATCAAGAGCCGTCCGGTCGAGATCGGCTACGAGGTGCGCTGCGGCACGCCGGTCGCGTTCGATCTCAAGTACTGCACCATCCTCGGCGAAGGGGTGAAGGAACTCTTCGATCACGGAAAGAGCGGCTGTATCGTGGTGGCCAAGAACGACGGGACCATCGCGCCGCTGTATCTCAAGGATGTCGAAGGGCCCGACGGAAAGATCAAGCCGCGGCTGGTCGAGACCGATACCGAGGATTTCCGCATCGTCTTCAAGAACCTGCACTTCATCAAGCCGCATAACTACGAGGCGGCCAAGAAGTATCTGCCCGATCCGGAGAACTACGACCTGCTGAAGATATTGGGCTGGTAGGAGGGATTCGTCATGCCGCTGGACGCCGCGCTCGCCGCACTGAGAAAAGAGTTGCACGAGTGGCCCGAAACGGCCTTCGAGGAACACCGGACGCGCGATATCATCGAGCGGTTCGTGACCGCCGCGACGGCGGGCGACAAACGGTTCCGGCTCCTCCGGGCGCTCGAAACGGCGCTGGTGGTCGAATATCGCGGCGGCGCCCCTGACGACCCGTTCACGCTGTTCCGCGCCGACATGGATGCCCTGCCGCTCGACGAGGAGCCGTCTCATCCGGCCGTTTCGCGGCGGCCCGGCTTCATGCATGCCTGCGGCCACGACATCCACATGACGACGCTTGCAGGACTCGTCGCGCGAATTGCCGGGAAAGGGCCGAAGCGCAATATCCTGTTCGTCTTCCAGCCGGGCGAAGAGGGGGCGGGCGGCGCGAAGCGGATGATCGAGGCGGGGCTCTTCGACCGCTATGCCATCGCGGCCTGCTACGCACTCCATGTGACCGACGATCATTATCTCGGCGAGGTTTCCTCCAAGGCCGGGGTGCTCTTCGCCATGCCGCGCGAAATAGATGTCGTCTTCACCGGGACGGCCGGTCACGCCGCCTTTCCGCATAACGCGAGCGACGCCCTGTTCGCGGCGGCCCACTTTGTCCGCAATGTGAACGGGACGCTCGCCAAGCGGCTCGATCCGATGCGTCCGTTCCTGTTCCATATCGGGAAGATAGAGGGCGGTACGGCGCGCAACATCGTCGCCGACCGCTGTTGTCTCCGCGGGACGATGCGGGCGCTCGATCTCGAAACGATGGGGCGCGGCGCGGCGGTGGTCGAAGAGGCGGCGCGCGAGGCGGCGGCGCTCACCGGCGGCGCATACCGCATAGAAACGCTCGGCGAGTTCCTGCCGGTGGTCTGCGACGGCGCGCTGGTGGAGCGGCTCAAAAAGGTCTGTGCGGCGACCGGGACGCGGTTCGTCCCCTCGGAGACGAAACTGGTGGGGGAGGATTTCGGCTTTTTCTGCGCTCGGTGGCCGTCGCTCCTGTTCTGGCTCGGCGCCCGCCGCGAAGGGGAGCCGGCGCGGGCGCTTCATACCCCCGCGATCTATCCTCCCGACGAGGCGGTGCGCTACGGTATCGCCCTGTTCGAAGGGTTGCTGGAAGCGATCTCCGAATGATTGACTTGTCCCGTTTTTTTTGCTACAAGGTTCGGCGTACTGATGCGGGAGGCATAACATGAGCATGCTGGATCTTGTCAAGATCTTCGTTATCTTGTGTCTGATCTGGTTCGGGTGGCAGTTCGCCGATCCTTACTGGAACAAATATTGGCTCTCCAAAGAGGTCGAAAAGACGGCGATCTACGGCACCAAACGCGATATCGAAGAGGTTCGCGGCCTGCTGACCGAGGCCTTTGCCGGTTACGGCATCCAGAAAACGGGGCAGGACTGTTACGTCTACAAGGACGAGCGCAATGTCGTCACGATCAAGTGCGAGTACGATGCGAAGGTTGAGGTTTTCGGCAACCTGCTGCATACCTACCGCATGAAGGTAGCGGTCACCAAACGGGAAGAGCATAACAAATTCTTCAATTGACGGAGAGGGTGATGAAACGGAAGGGGCTCAAGATCACCAAGGTCATCATGAACGGCGAGGAGATGGAGCGGACGATCAACCGGATGGTCCACGAGATCATCGAGCGGGTCGGACCGAAAAAGAATGTCGCCATCGTCGGCATCCGGACGCGCGGCGTTCACATCGCCGAACGCATCCTTAAAAAGATACAGGAACTGGAGAAGGTCAAGGTCGCGTCGGGGACCATCGACATCGCCCTCTACCGCGACGACTTCTTCAAAGGTCTCGCGAGTCCCGAGGTCGGCCCCTCCAACCTCAACTTCAATGTCGACGGCGCCAATATCGTGCTGGTCGACGATGTCCTCTACACCGGCCGCACCGTCCGCGCCGCGATAGACGCGGTGATGGATTACGGCCGTCCCGCCAGCATCATGTACGCGGCGCTGGTCGACCGCGGCCACCGCGAACTGCCCATCCAGCCCGATTTCGTCGGCAAGGCGGTACAGACGGGCGAGAACGAGGCGGTCGCCGTCTATCTCAAAGAGGTCGATGACGATGACAAGGTCGTCGTCGGCGAGAAATAAGCGCTCACAGGGAGATACAATACCATGAAACATCTGCTCGGTATCGAGAACCTTAACCGCGACCAGATCATGCACATCCTCGAAACGGCGGTGTCGTTCGAGGAGATCAATCAGCGGCAGATCAAGAAGGTGCCCACGCTCAAGGGTTTGAGCGTCATCAATTTCTTCGCCGAACCGTCGACCCGGACGCGCATGTCGTTCGAGGTCGCCGAGAAGCGGCTGTCGGCCGATTCATACAACATCGCCGTATCCGGCAGCGCCATCACGAAGGGCGAAACGCTCTCCGACACGGCGCTCAACCTGCAGGCGATGGCCCCCGACTGCCTGATCATCCGCCACGCGGTGTCGGGAACGCCGCACATGCTGGCCCAGATCATGGACTGCTCCATCATCAACGCCGGCGACGGGTTCCACGAACACCCGACGCAGGCGCTCTTGGACGCCTACACGATACAGAAAAAGAAAGGCAAACTCGACGGCCTCAAGGTGGCGCTCATGGGCGATATCGCCCACAGCCGCGTCGCCCGGTCGAACATCCACCTGCTGACCAAGACCGGTTCGCACGTGACGGTGGCGGGTCCCGCGACGATGATCCCGAAGGACATCAAAAAACTCGGCGTCGAGGTGACCTACGATCCGAAAGAGGCTGTCAAGGACGCCGACATCGTGATGATGCTCCGCATTCAGGAAGAGCGTGAAAGCGGCCTCATGTACCCCGACCGCCGTGAATACGCGAAGTTCTTCTGCCTCGACGAGAAACTGCTCTCCTACGCGAAGCCCGACGCGACGGTCATGCATCCCGGCCCCGCCAACCGCGGCGTCGAGATCGACGACAACATCATGGACGGCGACCGCTCGGTCATCCTTGAACAGGTGGCCAACGGGGTGGCGGTGCGCATGGCGGTACTCTATCTTCTCCTCGGAGGATCGAACTCATGAAACTGCTTATCAAGAACGGCACGATAGTCAACCCGAAGGCGGGAAAGGGCTTCATCGGCTCGCTGCTCGTCGAGAACGGGAAAATAACCAAGATCGCGAAGGGCGATCTCGCGGCCGACGGCGCCGAGACGGTCAATGCCGCCGGGATGATCGTCACCCCCGGCCTCATCGACCTCCACGTCCACTTCCGCGATCCCGGTTTTGAGGACAAGGAGGACATTCTGACCGGCCTCGAGGCGGCGGCGGCGGGCGGTTTTACCGCGGTCTGCACTATGCCCAACACGAGTCCGGCCTGTGACAATATCGGCACCATCGAGTATCAGACCAAAAAGGCGGCCAGAGAAGGGAACGGCGTCCGCCTCTATCCCATCGCCGCCGCGTCAAAAGGGCTCAAGGGCGAAACGATGGCCCCCATCGGCGAACTGAAAGAGGGGGGCGCGATCGCGATCTCCGACGACGGGAAACCGATAACCGATTCGTCGCTTCTTCAGCGGGTCATGCAGTATGCCTCTTCGTTCGGCCTGATGTATGTGTCGCACTCGGAGGACACCTACCTCTCGAAGGGCGGCCAGATGAACGAGAGTTACTTCTCAACCCTCTACGGCATGCAGGGTATCCCGGCGGTCGGCGAGGCGCTGTCGGTGGCGCGTGAGTGCCTCATGGCGCAGTATCTCGGCCTTCCGGTCCACATCTGCCATGTCTCGACCAAGATGGCGGTCGATCTCATCGCCTATTTCAAGGCGCAGGGGGTCAAGGTCACCGCCGAGACGGCGCCGCACTACCTGTCGCTCACCGACGAGGCGGTCGGCTCCTACGATACCAACACCAAGGTCAATCCGCCGCTCAGGTCCGAAGAGGACCGGCAGGCGCTCATCGCCGCGGTCAAATCGGGCATCATCGACGCGCTGGCGACCGATCATGCGCCGCACCACGAACGGGAAAAGAATGTCGAGTTCAACACCGCCCCGTCGGGGATGGTGGGGCTGGAGACCGCTGTTCCGCTGGTCTACAAACTGGTCCACGACAAGCATATCACCGTCGAGCGGTTCGTCGAACTGTTCACCGCCGGCTACGGCATCTTCGGCCTTGAGGGGGGCACGCTCACCGAAGGGGGCCGCGCCGACATCACCATCATCGACCCCGAATATCAGTGGACGATAGACAAGAACATGTTCCGTTCAAAGGCCCGCAACACACCGTTCCACGGCTTCCATGTCAAGGGGGCCGTTTTCCGCACCATCGCGGGCGGCAAGACGGTCTACACCCGCGCCTACTGAGGGTTCATGACGGTATCGCAGAATACGGCGGTCTTCTCCAGTTTCTCCCGCGAAGAGGAGTCGCAGCTTCTCGCCTTCAAAAAAGAGGCCTTCTACAGCACCGGCGAGGATTTCGAGAACTTCAACCGCTGGCAGGAGTTCCTCAATCTTTTCTTCATCTACCATGTCCGGTCGGGTGACGCTCAGACGACCCTCGCCCAGCGGCGCGAACTGCCGCCGGCGCAGATACTGCTCTACACGCCATCCTTTTTCAACCGCATGAAAGGTTTGGATTACTTCTCCGGGACGCCGCTGGAATTCGACGACGAGGCGCGCGACGATCTCGGCTGGTTCGACCGGCGCGAGTTGATACTCTCGATCTTCGACCGCAAGGAGGACCAGATCCATTTCGTGCAGGCGAAGGCCTCGTTCGTCGTGTCGCTCAAGCATCTCTCCTTCTTCAAAAAAGTGAAAAAACTGGCCGACGCCACCCCGGCGTATCAGAACGGCCCGTACCTGCTGTTCCTGATATCGATACTGCTTCTCAAAAAGGATCGTTTCGCCTCATCGAAGCTGTTCGACCCGTTCCGCGTCGAAGAACTGGAAAAGGCCCATCTCTACTATCAGAAATTCGCCGATACGATCGTCTCGTGACCGCCAACCTGCTTAACCGCCTTTCCGCCGCCGAACTCGCGTCGCTTCTCGACGGGGCGCGTCGTCTGTGGGAGTCGGGACAGTGCTGTCCGACGCGGTGCGGTGTCACGCGGCAGTGGGGGACAGCGGCCGACCGCGAGCCGCCCTGCTGCGGATCGTCCGTCGGCATCAAGGTCGCCTCGTTCGCGGTGCACAACGGCGAAGAGCCGCCGGTGAGCGGCTGGAACGGCGCGGGGAATGTCTTTTTCTCCGGTTGTAACATGCACTGCATCTTCTGCCAGAACTGGCCCATATCGCACGATAACAACGGCAGGCTGTACTCATCCGATGAGTTCGCCGGTGAGATACGGAAACTGCTTGCGAAAAAGGTCCACAATCTCAACCTGACGACCGCCGACCACTATCTCTACCCGGTGCTCGCGGTGCTCGCCGCGATGCGCGCCGATATCACTGTGCCGATATCCTACAATTGCTCCGGTTACTTCACCGCCGAGGCGCTCGCCATCGTCCTGCGGTTCAGCGACATCTTCCTCTACGATGTGAAATACCTCGATCCGGCGCTTGCGGCGCGCTATAGCCGTGCGCCGGGCTATGTCGATGCGATGACGCGGGGGCTCGATGTCATCCATGCGGCGAAGATCCCGTGGGAGGAAGACGATCTGGGCTTACTGCCGCGCGGTCTCATCATACGCCACCTCGTCATTCCTCGGGCGATCGACAACTCGATGCGGGTGCTCGATCTCCTCGCCCGTCACCGCGATC
>CALMRE010000175.1 GCA_937871295.1 uncultured bacterium | reverse complement strand
CCGGTTTCGGCTCCGGTTTCGGCTCGGGTTTCGGCTCGGGCTTCGGCTCGGGCTTCGTCTTGGGTTTTTCCTCCGGCGGTTTGATCGCGGTGACGATCTGTTCCTGCCGTTCCATTTCGGGCGCGCCGCCCGCTTCGAGCATTACCGTCTTTTTCGGTTCGCGACTCCCGGCGGTGATGACCCCGGGAACTATCGTCTTCTGTTTGCGCCGTTCGGCCAACAGCTCCTTGATGGTCTCAAAACTGGTTATGGGGAACCAGTCTATCCCGTTATGAGACGCCTCGTCGGCCTCTCCCACTGCGCCGTCCCGCACCTTGGTCATCAGTTCACGCACATCGGCGATGCGAAGCACGCGGCCGCCGGGCACACGGATAAGCGAATCGGTGAAAAAGGTCGCCTCGTCGGCGCCCTGCAGACCGACCTGCTCGAAGTGTCCGGCCAGTTGCGGGAAAGAGGAAAGGGGCGACCACTGCTGGCCGTCGAACGAAACCTCGTCGCGCGGCGTCACTTCGCGCCGTCCGATACGTTCTTCAAGGTCGTCGAAGCCGCGCAGTTTGAAGATAATGCCGGTCGGTTTGCGTATCAGGGCATTGTCGAAGCGGGCGGCAAAAGAGGTCTCCTGCACTGCGGGTGCGTCGCCTTCGACCACGAAGAAGGCGCTACAGTTCTTGCAACGCACCTGCGCCCCTTCGGGCGGTATATTGGCGGGACGCCGGTATTGCGTGCCGCAAGAGGGACAGGTAATGACCGAACTCTGTTCCATCGAAGAACTCCTCATTCACAGCGGTGCGATTTTAGTGAATCGCCGGAACCAAGTCAAATAAATATACCTAAATAAAGAACCGAGCGATCATATCGATCTCTCTAACAGGCATGCAAATCGCGCAGAACGATAATTTTTTTTGAGGAAGGGGGTTGACAGGGCCTCCCGTTTCGGGTAAACTCCCTTCGATTCACTTGCCACTTTACATGAGGGGCCTGAACGGGGCAAAGTGGCTTCAATTTGGCTCTTGCCAAGTTCTTTTTTCTTTCAAACCTGCCCTGCCCCTCAATCCCTTTTTTTGTTCCGTCGGCGAGAAACTTGACTCGCCTCCCCCTTTGCGTCATCATCGCTCCGTCGTGAAGTTCTCTAACAACGCAGGGAGTATCTGATGAAAGATCCGAGATTGGAAAAGCTGGCGAAGAATCTGGTCCGTTTCTCGTGCCGCGTCAAGAAGGGGGAGAATGTCCTCATCGAGGTGAAGGACGAGTCGGCCAAACCGCTCGTCGAGGCGCTCGTCGAAGAGATACAGGCGGCCGGGGCGACACCGTTCGTCAATCTCTACGATCAGCGCATCATGCGGAAACTCATCGGCGGCGCGAGCGACGCGTGGTTCGACATCATGAAGGAGGTCGACCTCCTCAAGATGAAGAAGATGCACGCCTTCATCGGCATCAACGGCCGTAACAATTCCTACGAGTTCTCCGACATCCCGGGTCCGAAGATGAAGAACTACATGCAGAAATATGTCCAGCCGGTCCATTTCGACCAGCGGGTCAAGCACACCAAGTGGTGCATCCTCGCCTACCCCAACCCGAGTTACGCACAGGGCTCGACCATGTCGACCGAGGCGTTCGAGAACTTCTACTTCAATGTGACGACGCTCGACTACGCCAAGATGGACAAGGCGATGGACCCGCTGGTGAAGCTGATGTCGAAGACCGACAAGGTCCGTCTCTTGGGCCCCGGCCGCACCGATCTTACCTTCTCGATCAAGAAGATACCGATCATCAAATGCGCCGGCCAGATGAACATCCCCGACGGCGAGGTCTTCACCGCGCCGGTCAAGGATTCGGTCAACGGCGTCATCGAGTACAACACCCCGACCGTCTATCTCGGCAAGAAGTTCGAGAAGGTCATCCTCACCTTCAAGAAGGGGAAGATCGTCAAGGTCGAAGGGGACAATGTCGCCAAGCTCGAAGAGATATTCAACAGCGATCCGGGCGCCCGCTATGTCGGCGAGTTCGCCATCGGCGTCAATCCCTACGTCGTCAAGCCGATGGTCGACATCCTCTTCGATGAGAAGATCGCCGGCTCGATCCACTTCACCCCCGGCAACTCCTACGACGAAGCGCCCAACGGCAACCACAGTCAGGTCCACTGGGATCTGGTGATGATACAGACGCCCGAATACGGCGGCGGCGAGATCTGGTTCGACGGCAAGTTGGTCCGCAAGGACGGTCTGTTCGTCCTCAAGGAACTGAAGGGGCTCAACCCCGAGAACCTCAAGTAAGCCGGCCCGCCGGCGGGTGACCCGATGCAGGCCGACCGCCGCTTCATGCGCGATCACATCGAAGAACTGCTCTCCATCGAGCGCGAAAGCTTCGCCGACCCGAAGAACGGCAATATCTTCTCGTCGCTCTACGACGATGCGGCGGCCCACATGCACTACTTCGTCGCACAGGATGAGAACGGAACGATCGGCGGGTATCTTCTGCTGTCGATCGCGGCTGACGAGGCGGAGATCATCAATGTCGCGGTGCCGCCCGCCCTGCGCCGACGCGGCATCGGAATAGAACTCGTCACCGAGGCGCTTGCCTTCGCCGCGGCCCGTGGCGCGACGGCATGCTATCTGGAGGTGCGCGCAAGCAACCTCTCGGCACGACGGCTCTACGAAAAAATGTCGTTTAATGTTGTAGGCGTGAGAAAAATGTATTATAGTGCGCCGTCCGAGGATGCGATAGTCATGCGCCGGACGCTGGAGGCCCCGTGCAACGATCGATAGTGACCAAGATAGCCGACCTGATGCAGGTGTCGAACGACGCGTTCCTTCTGGCGGCGCCGTTCGAATCCGAGCCGCTGCCGGGGCAGTTCGTGATGCTCTCCTTCGGCGACGGCCGCACCGACCCCTTCCTCCCCCGCCCCATATCGATATTCGACTGGGAGGGCGGAATGCTGACGCTCCTCATCCGGGTGGTCGGCCGCGGGACACTGCTCATGGCGCATCAGGCGGTCGGGATGCCGGTTCGGGTGACCGGACCGCTGGGCAACTCGTTCCCCGATGAGGCGGGTCGGGTCTTTTTCATCGGCGGCGGCATCGGCATCGCGCCCCTCTACTACGCCGCGAAACGATCGCATGCAAAGAACAAGGCCTTCATACTCGGCTTCCGTTCGGCCGAGGAGAGCTATCTTACCGACGACTATCTCAAGGTGGCCGACACCCACTTCGTCAGCGACGACGGATCGCTCGGCGTGAAGCTGTTCCCGCACGAAAAACTCGACGCGCTGGTCAAGGCGGGCGAAAAACCCGATCTGGTCATCGCCTGCGGCCCCGAGAAGATGATGGCGGCGGTCCACGAGGTGGCGAAGAAACACGGTATACGCGATATCCATTCGCTCGAATCGCGGATGGGGTGCGGCATCGGCGCGTGCCTCGGCTGTCGCGTCCAAATGCCGGGGGCGTCGGTGCTCGTCTGCAAGGAGGGCCCGGTGTTCGACGGCTCTATTTTTGAGGAAAAAAAGTGACCGACCTGCGCGTACACATCAGCAAAACGACGCTCAAGAACCCGATACTGACCGCCTCGGGGACCTTCGGCTACGGCCCCGAGTTCGAACCGTATCTCGACCTGAACAAGCTCGGCGGCTTCTGCACGAAGGGGATATCGCTCGAACCGCGGCCCGGCAATCCCGGCATCCGCATCGTCGAGACGGCGTCAGGGATGCTCAACTCCATCGGGCTTGAAAACTGCGGTTCACGCGTCTTCCTTGATGAGACGATGCCGAAGATCGCCCACTACGACACCGCCATCATCGTCAATTTCTACGCCTATAGTGAAGATGATTTCGTCAAACTCGCGGCGGTTCTTTCGGAGAATCCCCGCATCGACGCGCTTGAGATGAACCTCTCCTGCCCCAATGTCAAACAGGGCGGCAGCGCCTTCGGGGCCGATCCGAAACTCATCGAATCACTCACCGCCGCGGTGCGGAAGGTGACGGCCAAGACGCTCATCGTGAAACTCTCGCCCAATGTCGCCGACATCACCCTCACGGCGCGCGCCGCCGAAGCGGGCGGTGCCGACGCGGTATCGCTCATCAATACGCTCGTCGGGACGGCCGTCGACCGCCGGACCCGCCGCTTCATACTCGGCAATAAAGTCGGCGGCCTGTCGGGCCCCGCGATAAAGCCGGTCGCCCTGCGGATGGTGTGGCAGACGGCCAAGGCGGTGAAGATCCCGGTCATCGGGATGGGCGGCATCGCGACACTCGGCGATGTGCTCGATTTCCTCATCGTTGGCGCCCGCGCCGTGCAGGTCGGATCGGCCAACTTCGTCGATCCCGGCATCGCGCAGACGCTTGCCGAAGGACTCGACCGCTACCTCGCCGAACGACAGGAGACCATCGATCAGCTCATCGGATCGGTGCAGGAATGACGGTGCGGTCGTTCTGCATCGCCCTCCTCGCGCTTTTCATCGCCGCCTGCGCCGACCCCTACGGCATCTACCATAAAGTGCGCGACAAAGAGGACCTGCAGAAGATATCGCTCCTCTATCAGGTGGACATTGACAAACTGCGGGCCGCGAATACCATGGGCCCCGCCGACGAAGTGAAGACGGGCGACTACCTGTTCGTCCCGGGGATCAAGGCCCCCTCCGACGGCACGGTAAAAAGCGTTCCTTCACAAAAGAAAGATACGGGCAAAGCGGTGGGCACCGGCAAACAGGCGCTCGCGACGACTCACGGCGCACAGGGCAAACAACTCAAGGCGACCGGCGACGCGAAGTTCATCTGGCCGCTCAAAGGGGTGGTCACTTCGCCCTTCGGCGTCCGCAACGGCACCATGCACGAAGGGATAGACATCAGCGTGCCGGAAGGGACGACGGTGGTCGCGGCGGGCGACGGCAAGGTGATATTCGCGGCCGACCACGGCGGCTACGGTAATGTGGTCATCATCCAGCACGCCGACAACTACTTCTCCGTTTATGCCCATAACAGTAAGCTGATCGCGCAGGAGGGTCAGACGGTCAAGCAGGGAGACAAAATAGCGCTCTCGGGCAACACCGGGCGCTCCTCCGGCCCGCATCTCCACTTTGAAGTGCGCATCGGTTCCAAACCGCAGGACCCGATGCCGTTCCTTCCCCGGGCGGCCCCATAGCTCAGATGGATAGAGCGGCGGATTCCTAATCCGCGTCTGCCGCAGGTTCGACTCCTGCTGGGGCCACCAACTTCTTGAAATAATTTATTTTTTATTCTGATTTCGTAGGTGCAAGATTCATCGCACCCGACTAATTCCTGCCGAGGTATTTGTACGGCCGAGACCGGTGCGGCGACTGTCACCATATATATAGCAAGCTAGTCACAGATCCGGACGGGCGGATTGTTATGCGGTCAGCGAACGCAGCGGAAGGATATGTAGGTGCCTCCAACGGTGGGGAGCACGAGAGCGTCGATAAAGGAAACATACCAGAAAAGACCTTCGAGGTCGCTGGACTCGGAGGATGACCACAGCGCATAGAGATCATCGCCAAGCACCGAGAAGGGGCCATCTTCTCGTTTGCATTGGCAGGGTTGGCCGACATAACATTCTTGAGAATTCAGGCAGTCGGGGTCGCTGGCCGGGCAGAGACCGTCGGAGGCAGTGTCGGGACAATTGATGATGAGTCTCCGTAGTTCGTCGATGGTCGGGAGGCGGGCACCAAGCGCGGCGCAGTATTCTTCGGCCTTGTCCCACTTCATCGAACTGGTGCTTCTCGGCGACCATTCGAGACCAGCGTAGATCGCCCAGCCGTCGGCAGTGTAGTCGATGTGTGGCAAACCGTCGTCACTACACGCCAGCACCACCAGCACCGCAAAGATCACAAGGTATTTGTTCATGGGGCCCCTCCCTCATCAGGTCGGGCGGTTATAGCATATATTTAAGGTAGTCGCAATTTCGGACGACGAAGAAGTTGCTAAACTTTGATAGAAATGCCCCAAATGCACTCCCGAAACCGAAACGACCGCCGGTGTATGGACTAAATATCGCCGGAAAATTCTAGCGGCTTCAGCTGATCCGTTCGGTCAATATTTGCAACTGGCGCCATATCCGTTCCAGATAGAATGCCTCGTATTCCAGAGCGCGCAAGACCGGCCGCAACTGACCTTCCTGTTGTTGTTTCAGCACCGCGAACTTCTCTCCCGATAAAGAAAAGGGATCGTTGCCCGGCACCACCAGTTTCTTTCTCACCATCTCCACGAACCGCTCATCGTCAAGTTTCAGGGCCGACCGTTGAAGGGCATGATCCAGATCGAAGAAATCGCGTATCGCCGGTCCTTTGCGGGTCAGCGCCGCCCGCACTTTTTCCGCCCAGACCTCCTGAAAAGCCATGACCCTGACGGTGAAAGGAGGAAGATGTCCGCGTCCGCTCATCGGATTGAGCAGTATCGTTTTGGCCGGTTTCTCTTCCGGCGGCAGAAGCAGCGGCTCACGCAAACCGAATTCCACCTTTACCTTTTCTTCGGATCCGGAAACGAGCGAACGATAACTCCATGCCCCGACATACTGGGTCGATTCGTTCGCACCTTTGAGCTGCACCGCTTCCGTGATCCCCGGCAACGGGTCTTTTACCATGGCCGCCCATGTCCGTTTCACCGGCTCGATGAGCGCGCGTTTCGTAGTGCGTGACGCTCCAAGCGGAAGATCGGCCGCGAAATCGAGATCCTCGCTGAGCCGGTAGAAATCGGCGTGCACCTTACTGAGACAGGTGCCGCCTTTGAAAACGATATGCGACGGCAGTTCTCCGGCCAGCCTTTCGAGGAGGACCGAGCAGTAGAGATCCTTTTCGATCAATTCTCTCCGGAAACCGGTCCTCTGCGCGGTGGCATCGATGAATTCCCGAAGCACCGCCGGTGAATTCTGCAAGGCCAGATATACCGAAAAAGCGTTACTCATTGACCTGCACCCCCCATTCGCGATCTATCTTTCCTTTTGCCGGACGGCCGGGGACAAACGGGAAAAGAGAGGAGGTGGCGCTTAGTGTTCTCAACATTTTCTTCTTCCATCCCTTTTCTTCCGTGAGACGGTCGAGCAGATGACCGATACGCCGCACGGTCCCCTGATTGCCGTACCGCACCGCCATGTCGGCAAGTTCCGCGGCCATGGATACTTCCTGTTGCACCGCGGCCACTATCCATTCATAGGCGGCCGGCAGGGTGCCGAACCGCGACCAGTCGTACACGGCGTCCATCAGCGCGCGCGCCTTGGTCGGCATGAGCATGATCGCCCCATCGGGAGTTTCGAGACGCTCCACTCCGCCCAGCCGTCCGTCCGCCACTTTGATGAAAGTGAATTCCAGTCCGGCAATGACCTTCTCGCCCGATATCCGATTGTTATAACAGTATACGCGCGCCGCGATCTGCTCACTGAAGCCGTAGCGGTTAAAGGTCTGCAATCCGCACAGTTGGTAAACGCCGTCGTCCGACGCGCGCATCAGTTCCTGCAGTATCAGGTTCTCTCCCGGATTCCATGCCCCGCCGAGCGGGAGCCGGGAAGGGACCAGATATACCTCCCGTTTCAACCGGACGATCATGCCGGAACGGGCCAGACGGGAAAGCATTCTTTTTTCCTGCGCGGCGGTGAGGAAGAGTTCTTCGCGCAATTGACCGTAACGCACTACGGTGAGTCGCCGCAGTTGGGAATAGGAGAGGAATCGTTGCTCCAGCGCTCCAAGTTTCGCCTTGCCGACGGCATATATTGTATTTCTCATAGATCGCCTCCGAGGCGATTATCCAGAAATAGATTGTAGCCTTCTTGTTTGGCGCGTCAAGGTTTTTTTGAGGAATGGTAAGGGGGAAATTTACTAGAGCGGGCAGGCGTAGTCGATGAGGCACCCGGCGGCGTCATAGATCGGTTCGGGCTTCATGTTTTCGCCGCAATCGGGCATCATCATATCGATGGCGGGACATTCGAACGGGTCGCCGTAGTTGCACATACCGTTCATGCAGTACATCCCCGCGCCGCAGTCGGAGTCCATCTTGCAGTAGGCCGGATCGGTGTAGTCGACGCATTCGAAAGCGACATGACAGCCGGTCGCCGCATCGTACACATACTCTATCTTGCCGTTCGGGCAGAAATCGGGGGCGGGATAGGCGAGATCGGGACAGTTCGGGTCGTTGTACCAGACGCACTCGAAACCAATGAAGCAGCCCATGGGATCGAACATTTTCTCCGGATAGGAACCATCCTCACAGAAAGGCTCCTCTATCATGACATCGGGGCACGGGTAGGGCGGTTCGCCGATGCATTCGCCCCAATAGGCCACGCCGACGCCCGCGATCTTCGCGAAGCACTCGTTGTCGTAGGTCCAGCCGTCGGTGCCGCAGACCGGATCCCACACCATCGGGCAGGCCGGTTCGGTGCCGTTGTATTCGCACTTCATGCCGAGCACGCAGGAACGGCCGAAATCGATGATGAAGAGCGGGCGGCCCATTTCGGGACGGCAGGTATCGAAGTTGAGGCCGATGATCTCGGGGCAGAGCGGCATCGCGCCGTAGCCGCCGTCGCCCGGTTTCTCGGGCTGACCGGGATAGCCCGGTTCAGAACTGCCGCCGCCGTTGCAGTCGGTGATCACACCGTCGCCGTTGCTGTCGATCCCCTCTTTCTCGTCGCACGGCATGCCGGTGGCGGGATCGGTGGTGTCGGGGGTCGTGGTGGTCGTGCCGTCGCTATTTTCGGCATAGGCCTTGTAGGCGTCGAACAGGACCTGACCGGTGGTCTTCGCGCCGTTGGGGGCCGGATCGGTCTCTTCGCCGCAGGCGATAAGGAACAGCGCCGCAAGCGCCGCCAGCATCACGGTCATCTTCATGGCTTTCTCCTTTTCGGTTATCATCTCTGAACGCTCCACTTTTTACCGGTTGTGACGGAACGGGGTCGCCTCTCTAGTGCCACCATTGTAGCCTATTTATTAGGAAGTCAACAGAATTTTTATGGATATTCCTGAAATAGCGGAGGTTTTCGGTCAGCCGGCGGGCTACATCGGTTTCACATTCTTCTGTTCGAGCAGATCGATCACCGCCTGCTGGCCGAGCCGCTTGGCAAGCAGCAGCGGGGTATCGCCGGCGTTGTCGGGCATATCGATCTTGGCGCCCTTGTCGAGCAGGAGTTTTATCGTGGTGAGGTTGCCGGAAGGGATGAGGTAGAACAGCGCCGTCTTGCCGGAGGTCGTTTCGCGGGCGTTGACATCGGCGCCCGCATCGGCAAGAAGGGTCACGATGGGATGGAACCCGTAGCTGGCGGCGATAAGGAACGGGGTCCAGCCACCCGATATGGTCTTCTGTTCGAGCGCGACCTTCTTCGAGAGGAGCAGTTTCACCAGCGTCTGGTCGCCCGCCTGCGCGGCGTAGTAGAGGATGCTCGCGCCGGAGGTGTCAACGAAGTTGATGTCGGCCCCTTTCGCGATGAGCAGCTCGGCCATCGCCGCCTTGCGGTAGGTGACCGCCTCCTTGAGCGGGGTATAGCCGTCGGAGGACTGGAAGTTGACCTCGGCCCCCTTCGACAGGAGATATTCGACCATCGGCTGGAAACCGGATCGGGCGGCGAGCTGCAGCGGCGTGTAACCGCTCGGATCCAGTTCGTCCACGGCGCGTCCGGCATCGACCAGCTCCTTCACCTTTTTGAGATCGTTCTTCTGGACGGCGTAGGCGAGCGATTCCTTGTCGACCGCGCCGTAATCGTTGTAGTAGGGATCGTTGTAAAGATTCCCGTAGACGCCGCCGGTGCCGGTGTTCAGTGTCTTCGCCTTGTTGAACCCGGCCTCGAACCCTTGGGCATACGCCTCGCCGTAGGTCTTGGCGTAATCGGCGGTCACCGGGACGGTCTGGCAGGCGGCCAGAAGCGCGGCGACGCAGACAGTAAAGATGAACAACCACGCTCTCATGTTCCCCTCCTTCGCGCTATAATGATTCGGGTGCAGGGTATCGCCGGGCGGAGCCGGTCACAGTTCCTCGCCGGGAAAGATCTCTTCGGTCTCTGCGATGTCCATCCCAAGCGCTTCGAGTATCTTGCGCTTGGTCGCCATACGGCAGGCATAGCCCTTCTCGATGCGGTCGAGCGTCACGAGCGATATCTCGGCGTTCCGGGCGAGTTCGGTCTTACTGATGAGGTTGCTTTCGCGGTATTCCTTCAGCCGGTTGGCCGCCGCGCGTTCTTTCGTTTGTATCGTCGTCATATCCCACCATGTATGAGCCGTTGTGCGGAGGTCATTCTATGCGTGCCGCGCCGTCAAGTCAAGTTCGCTGGATTCTTTTTTTCTTCGCCGAAGAAGGAAAGGAGCGATTTCGCGATGATGGTGAACATCAGCGACTCGCGCGAGTTGATGGTCGGCACCACCCCTTTCCAGTAGAGCCGCAGGAAATGTTCTCCGTCGGCGGGGATGTCGAGGAAGTTGACCGGGTCCTTGTCTCCCGATTCGAACAGCTGTTTCCCTTCGCCGGTGATGAAGGCGAAGCCCTGAATGGGCAACGAGAAGATGAGTTCCTCCATATCACGCAGCGGCAGATGACTCAACCGTTGGACCAGCATTCTTTCCAGCATGTCCTCGGTACGATTCTCCCGCCCCGTCCGGTGTTTGCTGAGAAGCATGTCGAGATAACCCAGTTTCGTGATGAGCACCACCACCACGACCGAGAAAACGAGTATGATGAGGAACGCCTCGCGGTCCTTCAGGAATATCGAGAAGAGCGCGAGCGCGGTGAACAGGACCGTGATGCCGTAGAGGGTGATGACCACCCGCCGCTGGTTCCAGCCCTTTGAAAGAAGAATGTGGTGTATGTGCTGGCGGTCGGCCATGAACACCGGCTGATGGCGCAGGAACCGACGCACGAAGGCGAGCGTCGTGTCGAGTATCGGCACCCCCATCGCGACGATGGGAACGAGGACCGAAACGAGGGTGGAGTGCTTCGAGGCCCCTTTGAGCGAAAGGACGGCGAGAATAAAGCCGATGAACATCGAACCCGAATCGCCCATGAATATCTTGGCCGGGTTGAAATTGTAGACCAGGAAACCGACCACCGCTCCGGCGAGGGCCGCCGAAATGAGGGCCACGAACGGGATGTTGTTGTGGAGCGCGAGGATGAGTATCGTGATCGAGACGAAGAAAGCGATGCCCGACGAAAGGCCGTCCATCCCGTCGATGAGGTTGAATGCGTTGATGATGCCGACGATCCAGAGGATCGTGATCGGCAAAGAGAACCAGCCGAAATGAACAACGCCGCCCGGTAGCGATATCTGTTCGATATCGAAACCGAGATAGTAGGCGGTCACCGCCAGAGCGATCTGGAACAGGAACTTCCAGCGGGCGGGCACCCCCTTTATGTCGTCAAGCAGGCCCAGACCGCTGATGAGGATACCGCCGCCGATGATGATCAGCGGATTGTAGAGCGTGCTGAAAAAGACCTGCGATACATTGTTGTGGTAAAAGTAGAGCAGGACCAGTGGGAAAAGCGTCCCGACCGAGATGCCGATCCCGCCGATGCGCGGGATGCGCCCCCGGTGGATGGTGCGCCGGTTGGTAACATCGACCAGTCCCCATTTCCGCCCATAATGTATAAGGATAGGGGTGACCACTACGAGGAAGGCGAACGATATGAGGAAGGCACTCAGATAGGTTTTCATCGGTCATTCCACAGAAAACACACGCCCATCATAATAAACCGTCGTAAAAAAGCAACTTCGCGACCGCCTTTGCGGTACCCCGGTTGACTCTCTCCCGCCGATGCGCTATAGTGCGCCGTTTTCCGGAGGAAGAAGAAATGCTCCGCGCCCTCATCCTTCTGCTGCCGCTGTTTTGCATCGGCTGTTTCTCCACCCCCGATGCCCAAGAAAGGGAAAGGGACGACGATCAGACCGACAATCAATCGGATCAGACCGATCAGACCGATCAGACCGATCAGGCGGATCAGACGGACAGCGAAGAAAAGGACGAAAGGGACGAAAAGGACATAAAGGACGAAAACGAAGACGAAGACGAGGGGAACGACGACCCCGTGCCCGATGTCGATACCGCCCCGCTTCGCGCCGTCGAGGTCCTGTTCGACGACCAGATACGTACCAAAGTGCTGGCGGAACTGGACGCGGCGCAGGAGTCGGTCCGGTTCGTCTCCTTCACCTTCAGCGACAGCGGCGTGATGTCCAAACTCAACGGACTGGCGGGGAACGGGGTCGATGTGCGCGGCGTCATCGGAACGCCGGTCGAGGCGGGAAGTCCCTCCTTCCCGCTGAAGATATACGAAGATACCGGCGACGGCATCGTCCACGAGAAATTTTTCGTCATCGACGAGGCGACGGTGCTCCTTTCATCGGCCAACATAGCCTACAACAACATTCTGAACTTTCTCGTTATATTCCGGGACGCGGCCGATCTGGCCGCGCGGCTCGCCGACGAATTCGACGAGTTCGACACGGGACGGCGCGGCGCCGCCAAATCGCGACCGTGCGCCGAGGGTTGTCCGGTGGAGAACGGCACGCTCTACCTCTCTCCCTCCTCCTGCGACGCGGTCGGCGGGATGCTCGACGCGCTCCCTGCGGGCGCCGAGGCGTGGCTCGCGATGTACACGCTGACCGACAGCGCGCCGATGTACGACGAACTGCTGGCGTTGCCCGGCCGCGGCGTCACGCTCCACGCGACGCTCGACGACTGGGACAGCGGCGGCGATCCGGCGAATCAGGCCGCCCTCGACGACCTCGACGCGGCGGGGGCCGCTGTGGCCTACTACGACGGCTCGATGCTGTTCCATCACAAGTTCTTCGTCACCGGCGACATCGTCGAGTTCGGTTCGATGAACTGGACCTATTCGGGCTGTCAGAAGAACGACGAACTCTACTTCATCACCACAGACCCGCTACTGGTCGCCCCGTTCCTCGGCTATGCACAGGAACGGTGATCCATTTCTGTTTGACAAAAGAACCGTTTACGATAGAATGCGCCGTCCGACCCGGGGAGGAGAATAGACCATGACCACGTTTTCGCAGCTTCTGCGGCCGCCGCTGTTCGACGACGCCGAAAAGAACCACATCGCCCCGATACTGCATTATTTCCTTATCGGCGGCATAACACTCGCCCTGATCGGCGCGCCGATACTGTTCGCAATTCGTGCCAACCTGCTCGACATGATCGCCTGTGTCGTCGCCATCGCAAACAATCTGGTTCTGCTCGGCCTGCTCCGCCACGGCCGGGTCAGGACGGTCGCCTATCTGTCGTTGCTCGCCTTCTGGGGACTCAATACCCTGTTCCCGCTGTTACAGGAGGGATTGCTCGCCACGCCGCTCTACGGCTACTTCGTCGTTATTCCCTTCGCCGGGTTCCTGCTGGGCTGGCACGCCGGTTTCTACATGACGCTGTTGTGCATCGTTTCCGGTTATCTCATCGCCGCCGCGCAGAAGTGGAGCCTTATCGACGCCCCCGGCGCCGCGCCGTTCGACCCGATCTTTCACTGGACCTCGGCCACCATCTTCCTCATCCTCGCCTTTTTCGTCCAATACTTCATCTCCTTAACGCTCCAGCGGATCGGCGCCGACCGCGAAAAGGAACTGGCCCTGCGGCTGAAGGCAGAAGAGGAGCGGCGGCTGATGGAGGAACGGCTCCTGCAGAATGAACGGCTTTACGCCATCGGAACGCTCGCCGGCGGCATCGCCCACGACTTTAACAACATCCTGACCGGCATCCTCGGCAACGCCGACCTGCTGGCGCGCCGCAGCGAACCCGATTCGCCGTACCGACGACCGGCGGAGAGCATCCGCGCCTCGGCCGAACGGGGCGCCGGACTGGTCAAACAGATACTTTCCTTCTCCCGGCCGAAAAACACGCGGATCGAGCCGACCCATCTCCAGCGGACCCTCACCGAAACGATCGCGATGCTCCGGCCGCTGATACCGCCCGCCTTCAGTATCGAACAGGAGCTCGACCCGTCCTGTCCGCCCGTTCTGATCGACCCGACCCATTTTCATCAGATCGTCACCAATCTGACGATCAATTCCTACCAGTCGATGCAGGAGCGCGGTCACGGCCGCATCTGGATAGCGCTCTGTTGCGGCACCGGTCCGGCGGACGGTACGGTCACTCTTTCGGTGGCCGACGACGGTCCCGGCATCGCTCCGGAACACCGCGAAAAGATATTCGACCCCTTCTTTACGACCAAGTCGAACGGCGAGGGAACGGGACTCGGTCTTTCCATCATCAACGGATTGGTGACGCGCTACGACGGCACGATACGGGTCGAAAGCACGGTCGGGCAGGGCAGCCGCTTCATCGTGGATCTGCCGGTGACGGTCGGGGTCCGTTCGTGAGGACGCTTCTTGTTCTGCTCCTCCTCCTTCCCTTCGCGGCCGCGGCCGCGGTGCAGACCGGACTCGATGTGCTCGAAGCGCGGGGGTTCGATATCCTTGCCGGAAAACGGGTGGCGCTCGTGGTCAATCACACCGCCCGCGACGCCGCCGGGAAACATATCATCGATCTGCTCCTCGACGGGAAGAAGGCGACGGTCGTCCGCATCTTCACCCCGGAACACGGGCTGACGGGGCTCGCCGACGAAGCGGTCGCCGACGGCGCCTACCGCGACATCCCGGTCACCTCTTTGTATGGCAAAGAGAAAAAGCCGAGGCCCGAACTGCTTGCCGACTGCGACCTCATCCTCTTCGATATGCAGGATGTCGGCGCCCGCTACTACACCTATCCGGCGACGCTCGCTTACACGCTGGAGTCGGCGAAGACGGCGGGGAAGAAGGTGATCGTCCTCGACCGCCCCAATCCGACCGGCGGCGACATCGTATCCGGTTTCGCGCCGCCCATCGAACTGACCGGAAAGTTCACGAGTCTCTATCCCCTACCGACCCGCCACGGGATGACCATCGGCGAACTCGCCCGTCTTTTCAACGACCATTTCGGCCTCGGCGCCACGCTTGAAGTGGTGGCGATGACCGGCTGGACACGGGCCATGCTCTGGAACGACACCGGCCTGCCGTGGGTACCGCCGTCACCCAACCTGCGGAACCCCGACGCGGCGTTCATCTACGCCGGGATGGGGTGGATAGAGACGACGAATATCTCGGTCGGCCGCGGCACCGAGGCGCCCTTTTTCATCTACGGCGCACCGTTCATCGACGGAACGAAGCTCGCCGCCGCGCTGAAAAAACAACTTCCCGCCGGGGTGACCGCCGCGCCGACAAAATTCACCCCGACCGACAAACTTCACCGCCACTTCGGCAAGGAGTGCGGCGGCGTGCGGCTGACCGTAGGCGACCTGAAAAAGATCGACACCTTTCGGCTCGGATTGATAGTGCTCAAAACACTTTTCGCCATCGCGCCCGAATTCGACCCGACCACCGACTTCGCCCTGAGCATGGGCAAAGCGGGTATCGATCAGCGGCTGAAAAAGGGAGCGTCGGTCAAAACGATACTCGCCGAAGCGAACGCCGACTGCGAGAAATTCAAGGAAATACGGAAGAAATATCTGCTGTACTGACACCCTCCGTCGCTACGCGCCACCTCCCTGCGACAGGGAGGCTGGTCGGAAAGGCCCCCTGATGCAGGGGGCTCCGCGAAGCGGTGGGGGTGTTAGACCCTTCTCAAGACCGTACTACCCCACGACAGGCCGATGCCGAAGCCGCAGATGAAGAAGGTCTTGCGGCTCTTGTCGTGCAGTTCTTTTTCAAGGATGATGGGGATGGAACTCGACACGGTGTTCCCGTAATCGCGGCAGTCCCACGGCATCTTGCTCGGGTCGATATCGGTATATTCGCAGAGCACTTTGTGCATGAAACGGCTCGCCTGATGCATGACCCAGCGGTCTATCTCATCCTTTTTGATGCCGTTCTTCTCAAGCGTCTGGCGGACATTTTCGGGAACGAACTTCGCGACGAACTTCACGACCGCCGACCCGTTCATGTAGAGCCAGCCGTCAACCAGTTTGATGTCGCGCCATTTTTCGCTGTTGTTGCCGAATACATATTTCCCGGGCACGAGCACCGGGTCGTCGGTGATGTAGGTGGCCGTCGCGGCGTCGCCGAAGAGGAGCGAGGTGTTCTTGTCCTCCGGGTTGACGCACTTGGTGTACGGGTCGGCGGCGATGAGTAGCCCCCGCGTCATCCCGTTCTCCTTCATGAAACCGGTGATGACCGACAGGCCGTACATGAAGCCGGAACAGCCCAGCGGGATATCGAACGAGGCGCAGGTGTAGGGCAGTCCGATCTTCTCATGCAGTATCGTTCCGGCGTGCGGCATCCGGACATCGGGATTCTGCGTCACGAAGACGAGCACCTCGACCTTCGAGCGGTCGATGTCGATCTTGGAGGCAAGATGCTGGTAGGCCTTGAGCCCCATATCGGTCGTATCGTCGCCCGCGTCGCGGACCGCGTGACGGCTGACCCCTATCTTGTCGTGCAGAAAGGCATCGTCGATACCGTACTTTTCCTTCTTGGTGTAATTGTCCTCCCGGCCCGCCGGGATGTAAACGCCGATTTCCTTGATACCGAGCATCGTTAGACCTCTTTTCTGTACTCAGAGTCCAAAAAACGACCGGAAACCGGTTGTCACCCTATAACGAAAAAAAAGTTTGTCAAGAAAGCTGACTTAATAAAAATCGTTATCTAATAAAATTGAACTCAGGTGTGCATTTTCGCACACACGGCCACTATTTCTTGTTGGAAAAGCAACAAACGAAGGATAAACAAGTTACCGAGACGGGTCGCTCTCTGCTTTTTCTCATTCTACCGGAGCAAATACCTGTATTCGAGCATTTCCCGAATCAGCCACATACACATTTCCCGCCTCATCAACTGCAATGCCGGTCGGATTTTTTAACTGCCCCTCTCCGTTTCCCTCCTCTCCAAACGACATGACAAAGTCTCCGGTTGTGGTAAATTTCTGTACTCGGTTATTTCCACTGTCAGCCACAAAGACATAGCCATCACGGTCAATCTCGACATCCAACGGCCGATTAAATTGACCTTCCGCCGAACCGAACGATCCAAAAGAAAAAAGATGTTGTCCCAAACTTACGATGAAAACTTGTATCCGATTGTTATCTGAATCCGCGACATACAGGTTAAATAAAGCAAAATTCCAATCAACCGTGTTGGTTAAAAGCGTCAACCCTTTCGGTCCTGAGAGCTGGGTTTCGCCGGAACCTTGAGAACCGTATTTTCTGGCATAAACCAGAATGTCGTTTTCATACATCTCTTCATCTATCCTTATGTAGTACTCTTTGATGCAACCACAGTTTTCGTCGCTGATGGCAACCACGCGGTCGTTCAAGGGACCTGAAATTATTGACGGCGGCGAAGCAAGTCCTTGAGGCGAAAGGGGAGGATTTTCACCCATCTTCAACCAAAAACCCGAATAATCGGGAAAATACGCTAGGGGTCGCACTTCATCACCGGTACTAAACATGGTGTGTCCTTTGACATAGTTCAAATAATGTGGTCGCGTAACGGTGAGGTCTTCTACAAATTCTCCCTCGGGCGAAAAAACCGATATCAGATTCTGCCCTGTATCGGCAACGTAGAGCATCTGACCTTTAGAAAAAGCAATGTCAGTTATTTCATTACTAAACGATACGGTTGAATTCGCCATTTCCCAAACCGCTTGGGAAGCATAACTTCTTTTATCCAGATTGGAATAACCTTCCGCTGCCGCAGTAAGCGCACTCCGATCTTTTGCAAGGGTTTTGTTCTGCCAATACGCTTTATAATAATATCTTTTCTCCGCAACGATTTCTTCGTCAATATAACTGTCGGATTCGGTCCAAATATTGTTGTCTTCAAAAATGCCGTCGACCGATTCAGCTCTCAGGATATAAACTCTTTTATCATCGCCAAGAGGATCCCATGTGAGCTTTATTCTATTGTGGTATGTCCCCGCCGAGGCTGTAAAATTCGCCGGACCTTCCGGCAAGTCGCTATCGGGTCCAGTAGTAGCATCGTCGGAAAGCAGTTCGTCAGTAATCGAGTCATCGGTGATCGGCTCATCGGCATCAATCTCAGAAAAAGCATCGTCGTCATTCTCCGTTACATCATCAACGATCTTATCAGTATCGTCGACAGTGACCATATCTTTATCTGTTTCTGTTTTCTTCGTCTCGCATGACACCAGCAAGACTGACAACATAACCAATAGCAACCCCCACTTCATGCCGTCCTCCCTAAAAATCTTTTAGTCCACGACTAGTTGCCCATGGGAAACCATAACAAACGAGAGGATTTTGTCAAAAAAAACGGGACGGCTTGTGGCCGCCCCGAACGGATATCGTCGAAATGATGCGGTGACTTAGAAGCCGTGTTCGGCGAGTTTCTTGAGCCGCTCCCAGCGATCCTTGAGGTCTTCCTTCAGGAGCTGATGCAGGCGCTTGGCCTCGTCGGGGAACTGTTTTTCGAGCGTCTTGAAGCGGACCTCGTTATTAATTATCTCCTGCACATCGCGGGTCGGTTCCTTCATGTCGAGCTGGAAGCAGTTCTTCCCTTCCTTCTTGAGTTCGGGATTGTAGCGGTACAGTGGCCAGAGACCCGTTTCGACCGCGAGTTTCATCTCCTTCTGCGAGTGGGTCATGTCGATGCCGTGGTTGATGCAGGGGCTGTAGGCGATGACGATCGAGGGGCCGTCGTACTGTTCCGCTTCGAGCATCGCCTTGAGCGTCTGGTTCTGGTTCGACCCCATCGCGACCGAGGCGACATAGATGTAGCCGTAGGTCATCGAGATGAGGCCGAGGTCCTTTTTGCGCATCTTCTTGCCGGAAGCGGCGAATTTGGCCACCTGCCCGAACTGCGACGCCTTCGACGCCTGACCGCCGGTATTCGAGTAGACCTCGGTGTCGAGCACGAGCACATTGATATCCTCGCCCGAAGCAAGGACATGGTCGAGCCCGCCGTAGCCGATGTCATAGGCCCATCCGTCGCCGCCGACGATCCAGACCGACTTCTTGACGAGGTAGTCGGCCATGTCGAGCACCTCGTCGACCATCGGATCGTCGCACGCTTCGCGGGTGAGCGCCTCTTCGATCTTCGGCGCCAGTTCGCGGGTCTTATCGGCGCTCTTCTTGTTGGCTATCCATTCGGTGAAGAGCGCTTTGGTCTCGGACGAAAGCTCGCAACCGCAGGTGCAGTCGGCGCCGTCCTTACAGCCGCAGTCGCAGTCGTCGTCGCAGTCGCACTTGAGTTCGAGCAGTTTCTTCATCAGCATCTCGAGCCGGTCGCGTTTCTGGCGGATGGCCAGCGCCATGCCGTAGCCGTGTTCGGCGTTGTCTTCGAACAGCGAGTTGGCCCACGCGGGACCGAAGCCCTTATGGTTGGTGCAGTAGGGTATCGTCGGGGCGGTGCCGCCGTAGATGGAGGAGCAGCCGGTCGCGTTGGAGACGACCATCCGGTCGCCGAAGAGCTGGGTGAGCAGTTTCACATAGGGGGTCTCGCCGCAGCCGGCGCAGGCGCCCGAAAATTCGAAGAGCGGCTGGCGGTACTGCGAACCGGTCACCGTGTCGGCCTTCATGAGATTGTCGCGGACGGGGATATGGATCGAGAAGTCGTTGTTCTCGGCCTCGACCGCCGCTATCTCGTCGAAGAAGACCATGTCGAGCGCTTTTTTCGGCGCGGGGCAGACATCGGCGCAGTTGCCGCAGCCCTGACAGTCCATCGGGTAGACCTGCATGCGGTATTCGTAGCCTTCGAAGGCCTTTCCTTTGGGCTTGATGGTCTCGAAGTTCTGCGGGGCGGCCGCCTTCTCTTCGGCGTTCACGAGCACCGGCCGGATGGCGGCGTGCGGGCAGACGAAGGCGCACTGGTTGCAGGTGATGCAGTTGCCGGCGTGCCACTTGGGCAGCTTGATCGCGACGCCGCGCTTTTCGAACTTCGAGGTGCCGGTCGGGAAGGTACCGTCGGAATTGAAGCAGGAAGAGGGCAGGAGATCGCCCTTCATCTTGGCGATGTTGCCGATGACCGTCTCGACGAACCACTGTTCCTGCTCGTCGCCGTAGGGCTCATGGACCTTTTTGATGTCGATGTCGGTGTCGGCGGCGGCAAGCCATTTCTTGGCGTCGTACTTGAGTTCGGCGAGCGCTGCGGCGCTACGGTCGATCGCGTCGAAGTTCATCTTGACGACCTTTTCACCCTTTCTGCCGTAGGTCTTCTCGACCGCTTTTTTGAGATATTTGACCGCCTCGTCGAACGGGATGACATTGGCGAGCTTGAAGAAGGCGGTCTGCATGACCATGTTGATGCGGCCGCCCAGCCCGATCTCGTCGGCGATCTTGACCGCGTCGATAAGATAGACCTTCGCGTTCTTCTTCGCGATATCGCGCTTGAGCGACGCGGGCAGTTTCTCTTCGAGTTCCTCCTTCGACCACGAGGTGTTGAGGACGAAGGTACCGTTCTGTTTGAGTCCCTCGGTCAGATCGTAGAGATAGACATAGGCTTGGCGATGGCAGGCGATATAGTCGGCGTCGGTCAGCAGGTAGGTCGACCGGATCGGGCTTTTGCCGAAGCGGAGGTGCGACACGGTCACGCCGCCCGATTTTTTCGAATCGTACTGGAAATAGCCCTGCGCGAACAGGTCGGTGTGGTCGCCGATGATCTTGATGGCGTCCTTGTTGGCGCCGACGGTGCCGTCGGAACCGAAGCCCCAGAACTTCGCCTGCGTGGTGCCGGCCGGGACGGTGTCGAGCGCTTCGTAGGGGATCGAGGTGAAGGAGACATCGTCGGTGATGCCGACGGTGAAGTTATGTTTCGGTGAACGGCTCTTAAGGTTGTCGAAGACCGCCTTGACCATGCCGGGGGTGAATTCCTTGGACGAAAGTCCGTAGCGGCCGCCGACCACCGTGATATCGTCGCCCTGCTCGTAGAGAGCGGTGACCACATCCTTATACAGCGGTTCGCCCTCGGCACCCGGCTCCTTGGTGCGGTCGAGGACCGCGATCGCCTTGACGGTGCGGGGCATCGCCTGCATGAAGTGTTCGATGGAGAAGGGACGGTAGAGACGTACTTTGACCACGCCCACCTTCTCTCCCTTGCCCATCAGGTGACAGATGGTCTCGTCGATCGCCTCACAGCCGGAACCCATCGCGATGATGACGCGTTCCGCCTCGGGATGACCGACATAGTCGAACAGGCGGTAGCGGCGGCCGGTGATGGCGAACACCTTGTCCATCTCCTCCTGCACGATCTGCGGTACCGCGTCGTAGTACGGATTGCAGGTTTCGCGCGCCTGGAAGAAGATATCGGGATTCTGCGCGGTACCTTTCAGGATCGGATGCTCGGGACGGAGGGCGCGGTCCTTGAAGGCGGCGATCGCCTCATGGTCGACGACACCCTTGATGTCCTCATAGTCGATCATCGCGATCTTGTTCACTTCGTGGCTGGTGCGGAAGCCGTCGAAGAAGTGGATGAACGGCAGACTCGACCGGATGGCCGACAGGTGGGCGACCAGCCCGAGGTCCTGCGCCTCCTGCACCGAGTTGGACGACAGCAGGCAACAGCCGGTCTGGCGGCAGGCCATGACATCGCTGTGGTCGCCGAAGATCGACAGGGCGTGGGTCGCGACGGTGCGCGCCGAGACATGGAACACGCCGGGGAGCAGTTCGGCCGCTATTTTATAGAGGTTGGGGATCATCAGCAGGAGTCCCTGCGATGCGGTGTAGGTGGTGGTCAGCGATCCGGCCGAGAGCGAGCCGTGGACCGCGCCCGAGGCGCCGCCTTCCGACTGCAGTTCGGCAACGATCACCTTCTCGCCGAAGATGTTCTCGCGCCCGTAGGCCGACCATTCGTCGGCGTATTCGCCCATGTTGGAACTCGGGGTGATGGGGTAGATGGCCGCCACTTCGGTGAGCGCGTAGCTCGCGTGGGTCGCCGCCATGTTGCCGTCGATGGCCTTCATGATCTTCTGTGACATGTATGTCCTCCTATAAAGGAAAGGTTGTTCGTACGGGGGTCCATATCACGAAGCCCGATTGTTTGCAAATTTTTAGAGCCGGATCGCCGCGCGGGAAGAAAAATTGCAACTTGTCGTTCCTCTGCTATAATGCCCCGTTCATTGGGTATATTTTCACCTGAGCGGAGGCTTTACCATGAGACTCGTTCTTGCGTCCCTGTTCGCCGTGAGCATCCTGTTCCTCGCCGCCTGTGGAGAGGACGGATTGACCGGCAAGAATTCGCTGATCAAGATGACCGAGGTGCCGGCGGGCGATATCTGCGCCGACGGCGGCGTTAAGATCGAGACCGGGCTGGACAACAACGGCAACGGCACGCTCGACCCCGAAGAGGTCAAGGATCTCCGCTATGTCTGTGGCGGCGGCGGTTCCGTGGGCGATACCGGCTGCACCGTGACCGATAACGAGGACGGCACCAAGACCATCTCCTGCGGTGACGATACCTCCGTCACGGTCAGCGACGGCGCGGCGGGCGCCGACGGCGAGGACTGCACCGTTTCCGACAACGGCAACGGCACCAAGACCATCACCTGCGGCGACACCGAGGTCACCGTCAGCGATGGCGGTACGGGCGCGGCGGGCCACAACAGCCTCGTGGTCATCGAGGATGCCCCGGACGGGACCTGTCCGGACGGCGGCCAGAAGGTGACGATAGGTATCGATACGAACGACAACGGCCTGCTCGACACCGAAGAAATAACGGCGACCAAGTACCTCTGCAACGGCGCCGACGGCAACGACTCGCTCACCACCATCGACCCGGTTGCTCCGGGCGCCGACTGCACCGCGGGCGGGTACGAGATAAAGAACGGCGTCGACACCGACAACAACGGCACGCTCGACGCGGGCGAGGTCGTCAGCGATGTCTTCGTCTGTAACGGCGTCGACGGCACGGACGGGAACAACGGCGCGGACGGCCATAACGCCCTGACCGAAGTTACCACGCTGGCCCCGGGCGACGGCGGCTGCGTGGCGGGCGGCTACCTGTTCAAGACCGGCGTCGATATGAACGACAACGGCCTACTCGACGACGGCGAATATGAAGAAACGGTCGTCTGCAACGGCGTCGACGGCGTTGACGGCGAGGACGGCGTCTGCGCCGGCAACCACGCCCCGGTCATCGACAGCATCACCATGGCCCCGCCCGACGGCATCGACGACACCTACAAACTGGATATGCCCTACACCGTCACCGTGACGGTCACCGACGAGGACGGCGACGCCCCGACCTATAAACTGATCGGCGGCTATGCCACCATCGCGGCGGGCGCGACGGCGGGCGAGTTCGAACTGACCCCGCGCGCCGAGGGCGGCCCCTTCTCCTACGCCGTCATCGTGAGCGACGGTTGTCAGATAACGATGGGCGACCTCGTGGTCGAAGCGGTTTCCGGCGATCCTACCGGCGGCCCGTGGCTCAACGACAGCGACCTCCATTTCACCAATGTCGACGGCGACGGCTTCACCGTCAGCTGGATGTGGGCCAACGACAACATGACCGATCCGCAGGATCTGGAATACAAGGCGGTCTACGCCACCGATCCCGATGAGATAGACACCATCGAAGAGATCGAAGCGGGCGGCGGCACCATCGCGCTCGACTGGACCGCGGACACCTACACGGTCGATATCGACGGCCTTGACGACGGGACCGAATACTGGGTCGCGGTGCTCGTCCGCGACGAATATCACCTGATGGCGATGTACAACCTCGGCTATCAGCCGACCGTCGATGTGACCGCGCCGACCACCACCGGCGGCATTTCGTTCTCCGACATCACGGTGAATGAGCTCACCGTTGCGTGGACCCCGGCGACCGACAACGCCACCGATCCGGAGTTCATCGAATACAAGTTGGTCTACTCGACCGATGCGGCCGATATCGATACCGAACTCGAGATAAACGACCTGATGGGCGGAGACTGGCGCATACTGGTCGACTGGGGAACCGAGGTCTACGACTACTACCTCGACTGGCTCGACGAGGGCGATCTCTACCACTTCAATGTTCTCGCGCGCGACGCGGCGGGCAATGTCTTCATGTACGGCCTCACCAGCACCCGGACGCTCGATGTGACCGTCCCCGCCGATGTCGCCAATCCTCACGCGATAGGACTCAATGATCGCGCCTGCTTCCGCTGGGACGATGCGGGCGACTTATCGCTCGACTACTATGAAGTGAGTTGGACCCCCGGCGGCCCGACCGAACCGCTGCAGGTCCCGGCCGATTCCTTCTTCCGCTGCATCGACGGCCTGCTGAACGGCACCGAATACACCTTCACCGTCGTCGCGGTCGACGGCATCGATCAGCGTTCCGGCGAAGTGACGGTCACCGCCACCCCGGCCGACCCCGGCATGGGCTACGCCATCACCGGTGACTCGACCCTGCTGTATCGGCTCGATCCGAGTACTGCGCAAACGACTCTTATCGGCGACACCGGCATCTCCTATGTCGTGTCGCTCGCGCTGGATCCGGCTGACGGATCGGCCTATGTGATCCAGAATAACGGCGTCAACGCTCTCTACGGTATCGATCTCGACACCGCAGAGGTTACCTATATCGGTCCGACCGGACACAGCTATTGCTCCGATGCCGTCTTCTCGGTTAACGGCGCTTTGTATGCATGGGATCAGGGCGACGGATATCTCATAACCATCGACCCCGAAACGGGCATCGGTACAAAAGTGGGCGACAGCGGTGTTTCCACATCGGGAACGGCGATAGCTTTCGATACCGATGATCTTTTATGGGCCCTTGCAAAGAACAGACTGTACCTGATAGATCAGATGACCGGCGCAGTGACCTATAACGCCGATATCGACTTCCTGCCGTTCGAGGCCGAGAACGGCGATACCCACGAATGGTTGCACAATGCTCTTGATATCTCCCAGAGCGGCGTCGGATTCTCGGTCGTTCGCAATGATACGACCACCTATTTGTATGCCTTCTCCATGGAGGACATGGTGGCGATACCGATAGGCGACATGGGTGTGGAAAAGATCGGCGCCGTTGAATTGGAGCACGAACCGTTCAACCCGATGTTCTCGGGCGTCAAAATAAACATATCGGAAGAACTGCTCGGCGATTGGACGGTCTGCTATACCGACACCTATGATGTCGCCATGGGAAGCGTGCTCGGCGACATCACCACCAACTGCGACGGCGACAATCTCATGATCGCCTGCCGGCCGGCCGGCGCGGGCACCTACACCGTGGCCGCGTGGGCGCCGCGCGCCGATGTCCTTTTCGACACCGGCACCGATATTACCACCACGCACGCCGCCAACGGCGTCGAGTGGTACTACAATGCCGCCTGGTCGTGGGGCTTCGCTCCCGCCGGCGAAACGGTCGGCAAAGACTCCTGCGACGCTACCGCAGGCTCTTCGCGGCTGTGCTGGCATACCGAAGCCGCCTCCGGCGGGTACCGCTGCGGCAACACGCTGGGCCTGAACAGCGACAACACTTGGGAGCGGGTCGTCCTGCAGTACACCCCCGAGTAATTCTATCGAACTTCCGCTTCTGCCCGGGGCTTCGGCCCCGGGTTTTTTTTATTGAACGCTACTTTGCGGCGAGTTCCGCTTCTTTGAATTCGGTGACGAACTTCACGACCTCGGCGACCGGTATCTCCTTCTTCTCGCCGGTCTTCCGTATCTTCACCTCGACCACCCCTTTCTCAAGCGACTTGCCGCCGATGACCACCTGTACCGGGTAGCCGATGAGATCGGCGTCGTTGAACTTGAACCCGGCCCGCTCGTCGCGGTCGTCGATGACCGTCTCGACACCCGCCGCCAGAAGTTCGGCGTAGAGCGTTTCCCCGGCCTTGACAACCTCATCTTTGTTCATCTGGAGCGGCAGGACCACCGCCTCGTAAGGCGCTATCGCCATCGGCCAGATGATGCCGTGCTCATCGTGATTCTGCTCTATCGCCGCCGACATCGTGCGGCCGACGCCGATGCCGTAACAGCCCATGACCGCCGGTTTTTCGGCGCCCGCCGCGTCGATGAAGGTGCACTTCATCTTCTCGCTGTACTTGGTCCCGAGGAAGAAGACCTGTCCCACCTCGATGCCGCGGAACTCTTCGAGCACCCCGTCGCACTTCGGGCATGCTTCGCCCTTCTTCGTCTTGATGAAATCGCCGATGAGATCGGGGGTGAAATCGCGGCCACTGTTGACATTGACGATGTGGTGATCGCTCTTGCAGGCGCCGGTCGCGGCGTTCACGATGCCCGCCACCATGTGGTCGGCGACCATCTTTATCTTTTTCTTCATGCCGACCGGCCCCGCGAAGCCGACCGCCGCGCCGGTGACCGCCTCGATCACCGCGTCGGGGGCCAGTTCGACCTTGTTGGCGCGGAGTTGGGCCTGTATCTTCGCCTCGTTGACCTCGCGGTCGCCCCGCACCATGACGAGCACCGGCTCGTCATCAACGAGGTAGATCATTGACTTGATGAACCGCTCGACCGGCAGTTTCAGGAACGCCGCGACCTCTTCCACCGACTTTTTATCGGGGGTAAGTATCGTCTCCAGCGCCTTGAACTGCGCCGGATCGACCAACGCCTCCCCTATCTTCGTCCGCGCCTTCTCTTCGTTGGCGGCGTAGTCGCACTTCGAGCAGGAAAGGATCATATCCTCGCCCGAATCGGCGAGCACCTGGAACTCGTGGCTCTTGTCGCCGCCGATGGCCCCGGTCGCCGCGTCGACCGCCTTGAATTTGAGTCCGCAGCGGGTGAATATCGCCGTGTAGGCCTCGTACATGAGCTGGTAGGTCTTGAGCGCCGCCTCTTCGTCCACATCGAACGAGTAGCCGTCCTTCATCGTGAATTCGCGGCCGCGCATCAGGCCGAAACGGGGCCGTATCTCGTCGCGGAACTTGGTCTGTATCTGGTAGAGGTTCCACGGCAGTTGCTTGTAGGACTTCAGGTTGCGCCGCGCCATGTCGGTGATGACCTCCTCGTGGGTCGGCCCGAGGCAGAAGTCGCCCCCCTTGCGGTCCTTGAAGCGGAGCAGTTCAGGGCCATAATAATTCCAGCGGCCGCTCTCCTGCCACAGTTCGGCCGGCTGCACCACCGGCATCTCGACCTCCTGACAGCCGCGCTTATTCAGTTCATCGCGCAGGATGTTCTCGATCTTGCGGAGACTTTTGAGGGCGAGCGGCAGGTAGTTGTAGATGCCGCTGGCCAGTTTCTGGATCATCCCGGCGCGGTAAAGGAGGATGTGGCTCGCGACCTGCGCCTCTTTCGGCACTTCCTTGAGCGTCTGTACGAACAGTCGTGTTGCTCTCATGATAATGTACCCGTTCCGTAAAAGGACAAAAACAGCCGCTACTCTACCGCGAAAACGGTAAAAGGCAATTTTCAGTTGGTGGTGTAGATGCCCGATGTGATGGCGCCGGAGCCGAGTCCGGTGATGACGACATACTGCGCGCCGCCGCTGGTGACATCGAGCGTGACCGCCGCGTTGGCGACGATGAACTTGGGACTCGTGCCGCTGGTATACGCCTTCGCGTTGGCGAAGATGAAGCCGTTCCCGACGCGCGGGGTGAGCGAATCGAGCACCGACTGCGCCGGGGAGGTGACATAGATGCCGGTCGTCCCGACGATGGCGTTACGGTCTTTCCCGTTCGCGGGGAATATCCAGTCGACCCACTCCTGAGAAGTGGACGATGCAAGCCCGTGGTGCGACAGATGGGCCGTGTCGATGCTTCCCGACGGCGCCAGTTCGGCGCCCCCCGGCGTCACGGTCAGCCCGGCGCTGTGCGACGCGATGAAGCCTTCGATCTTGATGTCGCGGCCCTGCGTATCGCCGGCGAAAATGTAGCGGAAATCGCCCCAGACGATGACGCCGCCGAGACTGCGCGCATTCTCCTGATCGGTCTCGCCGTAGCCGATGGTGATGCCGTTATTCTCGGCCGAGATCGCACCGCCCGACTGCGCCACCCAGCCGCTGGCGTGGGTGAAGTAGAGTTTCGCGCCGCTCCCCAGCGGGATGTACGACAGGTCGCCCGCCGCGTCGTCGTCCGCGGTCGAAAGATCGCCTTTGAGCAGTCCCGGACAATCGGAGGTGGGATAGCGACTGCTCGCGTTACCGCACGGCATCTCGGCCGCGCCGGTGCAGAGGGTCACCACCTGCGCCGCGAGTTCTCCCTGCGACAGGGTACAGAACTGGTTGAAGTCCTCGACCCCCGGCATGTCGGAGCCGATATCGTAGAAACCGCGATGGACGATCCCCTTGCGCACCTCGAGATGCTGGTTCGCCCCTGCGCCGAAAAGGTTGTCGAACCCGCCGATATGATCGTTGTGGTAGTGGGTGATGATGGCCCAGTCGATGGCCGCCTCCCCCTTCCGCCGCGTCACCGCTTCGAGCAACTGCGGCCCGTGACCGTCGTTGGCGGTGTCGATGAGCACCGTCGTCCCGTCGGGGCCGACCACGAGTATCGCCTCGCCCATATTGAGCCCCGGCAGATAGATCTGTTCGATGATGAGTTCCCCCGCCGGTATCACATCGTCGGGCTGGACGGTGTCTTCGTCGATGATCGTTTGATCTGTCGGATCGGTCGGATCATCGTCGGTCGGATCGGGATTTTCATCCTCTTCGGCCATCTCGTCCTTTTCGTCGCTTATGTCGTTTTCGTCCTTTATCTCCTCATCGTTCACCGTGTCGTCGGCGATCGTCTGGTCGGTCGCCGGGTCATCGGTATCGACCGTGCTCTCCTCTTCCACCGTGCAGGAGACGAACAGCAGACTCAGGGCCGACAACGACAGCAACAGTATCGTACGCATGATCTTCCTCCGGTTTCGGAACGCCTCATTCTAACCGTTGTCCCTTTTTTTGCCATTTTTTTCTCCGCCGCCTTGCTTCGGGAGAAGAGCTGCTCTATACTGCCCCGAACGATGACGGAGGCTTCCATGCGTTACCTTCTTTTGTGCTTAGCGCTCGCGGCCCTTTTCTGCGCCGCCTGCACCAAGAAGAACGAGTTCTATCAGGAATACGCCATCCAGAACGCCGCCGAAAGCGACGACGATCTAAGCGAACCGGCGAAATGAGCCATACCCGGCGCGGCTACATCTTCCTGTTCATCGCGATGTTCCTGTGGGGGATCCACGGACCGGCGGGACATTTCCTCGCCACCCGCGGTATCGACATGCTCTGGGTCGCCTCGGCCCGGGTGCTCATGGGAACGGTCATCTTCGCCGTGTTCCTGCTGGCCACCGGCAAATTCACGATGGACTGGCGCGAACGGTGGCGCACCGTCGCGGCGCTCTCGTTCGTGGGACTCTTCCTCAACACCGTCACCTTCCACCTCGCCCTCAATACCATATCGGGAACGCTGGTGATGATCATCGAGAATCTCTCGCCGGTGTTCGTTTTCTTCCTCTCCTTCGCCCTTGCCGGGGTGCGGCCGACGTGGCGCGAGATCGTCGCCCTGATCCTGTCGCTCCTCGGGATGCTGCTGATCGTGTACGGCAAGGACTCGTTCGATTTCGGCGGCGGCGATGTCACCGTCGGCATCCTCTGGGCGGTCGGCGCCGGGGTCACCTTCGGCTGGTATGTCTATTTCTCGGCCGATCTGGTCGTTCCTCTGCGCGACGATCCGGTGAAGGTCGTGCAGTTCCTCTTCAAGATATTCGTCATATCGACGGTGCTGATGCTTCCGTTCCTTTTCCGCGATTGTCCGAAACCGCAGAAGGCCGACGAATGGTTCTGGCTGGTGGAGATGGGGCTGTTCCAGTCGGGCGGCGCTTACCTCTGCTGGAATTACGCCCTACGCGATGTGCCGGTCAACACCGCGTCGGTCCTGTTCCTGCTCACCATCCTCTTCACCGCGATCAACGAACTGCTCTTCCTCAACCTCGCCCTCAACGCCTATATCGTCATCGGCGGCATTCTTATTATCGCGTCGGGACGGCTCATCACCCGGAACGGGTAGCGATGCTTTTTGAACGAAAGGGGGGGTTCCGACAAGTGGTTTTGAGGGGATCTCTCGATTAGTTCTTGTGTCCCGGCTTCCCGGCAGGGACCGGTGCGGCCGGTTTCTCAAGCAGGTTCTTGGTCATGACGATGTACTGAAGCCGCAGTTTCGCCTCTTCGGCGGGCAGATCGAGCGCCGACATGTTCTCGACGATGAAGGCGGCGCGGTCGAACGCTTTTTTCTTCTCCTCGTCGGTCGGCGCGTAGTTCGCCTGTTCGATGCGGTTGCGCAGGTCGATGAGATAATCGAAATAGCGTTCCGACAGGTTCTGCGTGAGGAGTTTGTGGTTCTCCTCGAGCGCCGCCTTGTAGTCGGCCATAAGGTTCAGCTGATCCTGTTTCACTTTATCCAGTTCGGCGCGGGTCCTGTCGATCTCGGCCGAAAGGGAGAAGTAGAATACGGCGAAAAGGACGGCGGCGGCGGCCAGCAGTATCACCGCCACCCACACGCCGCGCCCTGAAGCCTGTTCCGGTCCGGTCTTTTCCATCTCTCACCCCGTCGCGCTGTTAGAACACCATCGTGCAACCGCAGCCGTCGTCGCTTTTCTTGACGGTGCCGGTATCGGGCACGACCGTCGTGTCGGTCATGTCGTCGGTCGCCGCGATATCGTCCGTGGTCAGTTCATCCTCGTCGGCCGCCGGATCGTCGTCGGTCACCGAGCCCTTGGGAACACAGGTGCCGTCGTTGCATTCGGCGTTCTCGTCGAAACAATCCTCGTCGGCCTCGCAGGGCATCCAGCAGACATCCTCTTTGCCGTTGAGCGTCTCGTGGCACGCCATCGACTGACCGCCCAGACTGCGGCAGTCGGAAGCCTCTTCGCACGGCGGCACGCACACATCCATCTCGCCCATCTGCGGGATCGACACGTGGACGCATTTGGCTCCCTGATCGCCGCAGTAGTCGTCGATGCCGTCGGCGCACTGGACAAAACAGAAACCGCCCGGCACCTGCGTGATGCAGTAGCCGCCGTAGAGGCAGTCCTCGTTGCTCGAGCATTCTCCGCCCGGTTCGGAGGGATTGCGCTTGCAGTGCCCTTCGTCGTCGCAGTAGGAGTCGCCTGAACAATCGTCGTCGCTCTTGCAGGTCCCCTGACAGTAACCGAGATTCTCCTCGGTGCAGAAGAAACCTTCGCGGGCGCAGTCGTTATCTTTGTTGCAGTCCTTGTAGCAGTAGGAGCCGCCGTCGCCCGGCGCGCGGGTGCCGTCGGGGCAGTCGGTCTTGTTGGGCAGGACGACGCAGTAGCCGCTCGCCACCAGCGTACCGTTGAGGTCGGTCAGACACTGCACGTTCTCCTCGGCGAGATCGGCGGTAACGCAATCGGCCGCCGCGGTGCAGGGGCCGCCGACGGTCGACAGGTCGGGAGCGAACCCTTCGTCGACCCAGCCATCGCAGTCGTCGTCTAGGTTGTTCTTGCTCTCGTCGGCGGTCGTCGCGCACATCTCGAGCCCCGCCGCCAGACGCGCCGCCTTGATGAGATTGGCGCGGCCATAGCCGAATTTGGGGCTGTGAGCGTCGGTCGCCGCCGCATCGGGGGTCTTGTTCCAGAAACCGGTCTCGGGATGTATCTTATCGGAAGAGAGGCGCAGTATCTCGGTCGCCTCCTCGAGCGTAAGTTCGGCATTGACCGAGAAGATGACCCCCATCACGCCGGTCGCGAAAGGCGACGCGGCCGAGGTGCCGGAGAACTGGTTGGAGTAGTCGTCGTCGAGGTCGCCGTAGGTCTGGATATAGGTGGTGGCGATACCGAGGAGCGGCGACTGGGTCAGCGTCGGGGTGACCACGGCGAGTTCCTGCCCGTAGTTCGAGTAGGAAACGCGGTTGTCCCACGCGCTGGTGCCGCCGACCGAGAAGACGGTCGCGACCACATCGACATCGTTGCGCTTGAACTCGAACTTGTACCCGTGCAGTTCCATGTAATTGGTGTCCACACCGTCGTTGCCCGACGCGTAAAGGATGGCCCCGCCCTTGCCGTCGCGGCCGTTCTGGAGGAAGTTCAGGTGCGACTCCTCTTCGGCGGCCGTCACCGGAACGGTCCCCATGCCGGCCATCGGACCGAAGGAGCAATTGACCGCTACGATCAGCGGATCGGCGACATATTTTTCGTAGGATTCGATGTAGCCCTGATCGGAACTGGCGGAGCCCATGCCCCCCTCCATGAACTGGACCGGGTAGATGCCGCACCACGGGCAGACACCGGTGGTACCGATCTCGTTCCCTTCGGCCGCCGCGACGCCGGCGCAGTTGGTGCCGTGCGAATAGCCGGCGGTGCCGTAGGGATCGCCCTCCTCTATCGTGCCGTAGTCGCCGCCCGCCTCATGATTAACGGCGTCCCAACCCTCTTCGAGTTTGTTCTTGAGATCGGGGTGGGTCAGATCGACGCCCGAATCCATGATGGCGACCTTGGTGTCGCCGTCGAAGTTGGGGAGTTCGGAGGCCGCCAGCCGGTCGACGATGAACTGCATCGCCTGCTCGAAACGGATATCGGCGTTGGCGGTCGTCGGCAGTTCGGGGTTCGACAGGCCGATGGCGGTGCCGGTGTTCTTGAGCGCCCACTGGTACCCTTCCTTGTAGTATTTGTCCGGTATCGGCATGACCGGCTCGGCCCGCAGGACCTGACGGCGGATCATGTCGGGGAAGGCGAACCCGTCGCCCGCTTCGACGATCTTCTGCGCAATGGCGGCCGCGTCGCCCGTTACGGTGAAGCGGTACAGGTCGGTCGATGCATAGATCTCCCGGAGCGTCAGGCCGTACTTCTTCGCCAGTTTGTCCGCCGGCATCTTGCCGCGCCAGAAGAGCTGGGCGTTCATGACGTAGGGCTGACCGTTGAAGCGGTAGACCGGCAGGGGATTGACGGTGCTCTTTTCGACCGCCAGATAGCGCGCATCGCTTTTCCAGAGCAGTTCGGGAGCCTTGATCCCCGCAACGTCGGCCGGGTTCACGAACCGGGCGGTCAGGGCGGGATCCTTCTTGAATTCGACGAACGACCCGTCGCGGCGGTACATCTTTGCCGCGAAGAGCGACGAACAGACGATCGTCAGAAGCATGAACACGGCGATCTTTCTCATCGGCACCTCCAAAAAAATATGTTCTATCCACCTCGTTGAGCGGAGCCTAGTGGGAACGCTTGCCAATGTCAACTGTTTTTTTCACCGGAGGAACAGCAGCGCCACGCCCGCCACCGCGATGAGGGCGCCGGTGATCTCGCGCAGGCCGACCTTCTCCTTAAATATAAGAACCGCCGGGGCGATGATGAGGACCGGGGTGGTCGACATGATGGTGGCGGCGATGCCGGTCGGGGCATGCTGGACCGCTAGGAGCGACAGCGACACCCCGATGAACGGGCCGAAGAAGGCGCCGTTGGCGATGAAGCCCATCGACCGGATATCGCGCAGCGCCGCCGTGACCCGACCCCACGCGCCGAGGTAGGTGACCAGCGCGATGAAGCCGATCACGCCGGTGATGACCCGTATCTGCGTCGCCGCGAAGGGATCGAAGTCGCCCATGCCGTACTTCGACAGTATCAGGCCGACCGCCTGTCCGAAGGCGCCGCCGAAGGCGTAGAGCAGGCCCCGCTTATGGTCGCGCGGCGATCCGTCGCCCGCGTCCCCGTTCTTTTTGAGCACCACCAGCGCAATGCCGCCGATGGTGACCGCCATCCCGATGAGTCCCAGCGGCGTAAGGGTCTCGTCCATCAGGAAATAGCCGATGACCGCCGCCTGCACCGGGACCGACGACATCACGAGCATCGAGGTGCGCGCCCCGACCACGACGAACGCCTTGAACAGCAGGAGATCGCCGAAGAGGAACCCCGCCACCCCCGAAAGCGACAGCCAGAACCACGCATGCGGCGTGGCGTCCAACGGTATGGGCGCCCCGCGGGCGATCGTCAAATAACCGGAAAGAAATAAGAAGCCGAGCACGATGCGGATGATGTTGACCGGAAGCGATCCGACCTTGCGCCCCGCCGTCTGGAACGAAAGCGACGATATGACCCAGCAGCAGGCGGTCAGCAGCGCCGCGATCTCACCGATGAAAGGGATACTCATCGACCGTTACTCTTCCCAGATCACGACGGCGACGGCGTGTTCCTTTTCGTGGGATATGGAAAGATGGAGTCGCCCCTCGTCGGGACGGTAATCGAAATAGGGACGGCCGTTCGGTTCGTGGAGCACGGCCACCCGGTTGAAGGCGATGTCGGTGCGGGAAAGCGCCTTGACCAGCGCCTCTTTCGCCGCCCAGAAACCGGCGATATGGGCCGACGGGTCGGCGAACTTGCCGGTGTAGTCGCGGTCGGCGGGGGCGAGGATACGGTCAAGGAGCGCCGGATCGGCGTTACGGAACCGGTCGATCACCGCGATGTCGATGCCGACGCCGCGGATCATCGCGCGCTCTTCAAAAGTTCGAGCATCTCCTTCACCGCCCTCTCGAAGCCGACCATCACGGCACGCGCCACGATGGCATGACCGATATTGAATTCTTCGAGCAGTCCCAACTCAACGAGCGGATGAACATTGTGATAGTTGATGCCGTGACCGACATGGGCCCTGAGCCCGTTGGAGAGGGCGAACACCGCCGCGTTCCGTATCCGCTCGATCTCGGCCGCCGCTTTTTTATCGTTTTCGGCCTCGGCGTAGCGGCCGCTGTTGAACTCGACCGCATCGGCGCCGAGTTTACGCGCCATCGTTACCTGCGTATCGTCGGGATCGATGAAAAGCGACACCTCGATCCCCGCTTTTTTCAGATCGGCGATGTATTTCTTGAGTCCCGCGTATCGGTCGCTACAAAGATCCATGCCCCCTTCGGTCGTCAATTCCTGCCGCTTTTCGGGAACCAGCGTACAGGAGTGGGGACGGTGGGCAAGGGCGACCCGCTTGAGGTCGGCGGTCATCGCCATCTCAAGATTCACCTTGATGCCGACGCTTTTCCGGATAAGTTCCAGATCGCGTTCCTGCGCATGGCGACGATCCTCACGGATGTGGAGGGTGATGTTCGACGCGCCCGCCTGTTCGGCGATGAGGGCGGCGAAGACCGGATCGGGATATTTGGTGCCGCGCGCCTGCCGCAGTGTCGCGACATGGTCGATGTTCACGCCGAGTTTATGCTGATGCATGGTTCACTCCCTTATCTATATGCGGAGGAATGCTACCGCAGTACCGCTAAAATGCAAGCATTCGGGAACGCTACAAAGGGCCATTCTCACAAGCAACAACATTTTCACCGACAAGGACACAGCGTTGTCCCTGTGTGGCACAATCCCATATATCAGCCCAATCACACTCAACACACTGGAAAACCTTGGTTCCCTCACATTTCATCTGACCATCGGTCAAACAGGCATCGTCGCGCGGAACACACCCTTTCCCCGTCGCGCAGGTATTACAGGTCTCTCCGCAGTCGGTTTGTTCAAAAACGGTGTCTTTGCATTCCAGCAACAGACGACCTACGCATTTCATCTCGTCACCGGTACAGCTCGGGGGAAGACACTCCGCGGCACCGGCAGATTGAAGACACTCCTTATCGGTCAGGTCGCAATCCTCTTTTTCTTCCCACGTTTGCCCATTACATTCTCTCACCACATTGTTCGCGCACTTTTTTTCTCCTTTATTACTGCACCGCTCAAGACACACTTCTTCCAAATAAGCGCAGGTGCTGCTGTAAACATCCTCGAGATCCCAGAATTGACAATCTCCGGCAGACAGGCAGGCTGCCGCTCGTTTGGCGGCATCGGGATCGAACATATAATCGCTACCGCAAACCGGCCGATAAGTTATGGCATCGTCGCCAGAATTCGAGTCTTTTTCTTTTTTATAGTTTTCTACGCAATCGCCTATGGAAGAAAACTTGTTACTGAATGCCGTGTTGTCGCATTTTTGATATTTCGTGCAAGTTGCCAGAAAAGCATCTTCCAGATATTCTTTTTCGGTATAACTCTCCTTCCCGCCACACGCTGAGAGCAATAGCGTTAAAATACTTAAAACTTTTAGCACCTTGTATGTCATGCGGTCATGTCCCCCCGATCAGAAAAGCGGCCCTACGCGCCCAGTTCTTTCTTCATTACTTCAGTAGTTTCTGTATCCCTTGAACGAACACCTTGAAACTATGCGAAAGATTCTCCTCCGGCGACAGAAGAGGACCTATCGACCGTGAGCCGGAAACCTTCTGATAGGCATCGCGGGTTATCTTCCTCAATTCTTGCACCGGAGCAGCGATCTTATCAGGATCACGATATTTTGACTTACCCTGTTGCTTCGCAATTCCTTTTATTTCAAAAGCCCGTTCCACCGCGCTTAGATCACCGAGATACCAACTCTCGATCTCATGGCAGGCTATCCGAACGAGCGTCTCTGTCTTTCCCGCAGCGATGCAAAGCGCTCGAAGACGCTCCTTGACCTCCCGGCAATCGGCCGAATCTTTGTCCCGCAAAACGACGAACCGCGTCTCTGGAAGCCGCCAACCCCGCAGTTTGCCGGCGAGTTGACTTTCCAGATCGCTTTTCCCCTCGAAAACGATATACCGCGGCTCGACACCCGACGGTAAAAGTCGGGGAAGCAATCCTTTCAGCAGTTCTTGAGCCGATTCTTCTTCGAGAAAAAAGGCAATATACCTCATGCGGGATGGGCTCCCTCAAAAAAGCCCTGCTTCCAGAGATACCCCATCTTATCGCCATCCTGCATATATGCCCGTATTTGCTCGTCTTCGCTCGCCCGCTTGATGCTAGTGTATCCCTTTTCTTTAACGAGCCAGAACACCTCATCAAGCGCAGCGGCGTTAAGAAAGTCAGGCGAATGGGTCGAGACAAGAACCTGTCCACCACGCCGAGAATAGCTACGAAACTCTTCGGCCAGTTCCGTGAGTAATGCGGGATAAAGTTGGTTCTCCGGCTCTTCAACACACAAAAGCGGGTGCGGTTTTGGATCATATAAAAGTACCAGATAGGCAAACATCTTTATCGTACCGTCAGAAACGAAACGAGCAAGAAATGGATCGGTAAATTCCTGATCCTGAAATTTGAGTAGTATCTTTCCTTCTTCGGTTGGCTTTGCCTCGACTTTGGTAATGCCGGGAACTCTTTCGGCCAACTTTTTCAAGAGCGTATCGAAAACGACACGGTGATTGTTGTAGAGATATTGTGTCACAAGTGCGAGGTTTTCTCCTTCGCTCGATAAATGCTCCGCGTATCCCGACTCCTGTTCCGAACGAGCACGGTTGATATGAAAGTCGGAGACATGCCAATTTTCTATAAGATTTCCCAATGCTTTGACTGCGGGAAATTTCTCGAACTGGGCAAGACCCTTGATGGCAAGTATGTCGGGGGATTTAAGTTGTTGCCGTTCTCGTTTAAGCAAACTTTCCTGCTTGATGTCGGTTTCAACCTCGTTAATAACCGCAGTTCCGTCTCCGTTTGAGAAATCAAGAAAATGCCATGGCTGCCCTTTGCTTCCGCGTCGATATTTTAATACTTCTCGCTCCACCTTAGCAATGCCATTTTTCCCGTCTAATGAGAGAAAATATGTTGCAAGCGGAGAAGACGCATTCTCTCTGAATTTGATCTCTATCTCGATGTTTCCTTCCGCACCCCGACTCTTTACCTCGTCAAAGCCACGGCTGCCGCCCAATTTTTGCAGGGCACTATTGACATTGCCCGTCATGGCGTCGCGCAGAAAACCAAATACATTGAACAGGGTCGATTTGCCGGTTCCGTTGGCGCCGACGATAACCGCGAAATTCGGAATATCGCGCATTTCCACATCACGAAACGCACGAAAGTTCTTCAGTCGTAACGACTCGATCTTCATCTATTCCTCCAACACCTACTCTCGCCCCTATGAAATTATTATGTGCCCAGTTCTTTCTTCGCGGTGTCCATGATGGCGGCGACGACCGCCGCGCACTTCGATTCGTCCTCGCCTTCGGCCATGACGCGGAGCACCGGTTCGGTACCGGAATAGCGGACCACCACGCGGCCGCGGCCGATCGCCTTCTCACCGTCGGCTATCGCCTTTGTCGTCTTCGGAAGGTCCTTAAGCGGTATCTTCTGCGCAACGGTGAGCTTCTTCATCACCTGCGGGAAAAGCGGGATCCCGGCGACCAGTTCGGAGAGTTTCCGGCCGCTTCTCTGCATGATGGCGAGTATCTGGAGCGCGGTGAGGATGCCGTCGCCGGTCGGGTTGAATTCGCTGAAGATGATGTGGCCCGAATTCTCGCCGCCGACGATGGCGCCGGTCCGCTGCATCTCCTCGGAGACATAGCGGTCGCCCACGCCGGTGCGCGACATCGCGATCCCCTTGTCCTTGAGGTAGAGTTCAAGCCCGACATTGGTCATGATGGTGGTGACCACGCGGTCGTTCACCAACTTCCCCTGTTCTTTCAGGTAAAGCGCCGCCGCGCCGATGATCCGGTCGCCGTCCACGATCTCCCCTTTTTCGTCGACGAGGATGACGCGGTCACCGTCGCCGTCAAGCGATATGCCGATGTCCGCGCTGTCAGCAACCACCTTCCCGGCGACATTTTCGGGATGGAGCGCACCGCAGTTGTCGTTGATGTTCTCACCGTTGGGCGTTTTGGCGTAGACTTTCAGCGCCGCACCGAGTTCCGAGAATATGGTCGGGGCGACGAGGTAGGCGGCGCCGTTGGCGCAGTCGAGCGATATCTGCATCCCGTCGAGCGTGAGATCGCGCGGGAAACTGGCCTTGAGGAATTCGACATAGCGGCCCTGCGCGTCGTTGACGCGGTAGATCTTCCCCGCTCCTTTGCCGGTCGGGAGACTGTCGACCGTATCTTTGTGAAAGGCCGTCTCTATCTCGAGTTCCGCCTCGTCGGTCAGTTTCATGCCGTCCTTGGTGAAGAACTTGATGCCGTTGTCGAAGTAGGGATTGTGGCTGGCCGAAATAACGACGCCTGCGTCGGCCCGCATCGAGCGGGTGATGAAGCTGATGCCGGGGGTCGGGAGCGGCCCGAGCAGTATCGCGTCGGCGCCCGCAGAACAGATGCCGGCCGCCATGGCCGCTTCGAGCATGTAGGAGGAGAGGCGGGTATCCTTGCCGACGACGATGCGGTGCTTCCCTTCGCGGATCGGGCTGGTCCGCTGAAAACAGCGGACCACGGTGCGGCCGAGGATAAGGGCGTTGTCGACCGTCACCGGGAAGGCGTTGGCCGTGCCGCGGACGCCGTCGGTGCCGAAAAGTTTTCGTGTCATGGGTTCTTCCTGCGTACCGTTACCTGTTTGACCTTTTCCATCTCGAGTATCTCTATGCCGGAAGGCATGTCCTTGAAATAGTAGCGATCGACCACATAGAGCCGCGCCGGGAGGCTCTGCACGAACGCCTTGAGGCCCCGCACGGCGAGCTGTTCGATACTTTCGGCGGGCCCTTTGACCCGGACGGCGATGTAGGCCGGTTCGATCTCGGCGGGCAGTTCTCCGTCGACATAGAGCGGCACGCGCGACAGGGTCAGTTCGCGGAGATCGCGTTCTATAGCGACGGTAAGTTCGACCGTCCCCTCCTCTCCGGCGGTCGTGACGCCCGGCTGCCCCGGCGATATCCGGACGGCGCGGGTGAAGGTCTCCGCGATGCCGGTAAGGTCGACCGGTTCGGTCGGCACCGTTTCGAGCGCCGCGACGATCTCTTCGGGGCCGGTCACCAGCACGGAGGCGGGCTTGCTCCGCACCCCCGCTATCTTGTAGCCCTTCTTGGGCTGACCGTCGAGCGAGGGATCCACGTTCACCGTCTTGGATCCGCGATTGGATACCGTGAAAGAGATGTCACGCGGCATGATCTGCTCTATCTTGAGGTAGCGCGACAGCGGAATCTCGCGCTCATCGAGGAAATAGACGGCGCGGCCCGGGTCGCGTCGCGTCGCGTCGATGACCACCTCGAGATCGCTCGCCGCCACCTGCGCCACGGCGAAAACGCTTCCCTTCGCCTGCACGTGGACCGTCTCCTCCGGACGGGAGGTGGTGACGATGCGGTCGTTGCCGGTATCGAACCGGACCTTCACGGTGAAGTTCACCGGCTCCTCGCGGCTCGCGATGACGCCGGCCCAGATGGCGAAGGTGGCGAGCAGCGCGAGCACTTTCTCGCGGCCGTTGACGGTGAAGAATTCGCGAATCCGTTTCATCGGCTAATCCTGCGCCAGATGTTTGGAAAGCACTTTCTTTATCATCTCGCGGGTCATGTTGCGGGTGATCCGGCCCTCTTTGAGCATCGATATCTGACCGCGCTCCTCGGAGACGACGAACACCAGCGCGTCGACGCGCTCCGAGATGCCGTAGGCGGCGCGGTGGCGAGTGCCGAAATTCGCGTCTATCTCGGGATTGGTGGAGAGCGGCAGGACCACACTCGCCTGCGCGATACGACCATCCTTGATGATGACCGCGCCGTCGTGGAGCGGCGAATTCTTGCGGAATATCGAGATGAGCAGTTCTTTCTTCACCTCGGCGCCCAGCGTGACCCCGCCGGTGACGAACGGCTCGGGATCTCCCTTCTGCGTAACGATGCAGAGCGCCCCTTCCCGCGCCTGCGCGAGATGCCAGAGCGCCTCGGCCAGTTCCTCCGACATGACGATGCTTTCATAGGTCGTCCCTTCGCCCGACAGCATCCGCATGAATTCGAAACTCGACAGGATGTTGCGTATCTCCTCCCGGAAAATGAGCACGACGATGAGGATGAAGTACTCGAAGATGCCGCCCAGCAGCCACACCATCGCCTTCATCCCGATGAGCTTGCCGACGAAATAGAGGGCGAGCAGGAGGAAAAAGCCGGCGAGAATGCGCATCGAGCGGGTTCCCTTGATGAGCAGGAGGAATTTGTAGACGAAGAACCAGACCAGCAGGAGATCGACGATGGAGATGAGCAGGGCGAAGGGATTGCCGCCCCATATCGAATCGAGGAAGGTCATAAAATGATTCAGCAGCATGACGCCCCCCGTACCGCGCAGTGCATGAGGATAAGGTCGTGAGCCGCGGCGACATCGTGGACCCGCAGGATCGCCGCCCCTTTCGACAGGGCGAGCATCTGGGCCGCGAGCGTCCCGGCAAGCCGGTCGGTCGGCTCCGTGCGGCCGGTCGTCGCGCCGATGAACGACTTGCGCGACAGCCCCGCGAGCAGCGGCAGGCGGTGCATCGTGAAGGCCTCAAGATGTTTGAGCAGCGTCAGATTGTGCGCCGCGCTCTTCCCGAACAACCCGAAGCCGGGGTCGATAATAATCTTTTCCCGCTTCACCCCGGCGTCAAGCGCCCGGAGTATCGCCGCGTCAAAGTAGGCGTTGATGTCGGCGAGAAGATCGTCGTAGCGCGGATCGTCCTGCATGGTGCGCGGCGTCCCCCGCATATGCATCAGGATGAGCGGCACCGCCGCTTGGGAAGCGACAAAAGCCATCTGCGGATCGTGGGTGAGCGCCGAGATATCGTTGATGATATCGGCCCCCGCCGCAAGCGCGGCCGCCGCGACCGTCGCCTTGGTCGTGTCTATCGAGATGACCGTCTTTTTATGCGCAGAGCGGATGCGATTAATGACCGGGACAACGCGCCGTGTCTCCTCGGCCGCGTCGACCGGGGCGGCGCCGGGACGGGTCGATTCGCCACCGATGTCGATGATATCGGCCCCCTGCGCGATGAGCTCATCGGCGCGCGCCACTGCGGCGTCGGCCGTCGCGTAACGGCCGCCGTCGCTGAAACTGTCGGGGGTCACATTGAGTATCGCCATGATCGCGGGACGGTCGGCCGGGATACGGTCGTGCCGGAAGTCGTACCACGGCCCCTGCGCCGTGCGGAACAATTCGATCGCGTCGGCAATTTCGGGCAGATGAAAACACTGCATCCGGAGCCGTTCGATGAGGGCGGGATAGCGGTCGTCACGCAGAGAAAAAAGAAGGTCGCATTTTTCCGCGCCGCCGGTGATCGCGTGTTTCGGGAGCGCCGCCTCGCCGCCGAGCGACAGGAGATGCTGTTTGAGGGCGTTGGCGCCGGGACTCGAAAGCCCCTTCACCACGAACGAACGCTCCGCGAACCGGTCGCGCATCAGAGCGACGCCGGTATGCGAAACACCGTACCTCCCCATGACGCCGACGGCCTCGACGCTGTCGGTATGTAGCGGAAAAATCTGCATCTCTGCCCCGCGATGAATGCCGGTGAATACTAGAACAAAGGAAGGGCTATGTCAAATTATAGGGGATAAAGTTCAATAGTCGAAGGCCGAGCCGCCGATGAACTCGCGGATGATCGAGTTGAACGGGATGACGGTCTCATCGATCGGCTCGAAAAAGGAGAGGAACTTGAGGAGCCGCCGCGCCTCGAGGTGCTCGCGCCGGTCGGGAGTTATCTTCTGCAGGATCGGTTCGGCGTACTTGCGCAGGACCGAGAGTTCGTAGACGAGCGACGAGTTGAACATGATGTCGGCCCGTTCCTGATACGGGAAGATGTTGCGCTCCTCGCCGCGCCGCACCGAAGGCCAGCGGTCTATCGTCTCGATGGCGTCGTGGCCGCGGAACTGCGCGTCGCGGACCATGCGGCGGATGAGCCGGCAGTCGGTGGTCGGGATACGGTTGTGGTGGTCGATGTTGAGGTTGGCGAGCGCCGAGACATAGATCTTGTAGGTGCGGTCGTAGTTGAGTTCGGTGAAGAGCTGCGGGTTGAGCCCGTGGATACCCTCGACGATGATGATTCCGTTCTTGGGCAGGCGGTATTTCGTTTCGCCGCGCGTGCTTTTGCCGGTAAGGAAATCGTACCGCTGGAGGTTGGTCCCCTTCCCCTGCAGGAGCCTCAGCACCTGCTCGTTGAAGAGCGCCACATCGATCGCGTCGAGCCCCTCGAAATCGTGCTTGCCGCTCGCGTCCTTCGGGGTCTTGTCGCGGTCGACGAAGTAGTTGTCGAGACTGATGAGTATCGGCCGGAACCCGTTCACCCGCAGTTGTATCGCGAGCCGCTTGGCGGTCGTGGTCTTGCCCGACGAGGAGGGGCCGGCGATGGAGATGACCCGCACCGTCTCGCGGCGGCGGTGTATCTCGTCGGCGATGATGGCCAGTTTCTTCTCGTGGAGCGATTCCTGCACCAGCACGATCTCCTTGGCGCGGCCGCGTCGCACCGCCTCGTTGAGTTGCCCGCAGTTCTCGAGATCGAGGATGTCGAGCCACTTCTTGTTCTCGGTGATGATGTTGAAGAACTTCGGCTGGTCCTTGAACGCCTCGACCTTCGTCGGGTCGTGCTGGTCGGGGATGAGCAGCACGATGCCGCGGTTGTAGTACTGCAGGCGGAAATCGGTGATGGCGCCGGTCGAGTAGGCGAGGTGGCCGTAGAAATAATCGATGAGCCCGCCGAGGTAGTAGACGCTCGATGTTTCGTCGGTCCGCGTCGAGAATATCCGCACCTTATCCTGCAGGCCCGCCTCCTTGAAGAGTCGCACCGCCTCGGGCGTCGGCATCTCCTTGCGGATGAAGCGGAGGTCCTGCGCGATGATACTGCGCATCTTCTTTTCGAGTTCCTCGACCTCTTCGAGTCGTATCCATTCGAGCCCTTCGAAATAGCAGTAGAGGCCGTTGCCGATGCCGTATTCGATGTGCAATTGGGCGTGGGGGAACATCTCCTTTGCCGCCTTGATGAAGACGAACAGGAGCGACCGGAGGAAGATGAGCCGCCCGTTCTTGTCGCGCATCGTGATGAACTCGATGCTTGAGAAGGTGTTGACCTTCCCCTCGAGCGACACCACGCGGTTGTCACAGATCGCGCCGAGTATCGGCAGGTCGAATCGGTCGGCGAACCGGTCGGCGAGCGTCTTCAGGTGGGCGCCCGGCGAGAGTTGGAGTTCCTCCTGCTTCCCGTCGGGAAGTATCATCTGCACGGCATGTTCTTCGGCCATCGGGTGCTCCGTCAACAGTGGAAAAGCAGTATAGCACACCGGAGGAGGAATGTAAAATCGCGGGAATCCGCAAAGAAAGTTTAAACGACTCTGTTTGCGGATTCCTCATTTTTTATTGACATAATACGCAAACAGAGATAAGGTTTTTTTGAAAACCGGTGCGGAGAAAAGCCATGTTCGTCGGACGGGAAAAAGAGACCAAGATACTCGATCAAGCCTACCGTGCCGCCGATGGGCGGCTGGTGGTCATTTACGGCAGGCGCCGGATCGGGAAAAGCCGCCTTGTCGAGGAGTTTGGCGCGGGGAAGAAGAAATTCTACCGTTTCGAAGCCTTGGAGGGTCTCGACACCGGCGGGCAGATACAACATTTCACCGCTCAACTTTTCGCCCAGAAGGAAGAGTCGCTTGCCGCTTCGCTGCAGTTCCGGAACTGGAACGATGTTTTCGCGTATTTGACCGACCACCTGCTGAAAACGGACAGCGGGGCAAAGCCGGTCCTTTTCTTCGACGAACTTCAATGGATGGCCGCGGGACAGGGAAAACTCATCAGCATCATCAAATACTTCTGGGACAACTTCTGGAAGAAAAAGAAGGTGATGCTCATCCTCTGCGGATCGGTTGCCTCCTTCATGGTCCGCAGGGTCCTTTCTTCCAAGGCATTATATGGCCGGGTGAATGCCGAGATACTGCTTCGCGGACTTTTCCCCGACGAGGCGATCCGCTTTTTCAAAGACAGGCGCAGCGAAGAGGAATTGCTGAAATATCAGATGGTGTTCGGCACGGTTCCCAAATACCTTGAGGAAATAGACTGTTCCCAATCCTTCGAACAGAACATGAATCGCCTCTGTTTTTCTCCCGCCGGCCTCATGCTCAATGAACCCGACCGTATTTTCTATAGTCAATTCCGCGAGGGGCGCACCTATCAGCAGATCGTCACTTTACTGCAGAGCGGTTCCCTGAGCGCCGGGGAGATATCGGTCCGGCTCGGCATCCCGTCGGGAGGGGGACTGAAACTTTATCTCGACAACCTCGAACATGCCGACATCATCCGCTCGGTCGTTCCTTTCGATCGAGATTCCCGGTCGAAATTCCGGGCCTATACGCTGGTCGACGAATTTCTCTCTTTCTATTTCAAGTATATGGCGCCGAATCTGTCGACTATCCGGGAATCAACCTCGCGAAAGTTGTTCGAGGTGATCACCAAGGACAGTTTCGACATCTGGCTCGGATTCGCCTTCGAGCGTTTCTGCCTCAAATATGCGGGAATACTTGCCCGCATCATGGGTTTTGAGGATACGGTCCTGCGCGCCGCCCCCTATTTCGGCAGAAGTGATGAACGGTTTCAGATCGATCTGGTCTATCGCCGTTCCGACAAGGTCATTACCGTCTGTGAGATCAAGTATCAGGACCGCGAGATCGGGCCGCAGGTCATCCCGGCGGTCGAACGGAAATGCAGACTGCTCAAAATACCGCGGGGACATACGGTGGAACGGGCGCTTATCAGCATCTACGGGCCCGACAAGTCACTTCGGGAAAGCGACTATTTTCACCATATCGTTACGCTGAAGGATATCCTACGAAAAGCATAGATCAACAGTTCGGACGACAGGTTCGCCTCTTCGGTCGCCCCGCCGGGAAGAACTATCTGTACGGCATGTTCGGTCATCGCGGCTCTCCATCACCAGTGGAAAGGCAGTATAGCACCGCTTTTCAGAGAATGCAAAATCCCCTTGGAGGGCACAATGGGGCGGAAGGTGTCGCGGCGTTGTAGCGACTGTCTTGGTTGTCAACAAAAACTTTCGTTGACCACGCCCCCTCCGAAGCAATATCTATTAAGCAATGCATTCGATCTTATGAGTAGTTTTCGCATGATGGCAACGATAGCCACCTTTTTTAATTTACCCTTTCCGACCAGTCTTTCATAGCTATCGCGCATTTCCGGATCACGCTGAACGGACACCCATGCCGGCATATACAGCGCACGCCTGACATCGAAGCGGCCACCGGAAATGAATCGTTTGCCTTTCATCTTACCGCTGTCTCGCGCAATGGGCGCGAGTCCTGCGAGAGCGGCAGCCTGTTTCCTGTTTATCTGACCAAGCTCCGGCATAAGCGCGATCAAAGAGAGCGCGGTGATAGAGCCAATGCCTTTTTGCTTCGTTAAGACTTCGCATTTCCGCGTGATCACCGGGTCTTCTTTCCGTATCTCATCCATCGCGCTTTCGATTCTTTTGACCTCGCTTTGAAGCACCCCAATTATGGCCGAGATGCTTTCCATGATCTCGTCGTCGGCAAGAGACTTGCGATTCTTCTCCGCCGACAGCATCTCGATCAATACTACGCGCCGTTGAACCAATCGCTTCAAGCGTATCTCCCCGAGGGAAACACGAAAGGTCTCCGGCAAGGGAACTACTTGTGCAAAACGGGCTATGACATAGGCGTCGATCTGATCCGTCTTGGCGATCTTCCCGATCCCTCTGGCGAAATTGCGAACCTGACTCGGGTTGATGATCTTTACCGGGAACTCGGCCTGTACCAACGCAAGCGCCGCGCGCTGTTCATACCCGCCCGTGGCTTCCATCACCACGACTCCGACCTGATGCTTCTGAGCCCATTTGACGAGGCTCCGACATCCTTCCAATGAGTAGACGAATGCCTTCGAGTGCTTCGTTCCATCTTCGGTGAGCGCGCAAGCATCCAATGTCTCCGAACTCACATCGATCCCCAAAATTGTTGCCATTTCCTCCTCCGCTGTTTTATAATGCCTTGCAACCTGTCCCGTCCTTGTTATACGGTGCTTGCCACCAACCGACTGTTCGGGCCTACGGTTGCGCCTTGGTTTCCGGCAACGACCAAGCTACTTGCGACCCTTACGACGGGGGGCGAAACGGCCTGTTGCCGGAACCTTTTTAATCCTTTCCTCTTTGGGATTCAATGCCGTGGCAAGTGAGTTTGCTACATGCGGGGGTTACCCAAGGGGCGAACAATCTACTCGCCACGGCTTAGGGTAATATACAAGGGGCGCAATTCATTGCGCCCTTGATAGGTCAACGATTATTTGGGCGCGATGAATCGCGCCCCTACATTTCTACGGTATCGTGTAGCGGACGACGACCTCGGCGTAGTCGGTGGCGATGGAGCCCATGTCGGTCAGGAAGCCGTTGGGGGCGGAGGGAACAACGGCGAAGTTGAATTTGCGCAGACCGCTGTTGAGGAGTGTCTGTATCTCGACCGGGTCGGTCGTTTCCCAAGTCACCGGGGCAAGGTTGTCGGGATCGGCCTCGTTCGACGACACCGTGACCCAGCGGTCGTGCTTCCATGTCAGCAGGTCAACACCATTGGTCGGAGTTCCTGTAATGTCGCCAAGGCCGCCGGCGTTGAAGAAGACGAAGAGCGATTGAATTTGCGAATCGTCTGTGATACCCGAACTGCCCCATGCGATGTTCATTATCTGACCGGGGCGGTCGTTGGCGCCACCATCCCAGAGCCAAGTTTCGTCACCGCCATAGGAGCCGCCGAACAACACCGATATGCCTCGGGCGCTGTCGTAGGCCATCGCGTGAGCTGCTCGTGTCGATGGTCTGACGACAGGATTCAGTTGTGCCCAGTCGGTGCCGTTCCATTCCCATGTTTCGTCGTTGGGTGTCGTAACGATCGTCCCCCCAAAGAGGATCACTTTTTCGTGGACGCTGTCGTAGGCCATCGCGTGACGGTATCGTGCCAAGGGTTTGACAGAATGATTCAATTGTGTCCAGTTGTTGCCGTCCCATTCCCATGTCTCGTCGATTGCTTTGTTTTCTGATTCATTATATCCCCCGAACAAGACCACCTTCCCGCGGGCGCTGTCGTAGGCCATCGCGTGACCCCGCCGTGCCGATGGCTTGGTGGCCG